>NZ_CP014327.1:600000-900000 GCF_000812665.2 Falsihalocynthiibacter arcticus
GCGCGCCTGCAGGATTATCGCTGCGAATCGATGGAATACCTTCCGATTCACCCCACTCGCAAGCATATATAACCAGATGCTCGGCTTCGGTGCCGCGCAACGATGTGATCGCCTCAAGCGGGATGTAGCCGTCCAGCAAAATGATGCCATCCGCCTGCCCGTCCCGAAACACATCGACCAGACTAAAATTGGGTTTACTTTTGTTTTCGGTATCAGCCACCAGTAGTGAGTAACCTGCCCGCGAGAAAACCTGTTCAATTCCAGAAATTATTTGCGAAAAGAACGGGTTAGATAGGTTTGGAATCAAGACGAGAATGGCACTCGTCTTCTGGGTTCGTAGATTTCTAGCCGCGCGATTGACACGATATCCGGTGACCTTTACGGCTTCTAAAACCGAACTTCGCGTCGCTTCAGAAACCACAGACGGGTTGCTCAATGTGCGGCTTACGGTGGCCGTCGAAACCCCCGCAACACGTGCAACATCTTGTATTCTCGCCCTGTTCGAATTCATGCGGTGGTCCCCAAAAATTATTTCTCTATCTACTCTGTGGAAAAGATTAATCCAAGGGCTTGACAGAATCGCGCGTTCGTTGAAATCTACCTGTAATCGATTACAGCACCTATTTCACACAAAGGCGCAACATTGTAATCGATTGCAAAAGGCGCTCAGGGAGGCGCTGGACACAATTGGGAGGATACTATGAAAATTCGTAATGCACTTGTTGCGACAACTGCGCTCTGCGCAGCGTCGACAGCTTATGCGACTGATTTGGAAGTCACACACTGGTGGACATCCGGCGGCGAAGCGGCAGCTGTTGCTGAATTCGCCGAAGCATTTAACGCGACTGAAGGCAACACTTGGGTAGATGGCGCCATTGCGGGCGGCGGCGGCGTTGCGCGCGGCGTCATCGTGAGCCGTATTCTGGGCGGCGATCCGATGCACGCCACACAGTTGAACCACGGTCGTCAGGCCGAGGAGCTCGTCGAAGCCGGCCTCATGCTTGACCTCACTGACGTCGCAACCGAAGGCGGCTGGCGCGACATCGTGCACCCCGTTTCCTTGCTTGATAGCTGTACCCTCGATGGCAAAATCTACTGCGTGCCTGTGAACATTCACTCATGGCAGTGGATCTGGTTGTCGCACAAAGCCTATGCCGACGCTGGTGTTCCGGTTCCTGCGAACTGGGACGAATTCGTGGCTTCCGCTCCTGCATTACGTGAAGCTGGCAAAGTTCCACTCGCTATGGGTCAGCAATCTTGGCAATCCGCCGGTGCTTTTGGCGTGATGAATGTTGCTATTGGTGGCCTTGACCTCTGGACAAAAGTTAACGTCGACAAGGATGCAGAAGCTGCAGCCTCTCCGGAAATGCTGAAAGTATTCAAAGCCGCAGCAGACGCACGTGAATTCGCAGTCGGCTCCAATGTCTCTGACTGGAATCTAGCTACTGCAATGGTGATTAACGGCGAAGCCGGTGGTCAAATCATGGGTGACTGGGCACAGGGTGAATTTGCAGTGGCAGAGCAAGTTGCTGGAGTTGATTATACATGCCTTCCGGGTTTGGGTGTGAATGAAATCATCTCAACTGCTGGCGACGCATTCTACTTCCCTAAGCAAGATGATCCGGAAATTGAAGCCGCTCAAAAAGAGTTGGCTAAATTGTTGCTTTCCAAAGAAGTACAGGTGGACTTCAATCTGAAAAAAGGTTCGCTTCCAGTACGGGGTGACATTGATCTTTCTGCCGCAAACGACTGTATGAAAAAAGGTCTCGAAATCCTCGCCGCAGGCAATATCATGCCAGGGGGCGATCAAGTGCTTTCACCGGATACATCTGGCCAGATCGAAGATCTAATGGTTGAGTTCTGGAATGACACGTCGATCACAGCCGAAGACGCACAATCGCGCTACGCTGAGATCATTGCAAACGCGGACTGATCCTCCCCGATTGTAACGTGCCTCCGAATGCATGTCGTTCGGGGGCATATTTTTTCATTCCAAATGAGGTTCCACCCTTTGAAATGAGGGCGCACCTTCCTGAAAGAGAGTCCTTCCAATGGCGGATGCAAAAAGGCCCAACCAGCTTTTTCGCAACCTAAACGCCAAAGTCGCCGCGCTTCCAATGATCGCGACTGCCTTGGTAATTTTTGTAGGTTGCACAGTGTGGACGGTTGTCCACTCCTTCACGAAATCCAAATTGTTACCCAAACTAGACTTTGTTGGTCTTGACCAATACGATCGCCTTTGGTCGACAAATAAATGGCTAATTTCGATCGAGAATCTCGCGATTTTTGGATTTTTCTCTCTGGTCCTTTCAATATCGATCGGCTTCTTTCTGGCAACGTTACTTGACCAAAAAATTCGGTTTGAGAATACGATCCGCACCATCATCCTTTACCCGTTCGCCCTGTCCTTCGTCGTAACTGGCCTTGCGTGGCAGTGGATTTTGAACCCAGACTTTGGCATCCAAAGTGTCGTGCGTTCAATGGGGTGGGAAAGCTTCAATTTTGATCCGTTGTATAATCAGGACCTCGTTATTTATGGCATTCTCATCGCGGCGATGTGGCAGGGTACCGGTTTGATCATGGTGCTCATGCTCGCGGGCCTACGCGGAATCGACCAAGACATCTGGAAAGCGTCCCGTGTGGACGGTATCCCACGTTGGAAAACCTACATCTTTATTGTGATCCCGATGATGAAACCTGTCTTTATCACCGCGCTCGTTCTCATCGCTTCGGGGATTGTGAAGGTCTATGACCTCGTCGTCGCCCAAACAAACGGTGGGCCGGGGATCGCTTCTGAAGTGCCGGCAAAATACGTCATCGAAAGCATGTTCAAAAACCAAAACCTCGGACAGGCCTTCGCCGCGTCAACCATGATGCTCGTGACGGTTCTGATCATTCTTGTCCCCTACGCGTATCTAGAATTCGGAGGGAAACGCCGTGAAAAATAATCTTACCGGACCCCAAGGTCCCAAACCCAAAAAACGTATGAGCCCCAACAACATCATGCTCTATGGTACGCTTCTTTTGGTGACGATGTACTACCTCCTGCCCCTCTATGTGATGGTTACGACCTCCCTTAAGGGCATGCCGGAAATCCGACTGGGCAATATCTTTGACCTCCCCGTCGAGGTCACGTTTGAACCATGGGTGAAAGCGTGGAGCACGGCCTGTACGGGTTTGAACTGCGACGGGTTAAGTCGCGGATTTATGAACTCGGTCCGCATCCTTATCCCCTCGGCAATTCTGTCGATTTTGATTGCCTCTGTGAACGGATATGCGCTGGCTAATTGGAAGTTCAAAGGCTCGGAAGTTTTCTTTACCATCCTCATCTTCGGGGCTTTCATCCCTTACCAAGTGATGCTCTATCCCATCGTTCTTATCCTGAAGAACCTCGGCCTAATGGGGTCGCTCTGGGGGCTTGTTTTGGTGCACACGATTTTCGGAATGCCGATCCTAACGCTCTTGTTCCGCAACTATTTCACAAGCTTGCCCGACGAACTATTTAAGGCGGCCCGTGTAGATGGCGCTGGCTTCTGGGGTATCTACTTTCGCGTGATGCTGCCCATGAGCCTGCCCATTTTTGTTGTGGCAATGATCATTCAGGTCACGGGTATCTGGAACGACTTCCTTTTTGGGGTCATTTACACCAAACCGGCGATTTATCCGATGACGGTTCAGCTTAATAATATCGTGAACTCCGTCCAAGGTGTGAAGGAATATAACGTCAATATGGCGGCAACCCTTCTGACCGGTCTCGTTCCCCTCATTCTCTACTTTGCTTCTGGCAAGCTCTTCGTACGCGGCATTGCTGCTGGTGCGGTGAAAGGCTAAATCATGACAAGCGTATCTATCAAAAACCTCGACCTAAACTTTGGTGCCGTTAAGGTTCTCAAAGACCTAAATCTGGATATTCCAGAGGGCGAATTTCTTGTTCTCCTTGGGTCATCTGGCTGTGGAAAATCCACATTGCTCAACTGTATTGCGGGTCTTTTGGATGTCTCGGGTGGGCAAATTCACATCAATGGTGAAAACGTCACTTGGGCCCAACCCAACGAGCGCGGCATCGGCATGGTGTTTCAATCCTACGCGCTTTACCCACAGATGACAGTCGAAGGAAACCTCTCATTTGGCCTTAAAAACGCCAAGGTTCCCAAGGCCGAAATCGCCAAACGGGTCGCGCATGCCGCAGAAGTTTTACAAATTGAACCCCTGCTCAAGCGCAAACCCGCGGCCCTGTCTGGCGGGCAACGTCAACGTGTTGCCATTGGCCGCGCCCTCGTGCGCGACGTGGATGTCTTCCTATTTGACGAGCCACTGTCAAACCTCGATGCACAACTTCGCGCTGATCTGCGGGTTGAAATCAAACGCCTGCACCACCAACTCAAAAATACCATGATCTACGTGACCCACGATCAGGTCGAGGCCATGACCCTCGCGGATCGCATTGCCATCATGAAAGGCGGATTAATCTACCAGCTCGACAGTCCCGACGTGATTTACAACAAGCCTTGCAACAAATACGTCGCAGAGTTTATCGGCTCCCCCTCCATGAACTTCTTTGAAGGCGAAATCACGACGGACGGTGCCCCGATGTTCGTGACGGCTGGCCACTCGATCCCGATCTCAAATTACGAGTTCATCTCCAAGCCCGCCGCAGGCAAAGGCTGGATGGGCATTCGACCCGAACACATTGTGACCGGAGAGGCCGTCGATGCTGCGGATTTCGCCTTGGACACCACCGTTGAGCTTGTTGAACCCATGGGAAGCGACACCATTGTTTGGTGTGAAATCATGGGGGTGCGCATTCGTCTTCGCATGGATGGGCAATCGAAGGTCCGCGACGATGATAAGATACGCATTGGCTTTGACGCAGCCCGACTCTCTCTTTTTGAAAAAACCACTGAAAACAGGATTTAATCCCTATGACCGCTTCTTTTCAGCTTTATAGCGCCCGCAATTTCACCCCATGGGACGACGTTTTCGCAACGATTTCATCCCTTGGATATACGGGCGTTGAGGGCTACGGCGCCCTTTACGTTGACACCGCCAAAGTACGGGCCGCAATGGATGCCACGGGCCTTTCCATGCCAACCGCCCACGTTGGTATCTTCGATACCGAGGACAATTTTGAAGATGTTGTGGCAACGGCAAAAGCCCTCGGGATCACGTCAATTTTCGGCCCACACATCGTTGAGGAAGATCGGCCAACAGACAAAGCTGGATGGAAGGCCTTCGCAGCCCGTCTTCAAGCGATCAGCAATGCACTTGCCGCACACGGCATTTCCTATGGCTGGCACAACCACGACTTTGAATTTGTTGCCTGTGACGACGGCTCCATTCCAATGGAAACCCTGCTTGAAGCTGCCCCTGGATTGATGTGGGAAGCCGACATCGCGTGGATCGTGCGAGGCGGTGGCGATCCCATTGCATGGATCGAGAAGTACGGCGACCGCATCACCGCCGTCCACGTCAAAGACATCGCGCCCGTTGGCGAGAACGCAGACGAGGATGGTTGGGCAGACGTCGGTGAAGGCACCATGGATTGGGCAGGCATCCTCGCCGCCGTCCGTAGCAAAACACCCGCGAAACACTTCGTTATGGAGCACGACAACCCAAGCGATATCAATCGCTTCGCGACACGTTCCATCAACAACTACAAAAACCTTTAAGGTAATAAAATGACCAAAAAACTTGGAATCGGTATTATTGGCGCGGGGAATATCTCCGCGGCCTACCTGCGGCTTGCGCCGATGTTTAAAGGCATCGAAATGCGGGCCGTCGCAGATTTGAACATGAAAGCCGCCCAAAGCCGCGCCACAGAATTCGGCGTCCGCGCTGAGACCGTTGAGGGCTTACTGGCTTCTGATGACATAGATATCGTCGTCAACCTGACAATCCCTGCGGCGCATTTTGCGGTGTCCAAAAGCATTCTCAACGCGGGTAAACACGTCTACTCGGAAAAACCTTTCGTGCTCACCCTCCAAGAGGGCGCAGAAATTGCGGCTTTGGCGGCGGAAAAGGGTCTGCGCGTCGGCTCTGCTCCGGATACGTTTATGGGCTCCTCGCACCAGCATGTGCGCGCAATGATTGACGACGGTACATTGGGAAAAATCACCTCTGGCACGGCCTTCGTTATGGGGCATGGCATGGAGCATTGGCATCCAAACCCCGATTTCTTTTATCAGCCGGGTGCCGGACCCGTGCTCGATATTGGCCCCTATTATGTGACCAACCTCGTACAGCTCCTTGGCCCAGTGGCTCGTGTTGCGGCACTGACATCAACGCCTTCATCCGAGCGCCTGATTACATCCGAGCCACGCAATGGCGAAACGATTCCAGTGGGTACACCAACAACCATCCACGCCCTGCTTGAGTTCAAATCAGGGGCCGTAATTTCGATGGTCACCAGCTGGGACGTTTGGCAACACGACCATTCCAACATGGAACTTTATGGCCAAGAAGGCACAGTACATGTGCCCGACCCAAACTTCTTTGGCGGCGATATTCGCATCACCAAACGGGCCGATTTTGTGGATCTTCCGAGTGGATGGGATCACCCTTTCTCGGTTCCAAACGACGGCGAACACGCAAACTATCGCGCGGCGGGTCTGTCCGATATGGCCATCGCAATTTCCGAGGGTCGGCCACATCGCTGTTCCTCCGAGCTTGCGCTCCATGTCGTCGAAGTTATGACGAGCATTCTGGCCGCAGGCGAAGCGCGCAGTTTTGTTGAAATGACAACAACCTGCAAACGCCCCGCCCCCATTGGCCCAAAAGAAGCCCGCGCGCTTCTCTCCTAAAACAACGAGGGCGTCGCACAGCATGTACTCGGCGCCCTTTTCACGTTCTAAACGCGGCCAGAATCCAACCGCCAAACAAACCCCGACGTCCCCACCTCGGGATAGTAATCGCGCACCAGTGGATCATGCCCAGGGATAACCCGCGTTTTTTCACCCGCCGCCAAGGCCGTGATTTTGTCAAAGCCCATCACCATATCCTCGACGTCCACGACGATCGGAAACGGCTTACGGTCTAAATAATTCTCATAGTAATGCGAGGCATCCGATGCCAAACACAGCGGGCCGTTCTCGGTCTCGACCCGAACCGCTTGTAAGCCGCGCGAATGCCCACCAATCCGGTGCACCGTGATCCCCGAAGCAACCTCGCCATCACCTTTATGAAACACAACGCGCCCCGAAAAAACGTGGCGCACCATGTCGCAAACATGCTCGGCAGTATAGGGCATTTGCAACGTTGGATCACACATACATGGCCCCGTGGCGAACCCCATTTCGATCTCTTGCAAATGGAATTGAGCATTCGGATAACGGTCCAACCCTCCCGCATGGTCATAGTGAAGATGGGTGATGATGACCGTGTCGATACTCTCGGCGGAAACATTCAACGCCTCAAGCGCAAGCGCCGGATCACGCAGGATCGGACGGTCACGGCGCTTTCCCTCGGCCTCATCATACCCCGTATCAACCAAAATATTGCGCACGCCATCCGTCAAAAGCCACACGAAATAGTCCATCCCATGTTGCGCCGCAGGGTGATCGTCGAAAATAAAGCTATCCGCCCGTGTTCGCGTGTTCCTCTCAGCGTATTTTATCGCGAAGACATTCCATTTGGTGCTCATTTCGGCCTCATTTCCCGCTTTTAAACTTTAAAAAGTTTCACATTTTTCAGTTTACCCAATTGATAATCTTGTGCAATCGTATTAATGAGTTTATTAATGTATTTATTAGCAAATCCGTAAAGCGGGTAAACACCGTTAAACCCAAAGGACGAACATGGCGCATATTCCAACAATTTCTCTGATTAAAGGCGATGGTATTGGCGTGGACGTCGCGGAATCGGCTTTTGCGGTTATGGATGCGGCGCTCCTTCGTTGCGGGGCGGTTGCGCCCAAGGTGCAAGAAATTGCGGCTGGTGCAGGATACTTTGCGCAAACTGGTTTGGATATCGAACCCGGAGGGGAAGAAAAAGCTGGCGAGGCTGATGCAATTTTTCTTGGCGCCATTGGCCTTCCCTCCATCCGCCAAGAAGACGGAACAGAGGTCTCGCCGCATTTGCGCTTGCGGGACCGGTATCAACTTTACGCAGGTGTGCGCCCCATTAAGGCCTATCCGAACGCCCCCCAGCGCCTCGCAGACCCCCGCGCAGCTGGTATCGATATGATCATTTTGCGCGAAAGCACCGAAGGGTTGTTTTACTCCGCTGCCGTCCACAAACGGGCCGAAATCATCCCAAACGTCGAAGTGCGCGACATCATGCGGATCACACGGGCAACGACGGAAAAGCTGCATGAATTTGGATTCAAGCTGGCTGAAAAGCGGCGAGCGCGTGGAAAATCGGGAAATCTAACCTGCGTGGATAAGGCGAACGTCTTCACCAGCCAAGCATTTTTCCGTCAGATTTTCGATGAAACCAAGGTTCGCTATCCAGATGTGAATGTCTCCTACAACTATGTTGACGCGATGGCGCTTGACCTTGTGCGCCAACCTTGGAACTTTGACGTCATGGTGATGGAAAACATGTTTGGCGATATTCTGAGCGACCTCGCTGGTGGCCTCGTTGGCGGCATGGGCATGGCGTCTTGTGGGGAAATCGGTGAAACCATTGGCCTGTTCCAACCCGCGCACGGCTCGGCACCTGACATCATGGGGCAGGATAAAGCAAACCCTCTTGCGGCGATCCTGTCGGCGGGCCTGATGTTGGACTATATCGCGACCAAAACCCAAGCCGAAAACTATGAAGCAGCAGGCGCCCTAATCGACGCCGCAGTGGACGCGGGCTTTGCCCAAAACCGCCTGCGCCCGATGGAGTTTGGGGGCGACATGGGCACCATCGCAGTCACTGAAGAACTTATCAAAATTATCGGTGAATTGCCCAAATGACAAACCTGCGCGTCGGGGTTGTGGGCCTCGGATATTTTAGCCAGTTTCACCTAGACGCATGGCGTGACATCCCCTCCACGACCCTCGCGGGCGTCTTTGATCTCGACTCCGCTCGAACTCAAGAAATTGCCGCAAAGTACGGCGTTTCTGGCGCTCGGTCAGCTGCGGAATTGGCAGGCCAAGACCTCGATATCGTCGATCTGGTTGCGCCACCTCCGGCACACAAAGCGCTGGTTGAGCAATTCGCAAAATCTGGCCGCATCCTGATTTGCCAGAAGCCCTTTTGCACGTCATATGAAGAGGCAAAGGCCGTGTGCGAGTTTGCGAAATCCCGTGATTGTACATTGATTATACACGAAAATTTCCGTTTCCAACCGTGGCACCGCGCGATCAAAACGGCCTTGGATACGGGGCTCCTTGGTGAAATTTATCAGGCGCGCTTTGCCCTTCGGCCCGGTGATGGACGTGGGCCTGATGCCTATCTTTCCCGCCAGCCCGCGTTTCAGAGTATGCCGCGATTGCTCATCCATGAAACAGGTGTCCATTTTGTCGACCTGTTTCAGTATTTCTTTGGCCCGATCTCCTCGATTTATGCCGATTTGGTGCGGCTGAACCCCGCGATAAAAGGCGAAGATGCAGGCATTTTGATCGCCCACCACGAAAACGGAACACGCGCCGTATTTGACGGAAATCGCCTCATGGATCACGCAACGGATTCACCAAGGCGCACCATGGGAGAAATGGAAATCGAGGGCGAAAAAGGAACCCTGCGCCTCTCTGGTATGGGGGAGATTTCCTTTCGTGCTTTTGGCGAGAACGAGGCCGTTAATATTGCCGTCACCGCCCCTGTTGACGAAGCACGTTTTGGCGGCGGGTGCGTTCAGGCCCTCTGTGAGCACATCGTAGAAGCCCGCGCGGGTCGAGTGCCTTTCGAGAATACCGCCGAAGACTATTTAAGCGTCATACTTGCGACACAAGCGGCCTATAGGTCCGCCGAAACAGGTCAGAAACAATCCCTTTAGGAGGCTTATATGTTTGCCGTAACCGTATCTTTTACCGTCGCCGACGAGTTCGTAAATGACTTCGCCGCGCTCATCGAACACAACGCCGCAGCGTCTGTAAGGGACGAGGTAGCTTGCCAGCACTTTGACGTCTGCACAGACCCGTCAAATACGTCCCTCTTCTTCCTGTATGAAGTTTATGATGATGCCGCGGGTTTTGACGTGCACCTCGCCAGCGCACATTTCAAGGCCTTCAGCCAAGCCAGCGCGCATATGGTTGTGGCCAAAAACATTACCACTTTCCAAAAAGTAACGGCGGCCCACGCATAGCAGGCCGCCGTAAAACAATAGCGTTTTGGATTAAGCTTCGGCTTTCTCATGGGGATGTTTGCCTAGAATAATCATCCCAAGCAGATCTTCATCGGTTACGCTATCCACATCCACGGTGCCAACAAGTTTCCCGTGCTGCATAACGCTTGCACGATCACAGAGTTGCATCACATCGTGGATGTCGTGGCTAATCAGAAAAATCCCGATGCCTTCGGACTTGAGCTGCTGGATAAGCTCGGCAACCATTTTGGTTTCTTGTGGTCCAAGAGCAGCAGTTGGCTCATCCATAATTAGGATACGCGCGTTGAAATACACAGCGCGCGCAATCGCAACAGACTGGCGTTGCCCACCTGAGAGCGCGGACACAGGGCTGTCGAACTTGGCGAAATTCGGGTTCAAGCGCGACATGATCTTGCGTGTCTCGGCTTCCATGTGGTCATCGTCGACCGTGCCGAAAGCAGTGACCAATTCGCGGCCCAAGAACAAGTTGGACGCCGCATCGAGATTATCCGCCAGCGCGAGCGTCTGGTAGATCGTTTCGATGTTATAGTGGCGTGCATCGCGAGGATTGTTGATCGTCGCCTTTTTGCCCTCGACCCAAATTTCTCCCGAATTGGCGTGATATGCGCCCGAGAGAATTTTGATCAAAGTCGACTTGCCCGCGCCATTGTGCCCCAAAAGGCCCACAACTTCGCCTGGGTAGAGATCGACCGAAACATCATCAACCGCTTTGACACCGCCAAAGGAAATCGAGATGTTCTTCATCTCTACGAGAGGTGTTTTATCTGTCATTTTCTGGTTCCTCCCTTAAACGCCGACTTTACGACGATATACGATGTCCACATACACAGCTAACACGAGAACAAAGCCTACGACCATGTTTTGCAACGGTGCATCGACGCCAACGGACGCCATGCCCGATTGCAGTGTTTGCATAATCGCGGCCCCGATGACGGCGCCGTAAATCGTTCCGAAACCACCTGCGAGTGCTGTGCCGCCAATAACGGCCGCCGCGATAACGCGCAATTCGTCCAGCGTTCCTAGCCCGACATCAACCGATCCAAGCCGCGCCGAAGCAACCACCGCAGACAAGCCAGTCAGCGCGCCCATGAGCGCAAAAACTTTGACTGTCAGCATGCGTGTATTGATCCCAGAAAGCTCTGCCGCTTCCGGATTGCCACCGGTTGCATAGACATAGCGGCCAAAACGTGTGCGTTTTGAAATAAACGTCATGCCGACCGTTACCAACAAAAGGATGACGACTGGAATTGCGACACCGTGGTTGAGCGACAATGTATCCGTCAACACCAGCCCACGTTGTTCAGCGACCCGTTCCCGCGCACCTCCAGCGATTTCATAAGAGTTCAGTGCCCAGACAAAACCCAAAGTTAGCCCCACCGCGATTGCGATAAGTGTCCCTTCGGCCCATGCTGGCTTGACGACAAATCCATGGTTCGATTTGCGACGACGGCTCATAAGGATCATGGCAACAGCAACGAAAGACGCGAAAAGACCGAAGCCCCAACTTAGCTTCTCGCCCAATGTCCCATCCGCACCCCCGCCAAGAAGCTTGAATGTAGGGTCAAGTGGCGCAACAGTTTGCCCCTGCGTAACCCACCACATCGCACCGCGAAAAATGAGCAACCCACCGAGTGTGACGATAAAGGCGGGTACGGTCAGATAACCAACGACCCAGCCTTGGATGCCGCCAATAACCAGCCCCATAAGAACCGCAGCAACAACCGCAATCACCCAAATGGACCCATTCCCAAGGCCCAAATACTCGGGCAACACGTGCACTTGAAGGGCGGCAACGGTCATACCGATAAAGCCAAGCATCGAACCGACCGAAAGGTCGATATTGCGCGTCACGATTACGAAAACCATACCGGTGGCCATGATGGCGACCGACGACGTTTGGACCGAAATATTGAACAAGTTGCGCGGCGTTAAAAACCGTCCGCCGGTCCACAAGTCAAAAACCACCCAAAGAACAACAAGCGCACCAATCATCCCTAGCAGGCGAGGATCGAGTCCCACGTTGTTCACGAATTTTTTCGCTGAATCTTTCATATATTGCGCCTCTCCCGAGCGACAAACGACCTATCTATCGCAAAATGTTGTGTATCCCGTGCTTGGGACCACAATATCAGATAAATGCGATGTTAGGAAAATTTATTGAATGTTCCCCCGACCAGAATGGCCAGGGGAACGGATTATCTTAGTTACAGGCTGCGAGTTCAGAACCGGCGCAGAGGGCTTCTTTAGAAATCCAACCAGCGTCCAAAACGACACTGATGTTGTCAGCAGTCACAGGCACTGGTGAAAGGAATTTTGCTTTCAGTGTCGTACCTGACGGCGAAGTCCAATCAGCGGAACCATCGATCATCGCCATATTGTCTTCGGCAAGAGCAACAGCGATTTCAGCTGCAGCTTTACCAAGTTCACGTGCATCTTTCCAAACGGAAACTGTTTGAGTGCCCATCGCAACGCGGTTCAGAGCAGCGTGGTCACCGTCTTGGCCGGACACGGGAATACCTTGCATACCCTGCGCAGTCAAAGCAGCAACAACACCGCCAGCGGTACCGTCGTTAGAAGCAATAACAGCGTCAACTTTGTTGTCGTTTGCTGTTAGGATTTGCTCCATGTTGCGTTGTGCGTTCGCAGGAACCCAGCCATCAGTGTAAGCTTCACCAACGATTGTGATGTCGCCAGCGTCAACTGCTGCTTGGATGATCTCTTGCTGGCCGCCACGAAGGAAGTCTGCGTTCGGATCAGTTGGCGAACCTTTGATCATAACGTAGTTGCCTTTTGGCATAGCTTCGAGAACCGCGCGCGCTTGCATGCGACCAACTTCAACGTTATCGAATGTAAGATAGAAAGCACGGTCGTCTTCGATCAGACGGTCATAAGCTACAACAGGGATACCCTCGTCGGAAGCTGCTTGAACTGCTGGGCCAACCGCTGAAGCGTCTTGAGCCAAGATGATCAACGCGTTTGCGCCTTGAGCGATCAAGTTTTCAATGTCCGAAAGCTGTTTTCCAGAAGAAGCTTGTGCGTCTGCGGAGATATAAGTCGCGCCAGCAGCTTCAAGAGCAGCTTTAATCGCAGCTTCGTCAGTTTTCCAACGTTCTTCTTGGAAATTAGACCAGCTCACACCAACAACAACGCCATCGGCCAGTGCTGTGGTGCCCATTGCTACAACCATAGCTGCAGCGGCAAATCCAGTAAGTTTTTTCATTAGATCCTCCCAAAAGATTTTTTTGTCCCCGCAAATCACTAGAATCGCGGTGATCGTTATAGTGTTAGCACTATTAAATTCAGAGGTCTAATTAAATACGCGACTTTCGAATAATTCTGGTTCATACTGCGGGCTGCACCGTTAAATTATCGGTGCTATATATCGCAGACTGCGGGAGCATTGCGCCCTCGAAATCTACATATTAACTGGGAGGGGCGAGTTCTTGGCAAAATCGGACAAAACTTCATCGGCAACAGACCAAAGAGAATCTGGCAGGTTGCAAGTCATTTCCGCCATTCGAAAGGCCGAAGAAATTGCCCGCATTGATATTGCCAAAATCACTGATTTCAGTCCCGCGACGGTCACGTCAATAACGAGCGAGCTGTTAAGTGCGGGCCTTATCGAAGAAGTTGCTGTCGATGAAGCCACGCGCGATACAAAACGGGGGCGCCCCCGGGTCGCCCTTAAAATCCGTGGCGCGGCCCATTGGGTCGCCGGCATCAAAGTCTCGAACAAAACGGCGACCGTGGCGCTCATGGATTTTGAAGGGCATACCTTTGCCGAGTTCGAGACTCCCCTGCCCAAAAGCCAGCTTTCCGGTGAGGATATGGTCGATTTTATCCTCCATTCCTTGGAAACAGCAACATCTGAGGCAGGAATTTCGATTTCTGACCTATCTGGGCTGGGTGTCGGGGTTGCGGGTATTATTGATGCGTTGCGGGGATTTGTTTACTGGTCGCCCTCCATGACCGAGCGCAATGTGGATTTGCGAGACATGTTGGAAAACGTCATCCCCTTGCCCGTGTTTATCGACAATGATGCCAACCTCGTGGCCAAAGCTGAACAACTTTTTGGAATGGGCAAATCCCACCGCGATTTCATCGTGGTCACCATTGAACATGGGGTTGGGATGGGGATCGTTATTGACGGCCAAATCTATCGCGGAACGCGTGGCTGCGGTGCGGAATTTGGCCACACAAAAGTGCACCTAAACGGAGCACTTTGCCGCTGTGGGCAACGCGGCTGCCTCGAAGCCTATGTGGCCGATTACGCCGTTTTGCGCGAGGCAAGCATCGTGGCATCCTCCATGGGTGACGAAACATCGGAAAAGAAACTCGAGGAGCTTTTCAATGCGGCAAAGGCCGGTGATCCCCTCGCCAAATCAATCTTCCAACGGGCGGGTACAATGTTTGCCATGGGCCTTGCAAATATCGTCAATATTTTTGACCCCGAGCTTATTATTCTCTCTGGCGAACGGATGCAATTTGACTATCTTTATGCGGATGAAGTTCTTGAAGTGATGAAAAAATCGGTAGTCCAGATCGACGCACCACTGCCGCAAGTTAAAATCCATAAATGGGGCGATTTAATGTGGGCCAAGGGCGCTGCCGCTTATGCCATGGAAGGCGTCACGGAACATGCAATTCGGAAAATTTCGCAAGATGCACAAAGTTAAAATCCTCGTCGTGGTTGCTGCAAGTCTCAGCACATCCGCGTTTGCCGCTCCTGAATTTACACGCCTTCCCGCGCCGCCTCATCAGTATGTTGGTGGGTGGGAACATTATGTCGGTGGCGGCCTCGCCGCGTTCGATTGCAACGGAGACGCTTTGCCCGAGCTTTATGCCGCTGGTGGCGAAGCTCCTGCCGCCCTGCTCCTCAATACCACAGCCCATATCGGCGACACGCCGACGTTTTCCCACGCGACCCCCGACAACCTCGCACTCACGGGGTAACAGGCGCTTATCCGATTGATATCGACAGCGATGGACACATCGATTTGGCCATATTGCGTGTCGGGGAAAACCGTTTTCTGCGCGGGTTGGGCGACTGTGCGTTTACGCCGTTCACCAGCCTTGATTACATCCCAGATACCGCTTGGACCACGGCGTTTTCGGCCACATGGGAGGGCACAAACACCCTGCCAACAATGGCCTTTGGAAACTACGTCGACCGCAATGATCCCGAGGGGCCCTTCGGGACCTGCGATGAAAATACGCTTTTGCGGCCAAAGGACGGCACATACTCCACTCCCACACAACTCGCCCCCGGTTTTTGCGCCCTTTCCATCTTGTTTTCCGATTGGTCACGCAGTGGTCAGGCTGATTTGAGAGTCTCAAACGACCGACATTATTATGTCAAAGGTGGCTCTGAGCAAATGTGGGAAATGGCCCCCGAACCACGGCTTTATACTCAAGCGGACGGCTGGAAAGACTACATGATTTGGGGCATGGGAATCGCAAGCCGCGACCTGACTGGCGACGGGTATTCCGAGGTCTACCTCACCTCCATGGGCGACCAAAAACTACAAAGCCCCACAGGCGACGGCACCCCAAATTTCATAGACTACACCTATGAGCGCGGAACCACCGCCCATCGTCCCTTCACGGGTGAAGATGGCCGCCCCAGCACAGGGTGGCACGTCGCCTTTGGCGATATCGAAAACAACGGACGTGACGACATTTTTATCGCCAAAGGCAATGTTGAACGCATGGCTGGCGCGGCCATGGAAGACCCGAACAACCTCTTGATGCAAGATGAAAACGGCAATTTCTCGGAGCAAGGCGACGTTGCAGGCATCGCAAGCCTCGTGCGCAGTCGCGGCGCGGCGCTGGTCGATTTCAATGGCGACGGTCTGCTTGATCTGGCGGTCAATAACCGCAAGGCCGACATTGAGTTGTATCAGAATACATCTACGGACACCGGAAATTGGGTGAGCCTAAAAGTTCAACAAGCTGGCGTTAATCGGGATGCCATCGGCGCTTTTGTCGAGGTCAAAACGGATACAGGCGTTCAAACGCGTGAAATCACCATCGGTGGCGGACATGCTGGTGGCGAATTGGGACCGTTGCATTTTGGGCTTGGGATGGCCAAAACTGCAACCGTTCGTGTTATTTGGCCAGACAACACAACATCCGAGTGGTACGATTTCACACCGAACCAGCCCTTTGTTTTTCAGCGCGATGAGGGTCTTAAACCGCTTTAATCAAGCGGCAATCCACTGGGAACACGCTGGGGAATCCCCAAACGCCCTTGTCCCATTTTTGTGTCGTCGAGGGTTGCAAGAAACGCCATGAGCGCATCAACATCGCTATCGGTTAAACCGTGATTTGGAGCCAATTCGGACGCCGCAGCGATATCTGATATTTCCTTTTCGTCCGCCCGAATACCCCAGTCCTCAACTTCCGAAAACGCTGGGAGCCTTGCGAGGGCTGGGTCGTAGTTTTCCAATGACGCGACAGGCGACAAATGGTGCTCAACGACATCGCGCAAATCCGAATAGGCCCCCGCGTGCCCGTAAGGCCCCGTGACGGAAAGATTCCGTAAACTTGGGGTGCGAAAGGCATAGGCATCTTGGGATTTCCCCGTCACCCCCATGCGCCCCGTATCCCTTACATGGTTCTCAAATGGTGCGGCTTTTCCGGGTCCGAGTTGCGGCATGGCAATGGCATGAAACGCGTGATCTGTTTGGAACTGGCCACTGTGGCACGTGCCGCATTGCGCCTCCCCATAAAAAAGCTCCATCCCCAAAAGGGCCGCGCCCTCTAGCACCCCTTCACCGCGCAAATGACGATCAAAAAGACTGTCATCGGCGCGCCATTCAAAGGCAATAAAATCGGCAATCACATTCGCAATGTGTTGGAACGTGATGGGCGTCTCGCTACCGATTTGGGCGTCAAACATTGCGCGATATTCGGGGATATTCTCAACCCGCGCAGCGATGATATCCCACGCACCACCTTCTTGGCTGCTTTGGCCCATACGGACCGCTTTTGAAACGTCATTTTCCGAATAGTGACCCGCCATTTCGTCGGCAGATAGGACGGGAAACATCGCCTGCGCCGCGAGGGGCGACTTAAATCCCGTAACCATTTCCACACCGAGGGGCGTGCGCATGGCGCTTGGCTTATCCGGACTCGCCTCAATCCGCCCGTCATGGAACATGACCGAAAATTCGGTGGCACCGAGATTCCACAGCGCCGGAGCATTGCGCGGAATGCGCGCTTCAGGTGGGTTTTTCGGATCATGGATGCGCTTCATTCCAAGCCCAATGCCGCCTTCGCCGATCCCCAGAGAAACCCCATCCGACGTTCCCAAACTTGGGTGATGGCACGTCGCGCAGGCGATATTTTTGTTTCCGCTCAGGATCGGATCATAAAATAGGAACTGGCCAAGTTGCACATTTGCGGCCTCAAGATCAGGAAAAACCGCGTTGGCTGTTGGCAGTGTTGACGCCACATCGGCGAGTGCTGTTGTTCCCAAAAATGCGAAAACAAAACATATGGGTTTCATATGGGTTTCCTATGGATATCAACCACCAGTTTTTGGAAATAGGGACTGTCGGGCGTTGCAATCGGCTGATCGAAACCCATCTGATTAACGGCGTTCGGAAAATGCTGCGCCTCAAGACAAACGCCCGAATACGAGCCTATTTTTTGGCCGTTTTGCCCAGTCATTTCGTTGACGTAGTGACCCGTATAAAGCTGCAATCCCGGCTCTTGAGTCGTCAATTCAAGGCGAAGGCCATTAGGAGCCACAAGTGTCACCGAGGGGTTTTCATCCCCCAGAACCAGGTTGATATCCATCCCTTGCTTTGCTGAATCCACTGAAGAAATCAAACCGCCCGCCTGAAAATCATAGCGGGTATCCGTGACGGGCAGCACCTCCCCAGTAGGGATATTCTCTGAATCCGTAGGTGTATATTTTGCCGCATCAACCGTGAGGTGGTGGCCCCGAATATCGCCCTGCCCCATCAAATTATAGTAGCTGTGCTGTGCGAGGTTAATCGGTGTCGGGCGGTCTGGCGTTCCCGTCATCTCATAAGTCAAAGCCGAGCCTTGCAGCGAAATCGCATAGGTAAAATCCACCGCCGCAGGAAAGCCTTCTTCCCCGTCTGGCGAGTGATAGGTAAACAATACACGGTTCTGGACGGTATCAATTTCTGCCGTGAACAGACGTTTCGCGAGGCCAACATGCCCCCCGTGCAGCATATTCTGCCCCTCGTTCTGGCTGCATTGAAAGGCCTTGCCTTGCAACTCAAAACGCCCCCCGCAACCCGATTTGCAACACGTCCCGCGATGGCCCCGAAGTAATAGGGGTTTTGCAAATAGGTCGCGGGGTTTTCATGCCCCAAAACGACAGGAATGTCTTGGCCTAAGTGGGACACGCGCCAATCGCGTGTAACGGCACCCACCGTCAGGAATTTTACCTCAGAGGCACCATCAACAAGGGTGATTTCATCGATGCCCACGCCATTCTCTGCGCGGGCAACTGTTTTACGTGTAATCATAGGGCCTCCGAAAATTCATCGCCCCATGCTGCCCTTTAAACAAAGCGGTTTACAACGTTTTCGAGGTATTCTTGTTTGCCGGATTTTGCCTTTGGGTTCACATCCGCCGCTTCGACATATTTTTGAATGTCTTCGAGGGAGTATTCGCCCTTGAGCATTTTCTGGGCTTCTTCGCCTTCCCAACCTGCATAACGGTCAGCGAGCTCTTTATCCAAAGTACCATCCTCAATAATCGCCGCTGCAGCTTTAAGGCCCCGAGCACAGATATCCATACCGCCGATGTGACCATGCAGAAGGTCCGCAGCATCAATGGATTGACGACGCACTTTGGCGTCAAAGTTCGTGCCGCCCGTTTTCAGGCCACCATCTTTGAGGATGTGGTAATACGCCAGCGCAACTTCTGGAACGTTATTTGGGAACTGATCTGTGTCCCAGCCAGATTGGTAATCGTTGCGGTTCATGTCGATGGACCCAAGGATACCAAGCGAGGTCGCCGTTGCGATTTCATGCTCAAAGCTGTGGCCAGCGAGGATCGCATGGCCCTGCTCAAGATTTAGCTTCACTTCGTTTTCAAGACCGTGGCGCTTGAGAAAACCGTAAACCGTCGCCGCGTCGTAATCGTATTGATGCTTGGAAGGCTCTTGTGGTTTTGGTTCCACGAGGATTGCGCCTTTGAAGCCAATCTTGTGCTTATACTCGACAACCATGTTGAGCATCCGGCCCATTTGCGCATCTTCTTTGCCCAGGTCCGTATTCAAAAGCGTTTCATAGCCTTCACGACCGCCCCAAAGAACATAGTTCTCGCCACCAAGACGCATTGTGGCGTCCATACAGGTTTTGATCGTAGCCGCAGAAAAGGCAAACACATCAGGATCAGGGTTGGTCGAGGCACCAGACATAAAGCGCGCTTGGCTAAACAAGTTCGCGGTCCCCCAAAGGAGCTTCACGCCAGTCTCGGCTTGTTTTTGCTCAAAAATATCAACGATTGCGTTTAAGTTCGCCGTGTTTTCGGCAAAGTTTGCGCCTTCTGGACGCACATCCGCATCGTGGAAACAATAGTAGGGGGTGCCAAGAGCTGTGAATAATTCAAACGCAATGTCGGCCTTTTTCTTCGCAAGGTCCATGTTGTCTTGCGGATACCAAGGGCGGTCGAATGTGCGGCCACCAAAGGGGTCGCCACCTTCCCAAGCAAACGAGTGCCAATAGGCCGTCGCAAAGCGTAGGTGCTCTTCCATACGTTTGCCCAAAAGGATCTCATCTGGGTTGTAATGACGGAAGGCAAACGGGTTTGTGCTGTCGGGGCCTTCGTATTTAATTTTATCTACGGGGAAAAAACCTGTGCTCATTTTTTAATCGCCTTTATAGCTGGATAGAGTGCGCGATATTCTTCGTAGGCCTCTGAATAGGCGTCGGAAAATTCACTGCGCGGGGATACGGTTTTGGCCACTTTAGGGCCGGTCATTACATCTTTGGGATCAGCGCCAGTGACGCCGACAATCGCGAGACGGGCCGCGCCAAGTGCGGCACCAAAATCGCCTGCTTCGGGAAGGTCGATAGGCATATCAAGCAGGGTTGCCAACATCTCGACCCAATATTCCGACGCCGCGCCACCACCAATCGCCAGCACCCGTTTCAAGTCGGTGCCCGTTGATTTCAACGCTTCAAGGTTGTCGCGAAGGGCAAATCCAACGCCCTCCATAACCGCCTGCGTGAGTTCCGCGTGGCCGGTACCAACATCCATCCCAATAAGGGACGCGCGGATTCTGCTGTCGTTATGGGGTGTGCGTTCGCCAGAAAGATACGGCAAGAACCGTATGTCGCTCGGGCCGGAGATTGTGGGTCCCAAAAGGCCAGACAATTCCGCGGGCGTTGGACCAAGGTTTTTGGACAACCAGTTCATGCAATCCGTAGCTGCGAGGATGACCCCCATTTGGTACCAAGTATTTGGAATAGCGTGGCAAAATGTATGCACGGCGCTTTCGGGTTTCGGGGAAAAGCATTCCTTCGCGGCAAGAATAACGCCAGAGGTTCCCAGCGAAACAAAGCCGTCGCCTTCGGAAAAGCACCCAACACCACAGGCCGCCACAGCATTGTCACCGCCGCCGCCAACAACCGTTACAGGGCCTTCTATGCCCCAATCGCTTGCGAGAGAAGAACGCAACATACCTGCAGCTTCACTTCCTTCCACAAGGTCGGGCATCTGGTCCCGCCGCATGCCGGATTTTTCAAGAAGTTCCGCCGACCATGCGCGTTTTCCAACGTCCAGCCAACTTGTACCCGCAGCGTCCGACATATCGCCGAAATATTCGCCCGTGAGCCAATAGCGCAGATAGTCCTTCGGAAGGAGTACCTTGTGAATTTGGGCGAAAATCTCGGGCTCGTGCTTTGCAACCCACGCCACTTTTGGCGCCGTAAAGCCAGGGAACACAATATTCCCCGAAAGTGCACGGAACCCATCGGTTCCGTCCATTTTGGCGGCCTCTTGAGCACTTCGCGTGTCATTCCACAGCATGCAGGGGCGCAAAACGTCGCCGTTTTTGTCCACCAGTGTCGCGCCATGCATGTGGCCCGAAATTCCAATGCCTCTAATTGCTGTGACAGCCGCCGGATTTGCCGCACGCAATGCATTGAGCGTTTTCTGACAGGCCGCAATCCAAGCCGCAGGGTCCTGTTCGCTCCACCCAGAATGTGGATGCGACACCTCATAGTGCGCCTCCTCTGAGCCGAGGATTTCCCCACCCTCGGAAACCAAAATCGTCCGAAGCCCGGACGTGCCGAGGTCAAACCCAAGATACATGACATTCCTCCCACAAGCGCGACCCAACCGAGTCGGCCCTTTATTTTAATGATTAAAATATATTCACATCTAGACGGGCTTTGTCAACGGGCAGCACGCTTTCCAAGGGCAAAATTTGAGTAGAAAAAACAATAAAGGGCCCGCTGTTTTCCAGCGGGCCCTTTATTCACTTAGCTTTTGTTACAGTTAACGAAAGCGCAATTCCGTTTGCGCATCAAAGAACATTGCGCTCGTTTCATCAATTTTCAAACCCACGGTCGCGCCAGAACGAGCGGGCTCCTCCTCGTGAGATTCGACAATGAGGCGACTACCATCCTTGGCCGTAAGGTACACATACGACACGCCGCCCAGGGATTCGGTAATATCTACGGTGTGTGTGTCCCCTGCAGGATCGACCACAATATGGTTGGGACGCACGCCGACAATCACTGCAGCTTCGGCCGCTGGGAGCGCAACCGATGTGGACACGGTTAATCCAATGCCTGGAACAAAAACACCGTCACCCGAAACCGTGCCATCAAAGAAGTTCATCGCAGGACTGCCAATAAATCCGGCCACAAATTTATTATCTGGGTCGCGATACAACTCTAGCGGCGCCCCAACCTGTTCGATCCGCCCAGCGCGCAGCACAACAATTTTATCGGCAAGCGTCATCGCTTCTACCTGATCGTGCGTCACATAGATCATGGTCGCGCCGATTTCCTTGTGCAAACGCGCGATTTCAACCCGCATTTCCACCCGAAGCTCTGCGTCCAGATTTGAGAGCGGTTCGTCAAAGAGGAAAACTTCAGGTCCCCGAACAATTGCGCGGCCAATCGCAACCCGTTGACGCTGCCCACCGGAAAGCGCCTTTGGTTTGCGACCAAGGTAGTCGTCGAGTTTGAGAATTTTTGAGGCCGCCGAGACTTTTTCTTTAATCTCCGCCTTTGGGTGGCCAGTCATCTTAAGCCCAAAACCCATATTTTCTTCGACAGTCATATGCGGGTAAAGTGCGTATGTCTGGAAAACCATCGCGACACCCCGCTCGGCGGGGTCTCGATTTGTAACATCCTGCGCGCCGATACTAATTGCGCCACTTGTGGTTTCTTCCAAACCCGCAACCATGCGCAACAACGTGGATTTCCCACAACCAGACGGCCCAACAAATACACAGAATTCGCCATCTTCAATTTGAAGGTCAACGCCGTGGACCACCTGAACATCGCCATACCGTTTGATAATATCTTTAAGGATTACGCCTGACATTTAGAATATCCTGTTTTTTGAGTTTGAGTTTTTTGATCAGGGAAGTGCCAGTTCCGCATGACCTCTTGAATTTGCTTCGTGGTTTCCTGCATTTTCGGTACGAGTTTTTCGAGTTCGGAAAGGCTACTACGGTGTGTAGAACTGGTTATGGACAGGCCGCCAAGCACGCGCCCACCTTCAGTAAGAATGGGAAGTGCGACGCAGATAATGTTTGGTTCGTGCTCCTCGTCATCAAACGCGTAGCCTCGTTGCCGAATGACTACGAGATCTTCACGCAAAGCAGCGTCGTCGCATCGGGTCTTTGGAGTGAAACGGTGGTAAGATTGTTGAAGGAGCAGCGCTGCGAGGTCTTTCTCCGGAAGGAACGCCAACATAGCCTTGCCAACGCCCGTGCAGTAGGCGGGGCCCACTTTCCCTGCCATCGAGTACATTTGGATCGGGTCGCGTGCATTGCGTTTGTCCACATAAAGCACCTGCGCATGGTCGAGTTGGGCAAGGTGAACAGTTTCACCGACCGACCGCGAAAGTGCGTCTATAAAGGGGCGCGCCAATGGTGCGAGCGAACTTTGGGACCAAGCGGCATGTGCGAGCCCCAAAAGCCGCACCCCTAACGCATAGGTTTGTGCTTCCGGATCAAACGAAAGCATCCTTTGGCTCGTGAGGGTTTGGATGAGTCGGTAGAGAGTCGCCTTAGGGTAGGGGCTGGCGTTCAGCAATTCCGAAAATCGTATGGGCCGCTCAAAATGCGCAACCATATCAAGCACTTCCAGCGCTTTCCCAACGGTTCCGTCCCCGCTTCCGTGTCCTGCCATTCGTTCTTCCTCCCGAGTTTCCCCAAGGCTCTACCTTAAGAAACTGTTGACAACCCTACCTGATTCGCCTCATGGTTTCAATATGTGGAATTGAGTTTCACATAGTGGAACAAATATACGAACTTTGGGAGGACACAATGAGTTCTATTATTAAAGCGACCCTCGCGGCGCTCCTTACGTCTGCAGCCTTTGCAGGCACTGCGTCGGCGGAACTAACCGGCGACCTGAGAATTTTCTTGGACACATCCAACCCTGCGCCCCGCGCAACGATGGAAGGCATGATTGCCGATTTCCAAGCTTTGAATCCAGACCTCACGATCGAAACAACGATTATCGATCGCGAAGCCTATAAAACACAAATTCGCAATTTCTTAACGGCTGACGCACCTGACGTTGCAACGTGGTATGCGGGCAACCGGATGTTGCCCTACGTAAACGCGGGCCTTTTTGACGACGTTTCCGACCTTTGGGGCGATGAAATGTCCGCCGATCTTGCGTCGACAAAACCGTCGATGACAATCGAAGGCAAGCAATACGGCGTTCCCTACACATACTACCAATGGGGCGTTTACTATCGCAAAGACATCTTCGACAAATTCGGCCTTTCCGAGCCTAAAACATGGGAAGAAGAATTGGCAAACTGTCAGGTTCTCCTCGACAACGGCATCAAGTGCTACACAATCGGCACAAAATACCTTTGGACCGCGGGCGGCTGGTTTGACTATCTCTCGCTGCGGACCCACGGTTATGAATTCCACATGGACCTCACCGCCGGAAAAATCAGCTGGGAAGATGATCGCGTAAAAGAGATCTTCGCTCACTGGCGCGAATTGATCGACATGGGTGCCTTCGTTGATAACCACACATCCTACAGCTGGCAAGAAGCCCTGCCCTTCATGGTCAAAGGCGAAGCTGCCTCCTACCTAATGGGTAACTTTGCGGTTGCACAATTGCGCGAAGCTGGCCTGACGGACGATCAGTTGGACTTCTATCAGTTCCCATTGATCACAGAGGGCGTTCCAATGGCGGAAGATGCGCCAACCGACACGTTCCACATCCCGTCGCAAGCCAAAAACAAAGAAAACGCGCGTGCGTTCCTTCAATATGTTGCTTCTGCTGACGTGCAAACAGCGATCAATGCTGGGGACAAATTGGGCCAACTTCCTGTGAACAAAAACAGCTCGGTTGACGACGACAAATTCCTTCAAGAAGGCTTTGTCGTTCTCTCCAACTCGGCTGGTCTTGCGCAGTTCTTTGACCGCGACGCACCTGCGGAAATGGCCAAAGCAGGGATGGAAGGTTTCCAAGAATTCATGGTGAAGCCTGATAATCTTGACGAAATTCTTGCCCGTCTCGAGAAAACACGCGGCCAAGTTTACGAATAAGATATTGTGGAAGGGGCGGGCCGCATGCGCTCGCCCCTTTTCCCCTTTCCCCTCCTTGGAAAACGAAAGCACATCATGACGGATTCAGCTCTCGCAGATGTTGCCGCACTAGGCCCAAAAAAACCTTGGTGGCGCAGAAATCAACAAAAAGTCACCCCTTGGCTTTTCCTCGCTCCAGGCATTCTCTTTTTTCTCGTTTATGTGATTGTTCCGATTTTCCAATCATTCCAGATTTCCTTTCTGGATTGGGACGGCTTGGGCCAGAAAGAATTTATCGGCTTGGGCAACTACGTCGAGCTGATGGACGATGAGGCCTTTTACACGTCCCTTAAAAACAACATCATCTGGTTGACGCTCTATCTTCTGGCAGTTCCAGCGGGCTTGTTTATCGCTCTTTTCCTAAACCAAACCGTCACCGGAATTCGTCTGTATAAATCGCTTTTCTTCTTTCCTTTCGTGATCTCGCAAGTCGTTGTGGGTTTAGTTTTTAGCTGGTTCTATGACCCGACCTTTGGCTTGATGAACGAATTTATTGGCCTCTTTGGCCTTGGCCCCATTGCGGTTCTTGGCGACGAACGCTTTGTGACTTACGGGATTATTGCCGCGGGTCTTTGGCCCCAGACAGCCTATTGTATGATCCTCTATCTGACCGGCCTCAATGCGGTTGACCCAGAACAAATCGAAGCGGCCCGTTTGGACGGCGCCAAGGGAATCAAGATGCTGTGGTATGTGGTGCTGCCACAACTGCGCCCCGCGACGTTTATTGCCTTTGTGGTGACGATCATTGGTGCGCTGCGCAGTTTTGACCTGATTTCGATCATGACCCAAGGTGGTCCATGGGGCTCCTCTCGCGTGTTGTCGTTCTATATGTATGAAAAATCGCTGTCGGAATATGGCTTTAGAATGGGATACGGCGCCGCGATTGCTGTGATCTTGTTCCTGATCATGATGGTGTTCATTACGATCTTCCTTGTAAAAATGTACCGCGACGAGAAAGGGTAAACCCATGTTCCCCACCCCCATTGATAAAACCTCGCGGGCTTGGCAGCTCACCTACCAAACTATGCTCCCTTTGGCCCTCATCATGTGGCTTCTGCCCTTGATTGCGGTTGCCATTTTCTCGGTCAAACCCGCCGCCGATTTCGCAAGCGGCAATTATTGGGGCATGCCCAGTAGCTTTGACTTTCTCGCCAACTACACCCGCGTGTTCGCCGAAAGCCCAATGCCGCGCTATATTCTCAACTCGTTCTTCATCACAGTTCCAACTGTGATCGGCGCAGTTGCCTTGTCTTGCATGACGGGTTTTGCCCTCGGCGTGTATAAATTCAAAGGCAATATTTGGATCTTTTTCCTCTTTGTCGCCGGGAATTTTGTGCCATTCCAAATCTTGATGGTTCCAGTGCGTGACATGACCATTAGCTTGGGTCTTTATGACACCAAAACGGGTCTTGTGATGTTTCACATCGCGTTTCAAACTGGGTTTTGCACCCTCTTTATGCGCAATTTCATCAAGGCCCTGCCGCATGAATTGATTGAAGCTGCCCGCGTAGAGGGCGTCGCGGAATGGCGCATTTTCTGGTACGTTGTGCTGCCCCTCATGAAGCCCGCAATCGCGGCGCTTTCGGTGTTGATTTTCACCTTCATCTGGAACGATTTTTTCTGGGCAGTCGTCTTGACCCAAGGCCCCGATTCACAGCCCGTGACGGCAGGCATCACAAGCTTCAACGCGCAATTCGGGACCGCCTATCACATGCTCTCCGCAGGCTCGATCATCGCGGCGCTTCCACCAGTTGCAATGTTCTTCTTGATGCAGAAACACTTCATCGCGGGTCTAACCTTGGGTGCCGTAAAATGACTTCGACTTGGCGGCTGGATTCACCGACCCAAACTTTGGTTTTGGCCTCTGAGGGCCAACTGCCAAGTGTTATATACTGGGGGGCACTTCTCCCCAGTTCTGAAGACCTCTCAGCGCTTTATGCCATGAGTAAATTGGACGTCACAGGCGGGATGCTCGATACGGTTCCCCCTTTGACGATCTGCCCCGTTGCGGGAGACAGTTTCCCCGGCCACGCAGGGCTTTCCTTGCGCGACGCTCAAGGCAAACGCCTGTTGCTGGACTTTGCGCAGGTTGACGTCTCCCAAGTTGCTTCCCTCCTAAAAATCAATGCCCGCGACGCGATCTCTGGCGTCACATATACCGCCAGTTTTGCAGCAGATAGCGGAACGGGGGTTATTACCGCGCGGGCCGCTATCGCCTCTGAACACCCCGTAATCATTGAGCATTTTAGCGCGCCAGTTCTTCCCGCGCCCCAACAAGCCAATGAGATGATCGACTTCGCTGGCAAGTGGATTGGCGAATTTCAAGCGGTCACAACCCCATGGCAAGCAGGCATTCGGGCGCGCAATACGCCAACAGGCCGAAGCGGCCACGAGCAATTTCCGGGGCTTTACCTGCCCGAAACGGGTGCTAAAAACACGCACGGATCGGTCTACGCCCTGCACTATGGCTGGGCCGGTGGCAACTGTATGATTGCCGAGGAACTGCCGGATGGCCGCCGCCAAGTTCAGTTCGGACCTGCCACCGGATCTATAACCACTGCCGTCACATCCTTTGAAACCGCGCCCCTCTATTTGGCATATTCAAACGCTGGCATGAACGGCTGCGCGATTTCTTTTCAGCGCCATGTGCGCGATCGGATTATCACATGGCCCCGCCGCAATCGCCCCGTACATTACAACTGTTGGGAAGCGATTTATTTTGACCATGATCTCGCCACCCTTTCCGAAATTGCCACCCGCGCCGCTGCCCTTGGGGCCGAGCGTTTCGTGTTGGACGATGGTTGGTTTGGCAAGCGGGATGACGACACTTCTTCGCTGGGTGACTGGGTTTTGGATCGGCGCAAATGGCCTGATGGCCTGACGCCCCTCATCACGCATGTGAAATCGTTGGGCATGGGTTTTGGCCTTTGGTTTGAGCCAGAAATGGTCAATCCAGACAGCGACCTCTATCGTTCCCATCCGGAATGGGCCCTTGGTCGCGCGGAACAGATTTTGGGACGCCAGCAAATGGTGCTCGATATGGCGCGTGCCGATGTGCGCGGCTATCTCTATGATTTGATCGCCGATGTTCTAGTGCACCACGAAATTGAATACATAAAATGGGATCACAACCGCGTTTTGCCCGCCAATGATGTCGCCCAAACTGAAGGTGTCTATGCTCTCATGGATCGACTTCGCGCCAACTTCCCCGATGTTGAAATCGAGAGTTGCTCGTCTGGTGGCGGACGTATGGACTATGGTATTTTGGAACGCACGCAGCGTGTTTGGCTGTCCGATAGCAACGACGCAATTGAGCGCCAGCACATTCAACATAACGCCGCACTTTTCCTACCTGCAAGCGTAACGGGCAGCCACGTTGGCCCCCGTCATTGCCACACATCTGGACGCACGCTGAATATGAGTCTGCGCGCGTGGACCGCCGCCCAACGCCATCTCGGCTTTGAAATGGACCCCCGTGAATTGAGCGATGCCGAGACCGAGACCCTGACGACAGTTACTCACTGGTGGAAATCCAATCGCGACTGGATGCTCGAAGGTGATATTCATCGCCTAGATGCGCCCGATCCCGAAATCACTGCCGAAATACAAATCGCCCGCGATGGGCAGGATTTTGTATGCTTCATTGCCAAAACCGCGAATTTCAAACAGGTCTTGCCGCGCCCCATTCGCCTTACAGGGTTAGTGCCAAATGCCACTTATGAGGTGTCCCTCATTAACGCCGCAGACCCGAGCTCTGCTTCGCCACCTTCACGCGGGGATTGCGCCCTAAACGCGGGAGATGTCACCCTTTCAGGCGCCGCATTGATGCAATTGGGGTTGACCCTCCCCTGTAGTTTCCCCGAAACAATTTTCGTGGTTCAAGGCAAATGCCTCGACCTCATTAAACTATAAATTATAAATTATACGATTGGACCCGACCATGAGCGACACAGCAATTTATCCCGACCTAAAGGGCCAATCCGTTTTCATCACCGGAGGCGGTTCAGGTATTGGCGCGTCACTGACCGAAGGTTTTCTGCGCCAAGGTGCCCAAGTCGCATTTGTTCAACGCTCTGATTCCACCGCATTTTGTGACGAAATGGAAAAGGAAACGGGATCACGCCCCCTTTTCATTCCATGTGATGTTTCGGATATTCCAGCCCTCAAAGGTGCACTCGATACAGCCTCAAAAGCGCATGGACCCGTAACCGTTTTGGTCAACAACGCGGCCAACGACCAGCGCCACGAAACCCTCGAAGTGACCGAAGAATTTTGGGATTGGTCACAGGCCATCAACCTCAAATCCTATTTCTTCGCGTGCCAAGCAGCCTTTGAAGGCATGCGGGATGCGGGCGGCGGCAGCATTATCAATTTCACCTCCATTTCCTACATGATGGGCGGCGCAGGCTACCCCGCATATACCACCGCCAACTCAGGCATCAATGGTCTGACCCGCAGCCTTGCACGCGAGTTTGGCCCTGACAAAGTGCGGGTAAATGCCCTCGCTCCGGGATGGGTTCTAACACAAAAACAGATCGACATGTGGGTCACGCCAGAGGGCTTGGCTGGGCACCTCGACAAACAGTGCCTCAACGCATCCCTTGCCCCCGAAGACATCGTGGGGGGCGTCCTGTTCCTCGCCTCGAAATCAAGCAAGATGATGACAGGGCAAGCCCTCGTCATTGACGGCGGCGTTGTGGTGACAGGATAATGGCGCGCGCGATTAGGCCAGATTGGATTGCAGTTGATTGGGGCACGTCCAATCTACGGGCTTGGGCCATGTCACACACGGGTGACATTCTTGCTGAAGCGAGTTCCGACCAAGGCATGGGTAAGCTCACCCAAGACGCGTTTGAACCCGCCCTGTTGTCATTGGTTGAGCCTTGGTTGTCTGACAAAACGCCCGTGGTCGCATGCGGAATGGTCGGCTCACGACAGGGGTGGCAAGAAGCCCGTTATCGCACCGTGCCTTGTACACCCTGCAGCGGGGATACCACCCGTGTAGACACTCACGACCCGCGCCTTTCGGTCCATCTTATTGCGGGTTTAAAACAAGACAAACCCGCCGACGTTATGCGCGGCGAAGAATCCCAAATTGCGGGGCTTCTGGCCTTGAACCCCATCTTTGATGGCGTTGTTTGTCTTCCGGGAACCCATACCAAATGGGCGCGGATCAGTGCGGGCGAAGTCGTGAGTTTTCAAACCTTCATGACGGGCGAACTTTTTGCGTGTTTGTCCGATTATTCCGTCTTGCGCCATTCTGTTACTACGGAAGATTGGGACGATGCAGCCTTTTCGCAAGCGATTGACGACGCGCTATCCAAACCCGAAAGCATGGCCGCGCGCCTGTTTTCTCTGCGCGCAGAATCCCTTCTTAACGACCTCCCTGCGGCCTCCGCACGTGCGCGCCTCTCGGGCTTGCTACTTGGTGCAGAACTTGCCGCAGCACGACCCTATTGGCTGGGTCAAGACATTGCGATTATTGGCGCAAAGGGCCTGACAAACCTTTACGCAACCGCCCTGCGCCAACTGGGGTGTGCTCCCACGATTCCCGAGGCCGAGAACCTTACGCTCGCGGGCCTTGCAACGACCTATCTTTCTCTTAAGGAGACTTCCAAATGAGCCGCCCCCTGATCGCCATTATTCGTGGCGTTACCCCCGCCGAAGCCCTCGATGTCTCTGCCGCCCTTCTTGAGGCAGGCATCGACCGCATTGAAGTGCCGATGAACTCACCGGATGCGTTGGTGAGTATTGCATCAATGGTCAAAACCTATGGCGACCGCGCGTTAATTGGCGCAGGGACCGTATTGACCCCCGAGGTCGTACGCGCGGTGGCAGACCTAGGTGGCAAGCTTATTGTCTCACCGAATGCAAATGTTGAGGTGATCAAAGAAACCAAACGTCTGGGCCTCCAGAGTTTTCCCGGCGTACTAACCCCAACCGAATGTTTTTCCGCCATCCACGCCGGTGCCGACGGCATTAAAATTTTCCCATCCTTTCTCCTCGGCGTCGAGGGCCTCAAGGCAATCTGTGCCGTCCTTCCTCCCGAGGTTCCCGTGTTCATGGTCGGCGGGGTTGGCCCCGCGAATTTCGCCGAACTTCTCCAAGCGGGGGCCTCCGGTTTTGGCATTGGAACGGGTCTTTACAAACCTGGGTTCACAGCCGACGATGTGCATAAACGCGCCGTAGAAATGGTCACCGCCTATGACAAAATCACGCAGGAGACACACACATGACCCAAGCCACGCTCTTTGATTCCCGCACCTGTATCCTTGGGGAAGGCCCCCTGTGGCACCCCCTTCGCAAGCAATATTATTGGTTCGATATCATGGGGAAAAAGCTCCTAACTTTGGGCGCGGATGGCCCTAAGGAATGGAGCTTTGACGAACATGTATCGGCAGCAGGTTGGGTCTCTGAAAACGAGCTTTTGATCGCCAGTCAAACGGCACTATTCTTGTTCGATTTGAACTCAGGCAAAACCGTTCGCAAGCTTTGTCACCTTGAAGCCGACGACGCCATCACCCGTTCAAATGATGGCCGCGCAGACACCTATGGCGGCTTTTGGATCGGGACAATGGGCATCAATGCGGAGACGAACGCAGGCGCAATTTATCGCTATTACAAGGGCGAACTTCGCCGTCTCTATTCTGATATTTCGATCAGCAATTCGATCTGTTTCTCGCCTGAAGGGGCCTATGCCTACTATAGTGACACGGCCGAAAAAGCCATTCGACGCCAGAAGCTTAACCCAAAGGACGGGTGGCCAACGGGCTCCAGCGAACTTTGGCTCGACCTCTCGAAAGAGGGCATCAACCCCGATGGATCCGTGATCGACATGCGGGGTTATTTGTGGAACGCACAGTGGGGCCTAAACCGCATTGCGTGCTACAACCCCGACGGTGTTTTGCTCGAAACCGTTGCCTGTCCAGAAGCGAGCCAAACATCTTGCCCCGCCTTTGGTGGCGAAGGTTTAACCGACCTCCTCATCACAACTGCGCGTGTTGGATTGAGTGCTGAAATCTTAGAAAAAGAGCCAATGGCAGGCGCTACTTTCCTTGCCAAAGACGTCGCCAAAGGCCAACAAGAGAACCAAGTCATCCTATGAAAAGAACCCTCGGCGTTTGCTATTATCCGGAACATTGGCCCGAAGAAGAATGGGCCGACAATGCACGGCGCATGGTCGAAACAGGCCTCACATGGGTGCGCATCGGCGAATTCGCGTGGCAGCGCATGGAACCCGCGTCTGGGCGGCTGGAACTCGAATGGCTCGACCGCGCAATTGATGTTTTGGGCGCAGCGGGTCTGAAGGTCATTCTCGGGACTCCCACCGCGACACCACCGCGTTGGATGCTCAACAAACATCCCGATATGAATATCGTGACACCCGATGGCGTTCGACGCAAATTCGGGTCACGCCGCAATTATTGTTTTAGCCACTTGGGCTACCGGCAAGAATGCGCGCGGATCACCCGTATTTTGGCTGAACGCTATGGCAAAAACCCTCATATTGCCGCGTGGCAAACCGATAATGAGTATGGCTGCCACGACACGACCCTTTCCTACTCCACCCATGCACGAGACGGCTTTCGCGATTGGCTCGCGCAGAAGTATCAGTCCACCGATGCGTTAAACCGCGCTTGGGGTAATGTCTTCTGGTCCTTGGATTATAACACATTCGACCAAATCGAACTTCCAAACTTAACAGTCACCGACCCAAGTCCAGCCCACGTCATGGCATTCCGGCGGTATTCTTCTGACCAAGTTGTCGCTTTCAACCGCGTTCAAACCGAGATTTTACGCGCCCACACTGATGCACCGCTGATCCACAATTACATGGGGCGCATCACCGAATTTGATCATTATACCGTTGGCGAAGACCTCGATATTGCCAGCTGGGATAGCTATCCCCTCGGCTTCTTGTCCGACCGACTCGAAGGCACGCCCGAGCACAAAGCTCGCTATTTGCGCCAAGGCGACCCCGACATGCAGGCCTTCCATCACGATCTTTACCGCTCCGTTGGCAGAGGCCGCTGGTGGATCATGGAGCAACAGCCCGGCCCCGTGAATTGGGCGCCTTATAACCCTGCTCCCCTCCCCGGAATGGAGCGCCTTTGGGCGTGGGAAGCTTTCGCCCATGGCGCGGAAACCGTCTGTTTTTTCCGCTGGCGTCAGCCCGCTTTTGCGCAGGAACAAATGCATACGGCGCTCCTTCGGCCTGATGGAGTTGACGCGCCAGCCCTCGCTGAAGTTTTGCAAGTATCCAAAGAAATTTCGACCATTCCAAATGCCGGAACCGCGACCGCGCGCGTCGCATTGATTTTTGACTACACGTCGGCATGGGCATGGGACGTGCAGCCACAAGGCGCGGATTTCGACTACTTCCGCCTTTGTATGTCGCACTACCGCGCCCTACGCCGAGCGGGATTATCCGTCGATATTCTACCGGCCGACACCCAGAATTTGAACCAATACAAATTGGTTCTTGCTCCAGGCCTCATGGTCATTCCGCCCTCCTTGATGGCCGCACTTACTACGTTCCAAGGGACGGCACTCATTGGTCCTCGCAGCAATGTCAAAACAGACGAGATGTCGATTTCTGTTCCGCTTGGACCAAACCTGCCGAACCTCGATAGCAAGGTCGTGAACACCGAAAGCATCCCGCCCAATTGCGCAATTGCGTTGCAAAACGGTGGCACCATCCGCCACTGGTTTGAACACCTTGAAGGGGAAGCGCCCATTCGCTGGAGCACCGCCGATGGCCGCCCTGCCATCGTTTCAAACGGTAATCTCAACTATTTAGCGGGATGGTTCGACGACGAAACCCTATTCAAATTGATCGCTGAAACCTGTGTTGATCTAGAGATGGAAGTGACGGACCTTCCGGACGGATTGCGCATTCGGGATACGCAAACGCACCGTTTCTATGTCAACTATGCCCCTGAAGATCTCGAACACGAAGGCTTAAAAGTCCCTGCCGCTGGGGTGGTTTGGAAAGCGTTTTAAGCACCGGCCGCGCACCCAAATCCAATTACTCGCGTGCGCGAAGGATTGGCGCAGGCCGTGTAGCCAAGGGACGCCACGCAAATATCAGACCGGCAATTGTTGTAATAGCAGCCCCACCGACGATGATCGTGATGGCGGACATCCAGTTAAATCGAAACGAGTTTTCCATAACGAAAACCATAACCGCCCACCCCGCGATGGCCCCTGCTAGTGTCGCCACAACGCCCGCCGCGGCTCCCAAAAGAGCACTTCGCAAAGCAAAGCTCGCGAGGATTGTGCCACGTGTCGCGCCAAGCGTTTTCAGGACCGCGGCTTCAAAAACACGCGCACGTTCCCCCGCTGCCGCCGCACCAATCAGCACGATGAATCCTGTTAGCAACGTTGCTGCCGCCCCAAAGGACGTGGCCGCAGCAATGGCCCCCAACGCTTCCGTCACGCGCGCAATTGCATCGCGAACGCGGATCGCAGACACATTTGGATACGCCCGCGAAACATCCCGCACAAAGGCCGCTTCGGCCTCTTCTTGGGCATAAACCGTTGCGATATGGCTGTGAGGCGCGCCTTCAAGGGCTGACGGGTTGAAAATCATCACGAAATTCATACTCGCGTCCGAGAAATCCACTGACCGAAAGCTGGTAATTTCGGCCGTTAGATCGCGGCCCAAAATATTGACGGTCAACCGGTCCCCAAGCTTGAGGCCCATCTCGGCGGCCTCTTCGGCCCCAAAGCTCATAACCGGTGGGCCTGAATAATCTTCGGGCCACCAGTCGCCATTGGTGAGCGTGGTATTTTCAGGAGGTAGCGCCGCATAGGTCACACCCCGATCCCCCCGCAAAACCCAATGGTCCCCCGCAACATCTCGCGCGGGGTGGTCATTAATCTGCGTGATAACACCCCGAAGCATCGGCGCGGATTGAACACGATCTACACCTTCATCCGTTGCGGCACGTTCCTCAAAGCCTGCAAGTTGATCCGGCTGAATATCGACGAAAAAATAGCTCGGAGCCACGTCGGGTAAATCTTGGGAAATCGCCGCCCGCAGGTTTGAATCTATCTGTCCGACGGCGGCCAAAACCGAAAGACCTAAGCCAAGCGAAAGGACGACGGACCGTGCTTCCCCCCAGGTGCGGCGATGGACGACAGCGCCATTCTCACAGCTGTATTTCCGCGCGCGAAAATGCCCATTTTGCGCGCAATTATGCGCAAACCACCTGCCATCAGGGTCAAGAGGGCTAGCGCGCCTAGTACGCCAACAAACGCCCAAAGTGTCAGGCGAGGAACGCCAGAGAAAGATGCCGCCGTAAACACGAGGAGTGCCAAGAGAAGGCCCGTGACAACGATGTATCGGGGCCGTAGCCATCCGCTTTCTCCACCCGAGATTGAGCGAAAAAGCGCGGCGGCGCGTATATTTTCGGTTTTGGCGAGGGGCCAAAGTGTAAAGAGCAGAGCCGTTAAAGCGCCATAGATTGCAGCTTCGATCATTGGTGCCGCATGAAACGAAATATCAATCGGGAACGGGAACCGTGCCGCGAGTAACGGCGCAATTGCGAACGGAAGAACCGCCCCCAAAATAAGCCCTAAGCCAATTCCAAAGAGTGTCAGCACGCCAATTTGAATAAAGTAGGCAGCAAAAATCGTCCGCCCTTCGGCCCCTAAAGTTTTCAGAATCGCGATTACTTCGGTTTTGGCTTCAAGATACGTACGGACAGCGGCCGAAATCCCAACCCCGCCAACTGCCAATCCCGCAAGTCCTACGAGCACCAAAAACGCGCCGATCCGTTCCACAAACCGAGATATTCCCGGGGCACCGTTTCGCATATCTCGCCACCGAACACCCTTATCGGCGAACTGTTCAATCGCCACAGTCTTGAGCCCTTCCAGATCGGTGTTTTCCGAAAGGCGCAGACGGTATTTGGATTCAAAGAGCGTACCCGGCTCAAGAAGTCCGGATTGGGCCAAATCGTTTCGAAGCACCATGGTGCGTGGCCCAAGACCAAAGCCTGATCCTGCAGCATCAGGTTCTCGCAGCAAGGAAGCGGTCAATCGAAACTCTTGTGTTCCTAGGGTAAATTTGTCACCAATTTGCAAGTCAAGCCGCGCAATCAGAACCGGATCCATCACCGCACCGGGGACGCCATCAATGGCTGCGAAAGCGGAGGCAAGATCAGGTGCGCCGTCCAAAACAATGTCGCCGATGAGCGGGTATTGCGCATCTACCGCCTTGAGTTGCGTCAGCGCACGCTCTTCTTGCGATCCCGTTTTTTGGGTGACGGCCATCGAACGGAAATCCGCGACTTCCGATATTTCGGTTGCAACATTGGCCATCCACGCACGTTCGTCTTCGTCGGCAAAACGATAGGTGAACTTCAGTTCGGCATCCCCGCCCAAGATGACACCGCCCTCATCTGCAAGCCCTTGTTCAAGCCCCGACCGAACGGATCCGACCGCCGCAATCGCGGCGACTCCCAGAGCCAAGCACATGACGAAAACGCGAAACCCCGAGAGACCGCCACGCAACTCGCGGCGGGCAATACGAGCGGCCATGCGAAGACTCATTCGGCGGCCTCTCGCTGCACATCCAATTCGCCATCCACAAGCCGAATAACGCGATCACATTGCGCCGCGAGACCGTTTGAATGTGTGACCAAAACTAAGGTCGCCCCGTGGCGCTCCCTTAGCCCCATGAGTAAATCGAGGACCGCCGCACCATTCGCGCCATCCAGATTCCCTGTTGGCTCATCCGCGAGCAAGATGTCGGGCCGTGGCGCCGCCGCGCGAGCCAAAGCAACCCGTTGTTGCTCGCCACCAGACATCTGAGACGGGTAGTGCCCCGCCCGCGCGCCCAGCCCCACGGCCTCGAGTTCCGCGCGCGCGCGATCAAACGCATCTGCATCCCCTGCAAGCTCAAGAGGGGTCGCAACATTTTCCAATGCAGTCATTGTGGGAATGAGGTGGAAAGATTGGAACACAACTCCCATATGTTTTCTACGAAAGCGCGCCAACGCGTCTTCATTCATCGCTGACAAATCTTGACCCAATGCCAAAACCTGCCCCGAATTCGCCCGTTCAAGCCCGCCCATGACCATCAAAAGAGAAGACTTTCCCGACCCCGAAGGCCCGATCAGCGCCAATGTTTCTGCGCGGGTGACATCAAGGGAAATTCCCTTCAATATATCAATAACGCCCGCGTTGCCCGCAAGCGAGAGCGTCACATCTGTTAGCGAAAGGACCGTGTCAGACATGTTCAATATTCCTCGCCTTAGGGTAGCTTTTTTATATGGGCCTTTTCTGTCGGGGTACAAGCTTCTGATTCCAGTGATTTTAGCGACAAATCTAATGAGTGCACGCGTTCAGGCCGAAACTGTCGTCATTGCGGCGCTTGGGGATAGTTTAACGCAGGGCTACGGCCTCCCTCAGGAGGACGGCTTGGTCGCACAACTCCAAGGCTGGCTTGATGAAAATAACCACGATATTCGTCTTATCAATGCGGGGGTTTCGGGCGACACCACTGCGGGGGGACGGTCGCGCATCGAATGGACTCTCACGCCTGACGTCGACGCCGTGATCGTTGAGTTGGGCGGGAACGATATGATGCGCGGGATTGCTCCGAGCGACAGCCGTAAAAACCTTACTGAAATCCTTGAAATTCTGCAAAGTCGCGACCTCCCTGTTTTGCTGGTTGGTTTGCCCAGCGCGAATAATTTCGGACCCGAGTTCAAGGCGGAATTTGATGATATGTTTCCAGCCCTCTCGACGGACTTTGAGACGCTGCTTTATCCCGATTTCTTCACCAGTTTTCGCACAAAACTCAACGACACGTCTGCTTTGACAACCTACATGCAGGATGATGCGATTCATCCGAATGCTAAGGGAGTCGCGGCTATTGTGGAAGATTTCGGACCGTTGGTCGTGGAGCTTGCCCAACAGACACAAGAATAGTTTCTGGTTTGTCCTGCGTCGCGAACCCTATAGTACGCTTGGACAACCCCATCAAAGGATCGGCAATTGCTCTCTCTATACCTCCTGTTCGCGCGTTTTAACGCCCCGCTATGGCGGCTCATTTTGCGTCGACGTCTTGCCCAAGGCAAAGAAGATCCGAACCGGTTTCAGGAAAAACTAGGGCTTGGCTTAACGCCGCGCCCCAAGGGCGAAGTCATTTGGCTTCACGGAGTGAGTGTGGGCGAGAGTCTTTCGCTTCTGACCCTGTTAGCGGAACTGGGCAAAGCTATCCCTAAGGCGCATTTCGTCCTTACAACAAACACCCGCACGTCCTCTGACACCCTTGCGCGCATGGGGCTGCCCTCGCGGGTCATTCATCAGTTTCAACCCTGCGACAATGCTCCTGCGGTTCAACGTTTTCTTACTCACTGGCAACCAAGTGTGGCAGTATTTTCCGAGCTGGATATGTGGCCGTGCCTTTTGACAGAAACCCACAAAATGCAAATACCTATGCTGCTGATCAATGCGCGCATGAGCGAAAGGTCCGTCCACAGAAGGAGGTTTTTGAAGGGGGTGTATCGCAAAATGGTACAGCTGTTTGATAGAATATTAACTCAAGAAGACGTTTCACGCGATAATTTCATCGCCATGGGCGCGGGGGCAAAAACCACCCAAACGACCGGCCCGTTGAAAATCGCTTCTGCCCCCTTGCCCGATCTTCCAGAGGAGCGTGCCGCGCTTGAACTCGCGATTGGAGCCCGACCACATTGGCTCGCCGCATCAACGCATCCTTCTGAGGAGGAGCGTGTCCTGAAGGCGCATCTGATCGCGCTCAAAACGTTGCCAGATCTGCTCCTCATAATTGCGCCACGTCATCCCAAATTTGCAAACGAAACGCTCTCTATGGCACGGCCCCTCTTTACGGGCATCGCACAGCGCAGCAAAAAAAACGCCATTCAAACCAGCACACAACTCTATCTCGCGGACACATTGGGGGAACTTGGCCTATTTTTCCGCCTCGCGCACACGGCCTTTATCGGGCACAGCCTTGTGTCACAGGACGGCCCTTTGCCGGGTAAAAACCCCTACGAAGCCCTCGCACTCGACACTTTGGTGATGCATGGTCCTGTCTATTCCGACTTCACCTATATTTATGACAGCTTGAAAGATGCAGGCGCGACCCATCAAATTTCAGCCCCTGAGGACCTTGCCCAAGCCGTGCTCGAAGCCCAAGACCCGCAGTGGCGCACGCCATATGTAACAGCCGGAACGGCCGTGATGGACTTGGGGCAAGACGCGCTGAAAAAACCACTTGAGGCCATTCTGAAGGCCCGAACCAGAAGCTAAGCGCCCTTTACGCACCCCCGGAAACCTGAGATACAGTACTATGAACAGCGCGTATAGGACGATAGCTCGTAACTCACTTTTGTTATCGAGCATTCCCACCGACTTGGCAGATGATATCTTGAGTGACGCGAATGCGCGTTCCTTTAGCCATGGGCAGATGATTTTTTCCCACGGCGATATCGCAACCAGTATCTTCATCGTGATTGAAGGATGGGTGAAGCTTTTCCGTGTCACGCCAAATGGCGCAGAGGCGGTGATGGGCGTTTTCACGCAGGGACGAAGCTTTGGCGAAGCGGTGGCCTTTAAGGGCGACACATATCCCGTGAGCGCGGAAGCTGTTACGGATGCAAAAGTCATCCAAGTGAGCGCAAGCAAATTGCTTGATCTCATGCAGGCTCGCCCCGAAGTCTGTACCGCTGTGCTCGCGTCAACATTCGCCCATTTACATGGCCTTGTCTCACAGATTGAGCAACTCAAGGCGCAAACTGGCGCCCAACGGGTTGCGGAGTTTTTGATGTCGCTAGCTGATTGCGAACACGGAAAATGTTCGGTTACTCTGCCCTATGACAAAGCCCTGATTGCGGGTCGTTTAGGGATGAAACCCGAGAGCCTCTCGCGCGCTTTCGCAAAGCTGCGCTCTGTTGGTGTTACCGTCAATCGCAACTCAGCGGATATCGAAAATCTGGAAGACTTGGCGGATTATGCCGAGGGCGATCCGGCCGAAGCTTGGTCAAAATAACAGCGATCAATGAGGGCAAGGAGCCTTGGCCCCCTGCCCGTCAAATTTACATTTTGCAGTCTGCTGCATAAGCATCCGAATGGTTGGTCAGGCCCGTTGCCACTATTTTATTTGTGAAAACGTCACCTTCTTGAATGACCTCACGTACATAGATGTTCTGAATGGGGTGATGATTTGGCCCAAAAGAAAAATCGCCGCGAACGGAATCAAAATCTGCCGCTTCGAGAGCCGCTTGGAAAGCATCCGCGTCGTTGACGTCCGCTGTGGCCGCCGCAGAAATCAGGAGGTTCGCGGTATCAAACCCTTGGCTCGCATAGAGGGATGGAAGGCGACCATACTCGGCTTGGAAGCTTTCAACGAATGCAATATTTGCTGCATTATCAATATCTTTGCTCCACTGAGAGGTGTTTTTCACACCCAGCGCAGCCGCACCAACTGCTTGCAAAATTCCCTGATCGAAGGAAAATGCAGGACCAACGAGGGGTAAGTCCACACCACTATCTGCGTATTGTTTGAGGAAAGAAATCCCCATACCGCCCGGCAAGAAGAAATACACGTTTTCAGCGCCAGACGCCCGAATTTGCGCGATCTCGGCGGCATAATCCGTTTGGCCAAGCTTGGTATAGATTTCGCCCTTCACCTCGCCCTTGTAGAACCGTTTATAGCCTGTGAGCGCGTCTTGTCCTGCGGGGTAATTCGGCGCAAGAATGAAGCTGCTGCCATATCCAGCGTCCGTTGCGTAGGCGCCTGCGGCTTCATGTAGGTTGTCATTTTGCCATGCGACGTTGAAGTATTTAGCGTTGCATCCTTTGCCTGCAAGCGCGGATGGCCCAGCATTTGGGGAGAGATAGAATTTGCCCTGTGCTGTCGCAGAAGGCACAACAGCCATCGCAAGATTGGACCAGATAATCCCCGTGAGGACATCGACCTTCTCGGATTGGATCATCTTGTCAGCGAGTTGCACGGCAACGTCAGGCTTTTGCTGATCATCCTCAATCACAACGTCAAAATCCACACCCGCTTGCTTCACCGCGAGCATAAATCCGTCCCGCACATCAATACCAAGCCCGGCGCCGCCACCCGAAAGAGTGGTTATCATTCCGACTTTCAGTGGTTCCGCGATTGACGCCGTTGCCAAGGCCGCAGTTCCCAATGCAAGCGCGCATGTTTTCAGAAATCCCATTCTAATCTCCCTGTTTTATCTAAAATGCTTTAAATGTCAGCGTGGTGAGCGAGCGCTCAATACCTTCAATCGTGAGCAAATTATCATTGATAAATTTGCCGACGTCCTGCCCCTCGGGAATATAGACCTTCATCAGGAGGTCAAAGTCTCCACTGGTCGAATAGAGTTCCGAATGGATTTCACGCAGGGTGATTTCATCGGCCACCTTATAGGTCGTGCCGGGCTTGCAGCGAATTTGGATGAAAACACAGGTCATTTGAGCGTCCCTTTTCGTATAAATTCTAACGGTTGGGATACTCTATGCCGAGGGACGCGGTTATTGCCAGCCCTCAGCGCAATTTCGCGCGAAATTCTGAATGCCGAGCTTACAAATGCAAAACGCAGAACCAAAATGGCCCTGCGTTTCAATTCTTTTATTATGAAAGGGATATCCCAATCACACAAAGTTAAGTGCTTATTCTTCGCCTGCTTCGCCTTCGGCTTCTTCAGCCCCAGCTTCGTCAGCTTCATCATCCGCGGAACGAAGGCTCGACGGTGCTGCAAGGTTCGCAATAACGAAATCACGATCGATTGTTGGTTTTGCACCTTTTGGAAGCTTGATGCTCGAGATTGTGATTGTGTCACCAACTTCGAGACCGGTCAGATCAACTGTCAGGCTCTCAGGAATGTCGCTCGCAGTAACTGCAAGTTCAACTTCTGGACGTACAACAGTCAATGTGCCGCCTTTTTTCAAGCCAGGGCATTCTTCATGGTTGATAAAATCAACGTGGATGAAGAGTGACACAACACTTGAACGCTTAAGGCGCATAAGGTCGAGGTGTGTTGGCAAGTCTCTTATAACATCGCGCTGAACGTTCCGGCAGATAACGCGAACGTCGTCTTGGCCTTCAACTTTCAGGTTGAACAATGTTGAAAGGAAACGGCCCGCTTTGAGGCGCTTCAAAAGTACATTGAACGGAATGCTAATCGCTTGGGGCTCTGCGCCGCCACCGTAAACAATACCTGGTACAAGTCCTTCACGGCGTGCTTGACGAGCGGCCCCCTTGCCTGTCCCCGTACGCGCTGTGACTTCTAGGTCTGGAATTTTGCCAGCCATAGTAATTCTCCTAAGTTTAGAGGGCCTTCCTCCAAGGGTGTAAGGCCCGATGAAGTCGCGCGTATATGGGAGAATCCCTACTATGTGAAGAGGAATATAGGATTCACTCAACTTTGCGGCTTGCTTTGGGAAAAAACCCATGCGACGCCTGCGCGATGCTGTTAAAAAAATCCCTCCTTTTGTCACGCCACACTGCTCCCGCCTTTATGGCTGAGGGTTTTATTTGGGGCGTCTTCGCTGCCTATGCACCTGATATTAAGGCGCAAATTGGGGCAAGTGATGCTGTTTTCGGTTGGGTTCTTTTATGTGGTGCCGTTGGTGCCGTTACGGCTATGTGGCTGGCGCCCATTTTTGATCGGCTGGCAGGGCGCTATGGCATGGCAATCGGTGCTGTCCTACTTGCGCTAGCTTTTCAGTTTCCGATTCTTGTACATGGACCGATACTATTTGGGGCGTTGATGTTCTTTGTGGGTGCGTTTTCGGGCCTTCTTGACGTCGTGATGAACGCGCGGCTTTCGTTGATTGAAAGCCGCGAGCGCACGTCCTTGATGAATCTCAACCATGCCCTTTTTTCCTTCGCATACGCAGCATCCGCCATATCGGCGGGGCTTTTTCGAGATAGCGAAACTTCAATCAATATCGTGGCATTTGGGTTCTTAATCCTGATCTCAATATCCGCGCTTGGAATGATTCAACCACGTGTTTTAGCTCCCGTGCAAACATCTCAATCTGGCACAAAATCTGCGCTTGGTGTTGCCGTTTTTTGGGGCGGGCTTATTGTATTCGCCGCGTTCCTTTCAGAAAATTCCGTTGAGGGATGGTCCGCGCTCCACATCGAACGCACACTTGGCGGTGGCGCCGCCGAGGGCGCTTTTGGTCCCGCCATGCTGGGCCTCACCATGGGGTTTGGCCGCTTTGGTGGGCAAATTATCGTCTCGCGTATATCCGAGGCGCGCGTTGTTTTAATTGCGTCTCTTCTCGCAGCAGTCGGAGCGGTAATTGCCGCCGTCGCGCCCTCGCCAATCTGGGCCTATGTCGGATTTGGTTTACTTGGCCTAGGTGTATCAGTCATTGCGCCAATGGTCTTCGCTCTTGTTGGAAGACGCGTTCCCGACGAAATCCGCTCGCAAGCAATTTCTCGGGTTGCGGTCATTGGCTATCTTGGATTTTTCGTCGGACCGCCAATTGTTGGCTTCCTTGCAGGGGTTGTAGGTCTGCGTGCGTCGTTTATCTTTGTGGCGCTCGTCCTTCTCGCCATCCCGCTTTTGCTCAACTTGCTCCGGCGGGATGCGCGGATCGATTAATTACTGCCAGTCGCCTTCGAAATTCTTGGGGATCAACAAAATATCGCGCCCAACTTTTTCGATGTCACGGTGCCCACAGAGCGCCATGGTGTAATCCAACTCCTTATGGATCACTTCCAACGCTTTGGTGACACCCTCTTCGCCCATGGCACCTAAGCCGTGGATATATGCACGGCCAATATAGGTGCCCTTTGCCCCCATCGCCATTGCCTTAAGAACGTCTTGGCCGCTGCGAATTCCGCTATCAATGTGCACTTCGATTTTGTCACCAACAGCATCAATGATGGCGGGCAACGAGCGAATGGACGACAGCGCACCGTCAAGTTGCCGCCCCCCGTGGTTGGACACAATGATGGCATCCGCGCCAACTTCAAGCGCTTTGATCGCGTCCTCTGCGTCCAGAATCCCTTTCAGGATGAGCTTGCCGCCCCATTCGTCCTTCAGGCGTTTAATTTGATTCCAATCCATGCGCGGATCAAATTGCGAATCCGCCCATTTTGAAAGGGACGCAATGTTTTCAACACCCTTGGCGTGGCCCACGATATTACGGAATGTGTGGCGCTTGGTGCCCAACATGCCCATGCCCCACTTCCAGCGCTGAGCCAAATCGAAAATGGCTTTTGGCGTTGGTTTCGGAGGGACACTCAGCCCGTTCTTTAAATCCTTGTGGCGCTGCCCCAAAAGCTGAAGATCCAGCGTCAAGACCATGGCCGAACATTTCGCCGCCTTAGCACGCGCAATCAGGCCAGACGTAAATTCCTCGTCCCGCATCACATAAAGCTGGAACCAAAAAGGCGCTGTTGTGTTTTCAGCAATATCCTCAATCGAACAAATGGCCATCGTGGACAAAGTGAAGGGCACGCCGAATTTTTCTGCCGCCTTTGCTGCTTTGATTTCACCATCCGCACATTGCATCCCCGTCGACCCAACAGGCGCGAGCGCAACGGGCATCGAAACCTCTTGGCCGATCATTTTGGTTTTGGTGCTGCGACCTTCCATGTTCACGGCAACCCGTTGGCGCAGGCGAATTTGCGCGAAATCCGTGGTGTTTTCACGGAAGGTTTGCTCGGTCCAACTGCCACTCTCGCAATAATCATAGAACATTTTGGGAGTGCGTTTTTTGTGGAGGTCCTTGAGGTCTTGGATATTGGTGATAACGGCCATTTTAGGTTGCTTTCCTCTATTTTGGTAACAACATCTTACCAATACCGCCCATATAGGGCATTTCTCTGGGCAAGACCAGAATTTTTTCAGACGGAACTATGAAATGAAAACGCCCCGCACGGTGGCGAGGCTCAATCCATAAGGGTATATAAAACTGGGCCCCTAGCCGCGATGTGCGCCCTCGGCCAAACTCGCAACAAAGCTCAAAACATCCGCCACAGACTTACTCGCGCCAATTTGCGCGACAATTGCCGAACCAACCACACAGCCATCCGCTGTCCGCGCAATATTCTCCGCTTTTTCTGGCGTGTTAATGCCGAAGCCAACAATCACTGGAAGGTCGGTTTGGGATTTGATCCGCGCCACTTCTGGCCCAACATCGCCCACTTCGGCTTCGGCAGCGCCCGTCGTTCCGTTGACCGAAACGTAATAGACAAACCCCGATGTGTTTTGCAGAACCTTGGGCAAGCGTTTGTCGTCCGTCGTGGGCGTCGCCAGACGAATGAAGTTCATCCCAGCGGCTTGAGCGGGAATGCACAGCTCGACATCTTCTTCGGGCGGTAAATCCACCACGATCATGCCATCGATTCCCGCAGCCTTTGCATCAACGAGGAATTTTGCGACCCCGCGACTGTAAATCGGGTTGTAATAGCCCATCAAAACGATTGGCGTGGTATCGTCGCCCTTGCGAAACTCCGTCGCCAGATCAAGTGTGCGTTGAAGGGTCATCCCTCCCGCAAGCGCGCGTTGGCCCGCCAATTGAATCGTTACCCCATCCGCCATCGGATCGGTAAACGGCAAACCAAGCTCGATGATATCCACCCCAGCACCCGGCAAACCTTTCACGATTTCAAGGGATTCCGCATAGTTCGGATCGCCCGCCATCACATATGTCACAAAGGCCTTTTTGCCCGCAGCCTTGAGTTCAGCAAATTTATCGTCGATCCGTGTCATAGCCATTCCCGATGTCATACTTATATCCAGCCCTAAGATAGGGCACATTCACGCTATGGTTTGCGGGAAAATCAGCCAGAAATCAATGCCCCGCTTGACCTCGGCCCCACATGGCCCCTACATGCGCCCCAACATTAGCCAATGGAGTGTGTAATGGGTTTCAAAATGGGTATCGTCGGAATGCCAAACGTGGGCAAATCCACCTTGTTTAACGCGCTGACAAAAACAGCCGCCGCGCAGGCCGCGAACTTCCCGTTCTGCACGATTGAGCCAAACGTTGGCGAAGTCGCAGTGCCTGACGCACGCCTTGATAAATTGGCCGCCATTGCAGGTTCAAAACAAATCATCCCAACACGCATGACCTTCGTTGACATTGCTGGCCTCGTAAAAGGCGCGTCCAAAGGCGAAGGTCTTGGCAACCAGTTCCTCGCCAACATCCGCGAATGTGATGCCATTGCGCATGTGTTGCGGTGCTTTGAGGACGACGACATCACCCACGTCGACGGCCGCGTAAATCCTGTCGAAGACGCAGAAACCATCGAGACCGAATTGATGTTGGCCGATATGGAAAGCATCGAGAAGCGCCTTCAAGGCCTGCAACGCAAAACGCGCAGCGGCGACAAAGACGCCATTCAACAAGAACGCTTGCTAAAAGCTGCCCTTGCCGCTCTTGAAGCGGGCAACCCTGCTCGTACCATTAGTGTCGACGAGGACGACGCGCGGGCGTGGTCCCTCCTTCAACTGCTCACATCCAAACCAATCCTGTATGTATGCAACGTGGAAGAATCCGCGGCTGCTGAGGGGAACGACTTTTCCAAACGCGTCGAGGAAATGGCTGCGGACCAGGGCGCCGCAACGGTGGTTATCTCTGCCGCGATTGAAGAGGAAATCAGCCAACTCGAAGCCGACGAAGCCGAAATGTTCCTTACAGAAATGGGCCTAGAAGAAGCGGGCCTCGATCGCCTGATCCGGGCTGGCTACGCACTCCTCCACCTTAACACCTATTTCACCGTAGGCCCCAAAGAAGCCCGCGCATGGACATTTCCCGCCGGAGCCACAGCCCCAAAAGCCGCCGGAGTTATTCACGGCGACTTCGAGAAAGGGTTCATTCGCGCGGAAACCATCGCATTTGACGACTTTGTCGCGAACAATGGCGAATCTGGAGCGAAAGAAGCTGGAAAAATGCGCTCAGAGGGCAAGGCCTACCTCGTGAAAGACGGCGACGTCATGCATTTCCTCTTCAACACTTAAACAATTGCCTTGGTCTATGGAGAGGTCTTCTTGCACTAGTCACGCCAGATGACCTCTCCATAGACCAAGGCATCTAAAAAGTCACGAGTTGATCAAGCGAGCAACACCCAAACAACGACGCTCGCATCCCCTCCTCCCTGCGGCACAATGCAATCACCGGGTGTTCCGAAGTGTAAAAGCCCTATTTAGTCCCTATTGACCGCTACGCTGAAGGTCCCATTTAAAGCGGTCACAGAAGTTTCAGATACGGATTTGATTTACCCAATTGAAGCACTCTATTGGAAAACGAGACACAAAGACTTTCTCGAAAATAACCCATTAAGCAACTAAAACAGATCAGAAGAATTAGAAGCAAGAAGCCCTGATTTTAGTTTAAGGTGTTTACCCATGGCCCGCTTAAGCTCCCTTGCTTCAGAGCAGAGTTTTTTGAACTCGGGCTCGCAAAAACTCGCACAATTTTTTTATTGTAGAAATAGGGCAAAATGGGGAAAATCAACAAAAACAGGAACTTGGCTTCTTTATATTTTTTTTCGAAAAAAGGCTTGTATCTCTAGGGAGTTACGGGCTAAACCGCTCCTCGGAGACGTGGCCGAGTGGTCGAAGGCGCTCCCCTGCTAAGGGAGTAACGGGGTGACTCGTTCGAGGGTTCGAATCCCTTCGTCTCCGCCACTACCTTTTGAAGTGGCATTACGTATAAGTTTCAATAACTTAAACTCACCCAAAGACTTCTTCCCACACACGATTACCACACACGCACACCACACACTCACTCAATTTTGGTGTACGTGGCTTTGAATCAGAGGTGAGAGCCCCGATCAGACTAGCTTTAGCCAATCAAATGGCTAATTTTCAGTCTTTGTTTTGATTTGGTGGCCCTTTACCGACGGATATTACACAGCCACTCAAGGGCACTAATGTCTGCATGGGAAAGCCCCCTGAGAGTGGCCCTGTGTCCCACAGAGAGCAATTTGTGGAAATGATTAACCCATCCCTCAATACTGGCCTGAAGGCTTGCAGTGAATTGCCTTTGCTGACTGGCAGTGACAAAAGCTACCCAGCATCTCTCAGGGGATCGACTATGCTAAGCCATCATTTCCATACCAACATGTTTTTCGGTGGATCGACCCCAAATAAAGCACGAAAGAAAAACCTTCCTCTATACCTCTATACCTCTCAATTAAAGATTTTCCCTAGCTCATACTTATTTGCTGTATTTACAAAGGATACCCCCTATCTAGTTAATAGTACTAAGGATTTGCCTCTAAAAATCCTCCAAAACATTAAAGTCAGAATCACAATATAAGCTGTAAAGTTGCTGACCGTGCTGCTGAAGCGCTCTGCCGGAGAGATCATCTGGTCGCTTAGCAAGATCGCTGCAAACCTGCCCCTCTTCATTCAAAAATGAGATATCTAAGTCAGGTACAAAGCTTAAATTTGTCTCAAGTGATCTCTGCAATGCACATACTGCAAGTACTGCATCCTTCTGCCTAACGATTAGGGCGTCGTGCATTGGGTATGCTGGAATGCCTTGACCAACCAGATCCAGTATTGCGTCAACAAAGACCTCGGATTCAGCAAACATGGCACACTTGCCGCTACCTTCTAAACGTCTCATTGTCGGGAATGCTTTGAGAATTTGCGCGATAAGGTCGCCACAAGTTACTTTCTTACTTAACCCATACTCTTCGCGGATCGAGATTGTCCGTCCGTCAGCCTTCCTGCCTTTTGGGAAAGACGTAATGGCACCACCTGTTGAGACGAATGACGCGACCAAAAACTTGGCCAATTCCCTCATTTTCGCTTTGCGTTCTTCTCCAACAGCTTTCTTCACAAACTTGATCCGTTGGTATGGATCAGATCCAAGTGACTCCGTCCCTCCAAACATGCCATGACAAATGTTTGGGTAACTTGCCTTCAGATCGATCTCGCAAACAGCTTCTCCTCCGATAGTCATCGCAAGTCGTTGGACTTCTTTGTTGGTTTGCCAGCTTCCATAAAGCCTGCCCCCAGATTGCAAATTCCCGTTGTTAAAAATCCGCTTAACTGGACCAAACTGAGAGCCGTCAGGACTAATCATCGGAAGTTTTTTGTTGAGCCTGTTGATTCTTCGTACCTCCGCTGTCAGTTCGTTAATCTGAGGTTCAAACTGGGCTCTGGGAAGTCGTTTCCCTCCGCGTTTCATACCACCACTGGCAACTTTAATGCTTCTCACTTCGACCAATGGACCGATCCAATGGAGCTTAAATTTAAGTGATGACAGGGGAATGTGCTTCGTCAGGGAATAGATGCTTGCCAGCCCGTCACGCTTTGACGACTTCTGAACCAGCCTTATAAACCCCTTTTCCAGAAGTGCCTCCCTTACGGTCCTAACCACGTTATTTGAGTAAGGTCCGTCAACAAATTTATCATTCGCGCTGGGCCAAGCGAACAGTCCCGTTTTAGAATCCTGTGCAGCAACCAGAACGTCAGATAGGCAACGGATTATCTTTTTCTGTGCATCTGGAGTAGCTCGGGTCAGACAAAGCGTTTCAACTAGGGCCAACACAAACCAGAATGTTGCATCGCCGTCAGGTTCAAAATTAGTGTGAACAATAGAGTCGGCTTTGTAGAGCTCTCCGAAGTTGTTAGATGTGATTGTTTTAGCGTCAATAAAGCCTGCACCGTCCATAGGTACTTTCTCCTTTCTAAATTGTTGGGAACACAGAAAACCCCGCTTGGGGTTAAGCCCGAAATCGGGATCTTCTCTGTATGATTAGGGTAGTGTCAAAGTGACGGTTGTAGCGGCCACGGACCTGCTAGTTTCGTCACCACGTCATGTAGAGATTAGTGTGATGTTTAAATTGCTCTGAACTTGAGCCAGAGAAAGCGTCTGGTCATGAAACGCTACGATGCTAGATGTCCGCTTTGAGAGGCTGAACTACGGCATTCCAAGCACCAGTTGAGCGGCAAATTTTTGGCCAAACGTTGTTATGTAATAGGCGTAGCTAGAGATATTTCTGGCCCTCTCCCGAAATCAATAGATCACGGTATTAGCCCTTTAATGCCCTATAGATTGACCGCTCCGAGACGCCCAGCGCTTTAGCTACATCCCGCTTACTCACTCCTTCAGCTACCATTTGGCGTATCTCAGGTGTTTGCTGACGTGCTGTCGGCTTTCGGCCCTTGTACTTCCCCTCCCGCTTAGCCTTGACAATGCCTTCTCTCTGACGTTCCAGCATCATTTCCCGCTCAAACTGAGCTACTGACCCCAGTACGTTCAGCATTAACTTGCCAGTCGCATTTGAAGTATCCAAGCCAAGATCAACGATCCTCAGCTCAACTCCTGTGGCCTCTAGCTGCTCAACAATTTCCCCAAGATTGCGAACGGAACGGGCCAACCTGTCAAGCTTGGTGACAACCAATGTATCCCCTTGCCTAGCGTACTCCATAGCGGCTTTTAGCGCCTCTCTGGTGGCCACAGAGCTAACCTGCTCCTCATAGAGCCTCTCACAGCCAAGGGCCTTCAGTGACTCTCTCTGAGCCTCTATTCCTGCCTTCTGTTCAAGCGTAGATGTTCGTGCATATCCGATAAGCATTTTGCTTTTCTCCTTGTCTGCCATTGATGTCTAAGATGTTGCGACGGAGTGTCTGCCAAAAGACAAAACCCACTCCATAGTCATGCTATAGCGTCACGGAGAAAGACTGACATAAGGGCAAGGCCTATTGGCAGCAAAACTACAAGCAGGAAGCAAAGTGTGGCCAGAGAAAGTTGCTTTAAAAACACAGCACGACGCCAACTTATCCCGTAAAATTACCGTCAGATGATTTGGCTACTTCTAGATCAGATACTGCTTGTTGAAGCTCAACGAAGCTGAAGCCAGAGTGCCAAGCATCTATTGTTTCATTTTCCAGAGGGGGGTGGGGGTTGCTGTAAAGCAGTTTCAAAAAATGGGGGTTTTAGTGTTGTTATTCTTGTTACTATAAATCTGATGAGTATCAAGCAAAAGAAAATTCCTCTGCCCCATTAGTTGCAATCCTGAAATTTGGCCGAAGTTTGCAACCTAAAGTTTCACTTAGCTCCCTGACTCTGGTAGATTTCTTTGCTTTTGAGCTTCATCGACATGATAGCTGCTACGGCTTTCTCCCTACGTGACACGGATTTATTGCCTCGCATGCAATTAACGCTAGATTCTTTAGTTCTGTTGATGGGTTTCATTAAACTTCCTCCAAATGGTTAATATTTTGGAGATAGACTTCCATTGCCAACTTACTGTTCGTTCAAGGCTCGGTCCTTTGGATCGATCCACGACAGAACACTCCTCCATTACATAAGGGTTTGGGCAATTGTTGGTTCCTAATCTCCTTGTAAGGCCGTTTGCCGCAACAGAAAAAAGAGAACAATATGTGAACTAGAGAACGATCAACGCTCGGGCCATTTTCTAATGGTTATTTTGCATATAGCTTTCTGCAAGATTTCGGTCTTGTTTTTCTTGGAGAGCCAACTAATTATTTTAGGGAACAGCTCAATTCTTTCAACTGGCTTTATATTCCACCTTTTATATGGCGACGGATATAAAACGCAGTTACAGATTTTTAAGAGTACTTCCGCTTTCGGCCCAAACCTGCCGTTCGCCCGCCTCGGTCATGCTGCGGTGCAGCCCGTCATTGCGGACTTTCGCCGCAACCGCAAAATCAGTTGATAGACGAATTCACAGTTCGCGGGACTAAGCGGCCTCTCAACTTTTCTTCAGTGAGGTCCACTTCCGGCACAAAGTAGTTATTCAAAAAAGGCCTTTAGAGAGCGGCTTTCTGCGGCTAGCGGACCTTCGGCAGATGTTGGCAAGGGTCCGCTTGGCGAGCATTTCCGCTATCCACTCGCGTGTGTCTGAGCAGTTTCGAAATGCACGATCTGAGGCGGGATACCGTGCACCAGTCATCAACCAGCGCACGGTCACTTCGTTAGTCCGAGCCGCTTCTACTCAACTAATGCGATCTCACCGGGCCGCCAGGTCTTGTTGATCCAGGGCTCCAGCGGGCCGTACATCCGCAGGATCGTGAACCAGCTCTTACTCGGGACGGTCTGAAGCCAGTTTCCCTCCTTGCCCTCGGGTGCCTCGGGCGCGAAGTACACGTCATAAGACCCGTCGGCGTTCTTGGTCATGCCCTTGGTCTGGCTGCCGATGGTCGGGAATTTCTGCCCGGTTTGAAGCAAGGAGCGCGTCTGTGTGTCGTATAGCGTGACAGCCCAGAAATTGTTGACGGGCACATTTGGCGGCAGGCTCAGCTTGTACGTCTTGGACCCATCAAGTGGCTTCTTATTGGCATCGAGATAGGCAAGGGCATAGTCGGACCCCTGACCTACAGTCGTGGCCGCCATCGCCTGCGTTACACCGGTCGCATTGAAGTAAAACAAAACTCGTGCATCAAGACCCATCGCGCCGTTGGCCTCGAAGGTCGTGTTTTTGTTCGCGTAGGCGGTAGTCCAGACGCTGTTCGTATCGGGATAAATGAACACGCCATCGATACGTGGCTGGTAGGTGATGGCCCGTGCCGTCGCGTTTCCGATTGTTGCTGCCTCGCTCAACAGCTTCTTCATTCGCGCATCGGGGTTGAAGGGCTGACCCTTTACAATGCCAATTGCGGCCAAAAGGCCCCGTGACTCCGGGCCGATTGCGTCGATCGGCTCTTCCTGAACCACGGCGTTGAGGCCTTCGAAAAAGCTGAAATCATTTGGTGCAATCGTATTGTAGCTCTTGCCGGAGAAGTTGACAAACTCAGTTTCAGGGGGTTTTCAGCTTGCGCCAGCGGATACACTTTGAGGTTGGACTTGATATTCTCGACCGCGGGTTCAAGCCCCTTCGCGACAGAGCCACGAAGAAAAACCAGATTGCTATATGTATCAGATTTGACAACGAAATACCCCTCGGGCACGTCACCTTGGTGATCCGGGGGCAGGAGCAGATATTTTCCGCCTTTGCCTTTGTCGGGCCCGATCGCACCAAGGTTTTCGACGAACCTGAACCAAGCATCATCGACAAATCCCAACATACCCGGCGGAAGTTCCAAGACAAGCGGGCCTTCCTTCTTCAGGTCGACATAGCCAAGAGAATAAAGCGTCGAGGTGTTGCCTGTCAGGTACAAGGACTCCGGCTGCAGCAACTGCTCGGTGATTGTAAATTTGTTCGAACTGTCTGCACCGATGCTGGCATTGCCGGTCCGCATCGCATGAATTGATGCTGCTCCCTGATTGTCGAGGAAAACCTGCAGTGCACGCGACCGATCGAGATTGTCATAGAGTGCATTGATAGTAGCGTCGGTAGGGACTCCGTCAAAGAACTCGAGCGAACCGATCGTTGTCTCAATCTTGTCAGGTATGGAGATTGCGTCGAGTTCTTCTTGGGAAACCTGCGATACAGCCGGTGTTGACAATAGGACCGAAAGACAGATTCCAAGTGCAGTGGTGGGGCGGATCATTAAATTTCTCCTGTTTCTTATTCGAACAACTAACGTTTCGCGGCAACACTAGGCACTCACCAAACTCGAGCAAGGCAAAAGTTGTTTTCACTTGGGCTCCCCACAGCGGTGGGTGCGAACATCTTGATTGGCAAAAATCAAATCAGGATGTTCGCTACGCAAGTGTTGGATGTCTCACTTGCGGACAACGAGGCCTTTTCTCTGCCTATTTTGCTTTTGGTGTTGGCGGCCCGGGGAAAGTCCAGGTTCCGTCCTGAATTGATTGTTCGGGTTCATACATACGAACAGCATAGTTCCATCCATCCATGATCGGTAGGCAGTTTTCTACCCCAGCGCCGCAGCCGCCAAAACGAATGGTAAAGGACCCGTTGCTGTCAGGTTTAGCGGTCAGGTTGTTCAGGCTGTAGGCCTTGAGGCCATTTTCCTGGAAATAGCCCTTGGCGTTATAAAGGCTGATTGACCAGAATCCCTTGACCGGCACATCCTTGACGGTGAGTTCGTACTCGCCGACAGGCAAATCTGGCTGCACGTTCACATAAACTGCGTCCTTGTCCGGCAAGCCGCCCCAAGCCGAGGCTGTTCCGATCATAAAGTGAACCGGATTGACCTCTTCTTTCGAGCCGAAGGTGTCGATGTAGCGTCCGAGCCCCTTGGCTAGGTCGAGAATTGGCTCAAGCGTCGCCTTGTAACTCGTCTGGTCGTAATCGGGCATGGAAAAAGCGGAATCGGACCCGGCGGTTATCTCGATCTTATCCTGAAGCGCGTGGGCTTCGGCGAGATCGGCCTTATCCTCTGGGTTTGCCAGTGTCCGTATGACGAGCCCGACAACGGGGGTATCGAACTTGTCGACGGTTAGTTTATGAGCGCCGCCGCCGTAGAACACCTCGTTGACGTAGCCATCGTTATTGATGACCATCATCGACATGTAACGCTTGCCGGTGTCGGGCAATGTGACGGTCGCGCCTTTGGAGATATCGACCACTCCGAGACTATAAAGCGTGTCACGGTTCATCCGGATGACGTTCTGCTTGTCGACCGGTGTCGGCGTCCGATTGTGGTGCAGCGTGTTGATACTGCCGGACATCTTGATGATGCCCTCAAATTCCATGTCGGTTTGAGCGCGATCAAAGTTGTCTACGTTTACCGTGATTGCGTCAGCCGATGCCATCAGTGGCAATGATACGGAAGCAACAGCGGCTGCCAGATAAAGAAGTCTGAGATGCTTCATCGTCTTAGTAATCCTTTGTTCAGATAGAGAAATTGTATTGCAATTTACGGAGTGAGACCGGTGAGCATCTATCGTGAGGCTTCGGTACCAACTTCACGATAGGTCTTATTGATCCAATGCTCAAGTAGACCAAACATCCGCAGAATTGGTGAACAGCCCCACCAATGTACGAACTCAAGTGAGTTGTCTGCTTGGGCTCGTTACTGCCGTTGGCCGCATCGCCGCAATCCTGCTAAACAGGCTTGATTTGATCGACAGGCCCGGCCCAAACCGGACCTAGCCACATCACGAAGCTAATGGCAGGTTTGAGCCCATTTTACCGAAATGTTGCAATGCCACAGATGACTAATTTCTTATATATGATCGTGAGTAGTTAGGAGACAGGTTTTTACGCCTATTCTGCAGAGGCTGCACCTGAAACATATTTTGCGCTAAATGATTTTTCACCGAGACGCTCAATTAGGCTAAGTTGAAGCTCAAGCCAGCTTTTGTGACCCTCTTCATCAAGTACAATCTGTTCGAAGAGGGTCCGAGAACCAATGTCACCTACTTTCATCGCATGTTGGGCAGCAAGGGTGTAAAATTGAATTGCTTCTTCCTCGTCGGCCAAATCAGATTTGAACATATCCACAAGGGATTCGGCTTGAACAGGTTTCTTATAAAAGTCTAAATCAGGCTTTCCGTTGAAGAACATAATTCTTGCAATATACAAGTCAGAGTGTCCCAACTCTTCTTGCATTTCCACCCGCATCTGGGCTGCAAGTTTATCTAAGCCCCAATCATCAAGAACATGGGAATGTAGCTGATACTGGTGAGCGGCTGTCAATTCCATATGCAGTGCTTTTTGTAGGTAATTCATTGTTTCGCTGTCGGACATTTTTCAACTCCACTTTCAAAGACCAAACGCTTTCGTTAGTAGGAACATGATCCAAGCAAATGCACATTGATCTGCATCAAACCTCGCCGGAAGCCGCCGTAGAAATGGCAGCGATCAAATTCTGAAAACTACTCATAGCAGACAATGGCGCATTACGCAGCGAACGGCTCCTTTCCGCCCTTATGGTAGAAATAGGCGTGATGCAGCAATTTGACCAACTCACTCGCCCATCAATGACGTGAACGGCTCTTTGCTGACCTTGGTGTCCGTCGCAGCGAATGACTGGTTCGAGCCCAATTTACCGGATGCTACACGCTGCACGAATGTCGGCTACCATGGTTAAGCGCTTTACGTTATTGAAAATCTGTCGAGCGTATTCCAGACTATGGGGTGAGCTTAACCCATCTTTTATCAAGGAAAAAATTGATGAGCCGTGTTGAACGTCTTTCTCTCTATGTCGCGTTGACCGCACTGACTGCTTTCGCGATCGATGGCGTGCTACCGGCAATGCTTATGATAGAAAGTGCTTTTGACGCAGAATCGTCGTTCTCAGGCGCGCAAATTATTACAGCCTTTGTCTTAGGTATGGCCGTCGGAGAATTAGTAATTGGCCCAATTAGTGATGCCTTGGGGCGCCGCTCTGCCGTGATTGCAGGGCTTGTAGTGTTCATTATTGGCACAATGGTCGCCGCCACGGCAGAAAACTTTGCGGCGGTAATCGCGGGGAGGTTGCTTCAGGGTATAGGCGTCGCCGGGCCGAAAATCGGGACACGTGCGATGATCCGGGACCGATATGAAGGCGCTGAAATGGCCAAAATCATGTCGGTTATTTTCACCTTGCTCATCCTTGTGCCGATGATTGCACCTGCGTTGGGTGCGCTGATCGCTGCGGTCGCTGGATGGCGGGGTGTGTTCTGGTCGTATCTAACATTGGCGGTAGGGTTGGGCGCATGGCTGTGGCTTCGGCATCCCGAGACGCTGCCTGACGAGAAGCGCGTCCCCCTAAATCCACGTAAGCTGTGGCAAAATATCCGGAAGATTCTGGTTCGCAACGACGTGATACCGATTGTCATAGCAACCGGTTTCGTCTTCGGTGCACAGCTTACCTATTTTGCTGTGGCTGCAAACCTTTTTGGCGTGGTTTATGGTGTCTCAGCAATGATGCCCGTGTTTTTTGCACTTCTGGCAACGGGAACAGCATTCGCTCTTATGATGAACGTTTGGCTGGTTGGGCGCACGGGCATGGAGGCTCCGATTTTCGCAGGCCTATTGGTGTTGGGACTGTCGGGCGCAGGGCTTTTGATTGCCGCCGTACTTTACGCGGGTCATCCCCCGCTGGCCATTCTGCTTGGCTTAACTTGGTTTGGCTTCTTTGCTCTCGGTCTTTTGTTTGGCAACCTCAATGCGTTTGCGATGCGCCCGCTTGGTGACTTGGCGGGGCTGGGGGCGTCCATCATTGCATCAGGGTCTAGTCTGGTGGCTTTTGCCTTTGCATCAGCTATAGAAACGGCCTTTGTCGCTCCGGTTTGGGCCCTCGCGTGGGCGTTTACCCTTGCCGCACCACTGTCGACGTTCTTCATCTTACTCGCAATACCGGCTGGGTCTAGAAAGCAGTTTTTTCAAACTATCCGCAGTTGGATGTGATCCATTGGACATTTCCAGACACGTTCAGAAACAATGCCTGTATTGATCAAAGCGGTCGTTCACACATCGACAGCAAACGGCAGCGAAAGTCGGCAAAGAGCCCATACTGACAAATGCCGCGGTGAGGTCGAACGACGGCTATGGGGCAAAGAGGCCTTCGAGAGTGTCACGATCCTCCCGTTAAATCCTCGGCGAGCATGAGAGCGTTACCATCTGGATCATAAAAGGTTGCAGTCTTGACCATGCCTTCCACCACGTCTGTCTCACCGTCAAACTTCACTTTAGCTTGCTCTAACTTCTGCCGAGCAGCGTCCAGATCGGCGATCCCAAAAACAGGAACACAGTTTCCAGGTGTAGGCTTGGTATGCTCGCCAAGGCCAATTGTTACGCCAACGGTGTTCGTTTGGAGCTCTGACCAGCCTGCTTCGTCTGCATGATAGATCGTCTCAAACCCCAGCATACTTTTATACCACTTCGCGCTTGCGTGGCGGTCTTTAACGGAAAACGCGATATTGATTGTTTTATCCAACGTAATAAGTGCCATGAGCTTTCCTTTTGATCCAAAATGCAGTAACTATACTTTATGGACATAATTTCGTTTGTCAACATTACTTCGAGGGCTTGGGCTTTGCCAATATTATCAAGCCTATACGTCGGTGTGGCAGGGCGTCAGGCGCCGTTGCTGGCAGCCACTGGCGCGAGCAGAACTGCATTCGCCCAAAGCATGGACCATCTCATCGAGCATGGATTACTGGAAAGAAATCCCGGTTATGGCCACCCGCTGCGACCAGAGTTTCGTCTTACGCAGCTTGGAAAAGAAGCGGCCGCAATTGCAGATAAAATTCATCGCGTATCTTCTGAAGATGATCAGAGCTTGCTTCGCAAGTCATGGACTTTGCCGGTGTTAACATCACTTCAAACACCGAGCCACTTCAACGACATCAAGCGAAACTTACACACGATCACTGATCGCGCTTTGTCACTGTCATTGAAATCTATGGAGAGTAGAGATTGGGTTCATCGTAGTGTTGACGAATCCGCTCGCCCGCCAAGATCAATTTACAGTGCTATAAATACTGGTGGAATGATTAGTAAGATCACTGGGTCGAAAATCAGCTTCATCCAACAATGATAAGAATATCGGCAAAGCAGCCTTTTGCGCATGTGCAGCGAAGGGTAGAAAAGTCCGCATAGCAGGCCTAAATGTAGAGCGCAGCGAATGTCCGTTCTCCGCCGAAATCGTGAACTTTGAAGGCGGACGTAGCCAACAAGAAAAGGATTGTACGAGAAAATTGCAAACTCGAAAACAGCTAAGAAACCAATAGCAGATCAATGCTCGGATCAATTTCTAGCGTTATTTTGCGGATAGCTTTTTGTAGGACTTCGATCCTGTTTCCCTTAGAGTACAATCCATAGGTAAGGGTCTTTTTCTCGTGACCTACGATGTCAGCGGTAACGTTCTCTGGTACACCTGCGTTTTCAAGCTCCGTGGTGAAGGTCTTGCGAAGACTGTGGAACACAAGCCTTTGGTCAAATCCCAACGCCGACTTAAGCCGTCCAAACCTTTTACCGATAGCATTAGAACGGTCATCGTATTTATTGAATGACAATCCCGAAATCAAATAGCCATCTGAACTATTGGAGCAGAGATGACGGATCATAGGTGCAAGCCTTGGGTGAATTGGAACACTCCTTAACCCAGCCTGTGTCTTGGCATCTTTGACTATAAAAAATTCGACTTCAACATCCGATACTTTGAGGCTGCAAAGCTCCTCAATTCTGCATCCCGTCCAAATCCCCAACCAGATTAGCTGGGCAAGTTGACAATCTTTTTTGTCCAAGGCTCCAAGCAACAATTTTGGCAAATCTGAAGAAGAAAAAGCTTGTCGTCTCTCACTTTTTGCCGACTTTGACTTTGTGAGCTTCTTGGGGCCGACCCTATCAAAAACAGTTTCCCTGTCGTGGATGTGGCCTAAGATATGTAGGTAATCCCAATACCCACGAGTATGAGAAATAATCCGCCTGACTGTAGGGGGCTTTAATTGATCTCTAATTTGCAAATCGTGCGCCCAATTCAAAAGTGACTGGCGGTTAACTTGATCAGTGAATTTGAACCTAGTCGCAAAGCGAGTTGCATCGGAGCGCTTCATATCTCGTGTTTTTTCTTGAACTTCCTGCGACGCAAGCCAAGCCTCAATATCACGGTCCAGAGGATATGTTTCTCCGTACGCTATCTTTGACATCACCATTGCGGTTGGGTTTTTTTTTAACGCTATGGCTTGAAGGTCGTCGTCAATAATTGACTGTATGGTAAACTTTTCGTTCTCTGAGTGCTGGGCATTACATATACCGTCACGCCACACTAACGCTTTAGCGACATAATCAGACTCTACAAACCCTCCGTCACCCCTTGCTGCAGAGATTAGATCTTTCCAGTCGGCAACCACGCGAAGCACACGGGTCTCAGCCACTGACAGGCTTTCGGTCTCGAGACTCTGAACAAAACGAGGGCTGCCGCCAAACTTTTGACGAACGTCTTTGGGTATTTCTAGAACCGCATACCAGCGACGCCGACGTTTTTGAAGGTATTTTGCCATTTCCACACACGTTTACCACACACATGACGGAGAATTATCCCTTAAAATCAGTGAGTTCAATAGGTTAAATGCGAATGGCGACTCATCCCTTCGTCTCCGCCAGAAACCTCCCTTTGATTTTCAGATAACTATATGAAAACAAAGGGATTTCTGTATTTTCACACGCACCTAAATCTATTTGGAGTGCCATTTGCTGCACTTTTTGCTGCACAATGTGCTGCACAAATCCTTGTAGAAACGGGGCGGCCCTGCTAGTCACGTGCAATGAAGCTGATCCTGCGCAACACCACCTATTATATCCGAAAACGCGTTCCGCAGCGCTTCTCGTCCGTGGAGCCTCGCCAAACAGTCTGGGTGAGCTTGCACACAGATTCAGAAAAAATTGCCGCGACAAAGGCTTCGGCCGCGTGGGCGGAGATGATCGAAGCTTGGGAAGCAAGGCTAGCGGGGCATTCGGAGGATGCCGAGCGGCGATTTGAGGCCGCGCGTGAACTCGCCCAAGCCCGAGGCTTTCGGTATCTTCCTGCCAAACAAGTATCTGCCTTGCCGAACGAGGCGCTGCTTGAGCGTGTGGAGGCGATCCGCAGTGTGAATGGGAAGCCCGACAAACTTGACGCTGGCGCGTTCCTCGGAGGCGCCTCAGAGCCTCGCCTGACCGTGCAGCGCGCCCTTGATCTGTATTGGTCGCTGACCAAAGATAAGACTTTCGGAAAATCAGATGACCAGCTCCGACGCTGGCGCAACCCGCGCCTTAAAGCTGTGCGAAATTTCATCGACGTTGTAGGTGACAAAGTAATTCCCGAGATTACCGGTGACGATATGCTCGATTTCCGCCAATGGTGGATAGATCGGATCGAGGCCGAGGGTCTTACGCCGAATTCCGCCAACAAAGATTTAATCCACCTATCGGATATTCTGAAAACCGTAAACCGGATGAAGCGGTTGGGCTTGGTGCTTCCTCTGAGTGATTTGTTGTTGCAAGAGGGTGAGAAACGCCAACGTCCACCATTTTCCAGCGACTGGATAACGGGGCGGCTCTTGAAGGCAGGAGCCTTGGATGGACTTAACAAAGAGGCACGTTGTATCTTACTTGGGATGGTGAATACCGGCTACCGCCCAAGTGAAGGTGCTGGGCTCGGACCAGCACAAATTCGGCTAGATACCACGGTTCCGCACGTCTCGATTGAACCCAATGGGCGGCAGCTCAAAAGCGCCTATTCGCGCCGCATTATTCCGCTGGCGGGCGTGAGTCTTGAGGCTTTTCGTGAATGCCCTGAGGGGTTCCCACGGTATGCGGACAATCCTTCGCTTTCAGCTACAGTAAATAAGTTCCTCCGCGAAAATAGGCTTTTAGAAACACCCGGTCATAGCCTTTACAGCTTGCGGCACGCATTCGAGGACCGAATGCTGGCGGCAGGCGTGGATGATAGGATTCGCCGCGATCTTTTCGGGCACAGACTTGACCGTGAACGCTATGGGCGTGGGGCGAGTCTCGAGCAACTACACCAAATTGTTCAAAGCATAGCATTCTGAGTGGCAAGTACCGCGCGAGCATAAGCCACAGCATCTCCCTTATCTTTCACCTCGGCAGCCGCGAGTTCGGCTTCCAGCCGTTTAAATATCGGCAGGTAAACGACGTCATCCACCACGAGCTTTGCAACTGTGGCATGGGCAGTGCGTAATCTCTGTAACTCGCTTTTGGCCATGACGTTTTTGGGGTTTCTATCTGCGATTTGGCTTTGCCGACAGGCAAGCCTTCTTGGCCCGGCGAACCAGTTGTGGGAATGTAAACTTTGGTGGTTAGAGTTTAGGTACGGTCTATGATCTCAAGGAGCGCGATGCCTTTGATCGAACATTTGCGCTTGATACCCGTCGCCCTCCTCGTGAGGTCTTGCGGGAGGTCAGTCGTAGGATCGATCACAAAAAATCTGTCAGCGATGAACTCATCACCATGTTTGTCGTTTAAAACCACGCAGGCGTTCAAATCAGTAAAGTCGATGTCGAGCTGAACGCATTCAGGCTTGAGGGCCCTTTCTTTGATCAGGTTGCACATTGCCAAGAGGTAGTCGATCAAGGTGACCTCACCTTCTTGGTTTTTATTTGGCGCGATCATAGCTTCCATTGCTTTATGATGCTCCTCCTCCATAGACGCCTCTATGTCTGTGGTGTCCCAGCCGTCTAGGTCGTCAGGTGGGGGAGCCATATTTACCTTTCCGCGCGCGGAGAGCCACCTAAGAACCTCTTCGTTGGCCTTTGTGATTTTGTCTGTAACCATGCACGCGAGCAGAAAGGTCAAGGCCTCCCGTCTGTCCATGTCGGGTAAATTGCGCCCTTTTCCCTTTGCCCGCAGACCGGCTTCTGCAAGCACGCGGTCTATTCTGCGTGCAGCATCAAAGGGAAAATCGAATTTCTCCGAAAGGATGGGGATCAGTGAATGAGCGTGCAAAACGAATACTCCATGTGAGGTTATTGAATGTATATAGTTGACTGACAGTTTTGCAAAGCAAAAAGTGCACAGCAAAATATGGAATGCTGAATTGCACACTTGAACACTTGAACACGGCCCGAGCGCTATTTAAAATCCAGGTTTCAACATCTTTTCCAGGCCATTTGCTCCAAAACGCACTTTGTGTTAATATATTGAATACATTCATTTAAAATCTGGAAAAGCCATGCGAAAGCAACCTGCCAAGATTCTGGGGAAGGCGGAGCTATGCCGTCTTCTCAAAGCTGTCGAAGACACGCGGCAGCCCACTCGAAACCGAACGATAATACTTCTCAGCTTTCACGCGGGCCTTCGTGCCTGTGAAATTTCAGGCCTAACGTGGCCAATGGTCCTTAGCCCCTCAGGCAAGCTGGTCGAATCCATGGAACTCGGAATGGGCATCACGAAGGGTGGGAAAACGCGCTCCATTCCAACCTCAATCGCGTTACGCGCCTCTCTGCGATGCCTGCACCGAGAAGATGCACGCCCTAAAAGCGGACCTGTCATTTGTTCAGAGCGTGGAGGTCCGATGACGCCACGCTCTGTGGTGAACTGGTTTCGCCAGATCTATGATGACCTAGATATGCCCGGGTGCTCTTCACACTCAGGCCGACGTACCTTCATTACAACGGCAGCGCGATTACTGCCAAAAATCAACGGATCCCTGCGAGATATTCAAGAATTGGCTGGGCACAGATCGCTCAGCACGACCGAACGCTACATTCAAGGCGACCGCATGATCCAGCGGCAACTGGTCAACCTAATCTAACCCCCTCCAAACACAGTTTTACTGAAAGGAACGAAGCCATGACCGGCATCGAACACATGACTCATGTCCAACGCACAAGCCTCATCCGCGAGCAGAACGACCAATTCCGAAAGGACTTCAAAGGGGGACACCTTTTGCTAAGCATTGGCGTCGCGGAAATGGCCAAAGGAGCTGAAGCAAGCCTGCTTCACACGCTAGCGGAATTCAATGACTTCAGCGAAGGCAACGACCCGTATGGCGAGCACGACTTTGGGTGTTTAACGTGGGGAGGCGAAGCGATCTTCTGGAAAATAGACTATTACGATTTAGATATGCGCAACGGTTCTCCCGATCCTGCGGACTTGGATGTCACGGCCCGAGCGCTGACCATTATGTTGCCGTGCGAATACTGAGGCGCAATGATGGTACAGAAACTCCATACAGGCGCTGCATTGATCGAGCCCTATCAGCAAGGGGATTTGGATTCACTTTGTGGTCTCTATGCGATCATTAATGCTCTCCGAGTATTGCACGCGCCAAACCATCACCTAACAAAAAGAACCTGCATGACCCTTTTCACGAATGGTATTGACGCATTGGCCGCCGATTCCAGCCGGAAAGATGCGGTTTACAACGGCATGAAAATTGCGAGGCAAAGAAGATTAGCGAAGGTTCTGCTCAGCAGTTCTTCGCTAAGGGGAAGACCTAGGGCAACCCTAAAGCCAGCCCTGTCGCATATTACCAAAGTCGAAGAATTAGATCAGATCTTACGTGAGCGGATCGCAGGACGTGAGGTCCTCCTCGCATTGTTTGACGGGCGAATATCCCACCATAGCGTAATCGTTGGTTGCTCCCCGACCCGGATATATCTTTTCGACAGTGACGGCATGCAGTTTGTGTTGAAGAGAAACTTGCGCTTCACAGGTCACAGGTCGGGGGCTTTGATATTGCGAAGTGTGGTGCCGATGGGGATAAGCCGGAATATTTGAGGTTCAACCTGCCACTCTCCATCGACTGCACCGTAGTCTCAAGTTGACGTTGTTCCTGCAATTAAGATCGTAGGCTCTGTTGGAAAGATTTTTGGATGGTCCATTACTTGGATGGTCCATTTACAAAAGTTTAGCCACGATTTCCCAAAGACTTGGCTTATGCTTGGAAGAGAATTTGGATACTAGCGTTTCTCCCAGCCAAACTTGTTTTTTCCCTTCCTGCTTTTTGCTGCCGCTTTGCGCGCTTTCTTGCTGCGCCTGGACATACTCCATGGCAAAAGATCGGCTTCACGGACTGCCTCGTTCATTTTCATTTGCTCCATTTCAAACGCTATAACGGCTTCGTTCGTGTGCACTATTTTTCGGTCAACTACTTCGTAGGCTGGTCCATCAACCTCACGTCGCATCTCCTCCAATCGGTTTAAGCTTATATCCAAACGATCAGAAACTTCTTCAGGTGTTAAGTAATTATCTTTCATCAATTTTCTCCGCAAGTTACACAAGATTAAAGGATCGGCAAAAACATTTTACCAATTTAGTCAAAGGTTTAGTGGTTAGTGTGTTTAGAAAAGTTGCATACAGATGACGCTGCTAAAGGTCTCGTGTTTCATCAAGCTGCAAGAAGTGATGCTTGATGAAGCTACTGTTTAGACAGCGATCACCAGACCTAGGGCATGGTCACAAGTTGAGACTCACATCAATTGTTCTTTACACAGAGTGATGCAGTACATGCGCCCTTTCTGCCCGAGCGACTTAGGTGGGCGTGAAGCGAGCTTGCCCGTTTCGCCCTGTAAAACGTGCTGATCGCGCAGGTTGTTCAGGAACCTTTTGGGGTACGCTCCAAGAAGCCGATTCAGCGGTGCAATATGAAAATAGTATTTTCCACCGCCATACTCGTCCGGAACGCAGAATCCGAGAGGGTCATTGTTTTTTTTCGTTGGGGGTTTTCCCTCTCGACTGCAGATGATGATGTTATCCTCGTTTTCAGAGATCAATGCCGATATACGGTCAATGTTTGGATCACGCCGCGAAGTTGAACCCGCCAGAATAGACAAACAATTTTGACGCCATGTGCATTTTTGCAAGGGCAAAATGTTCCACTCCTTCGCCAGCCTACCTGCGGCATAGACAAGGGCACAACTCCGAACCAATCTATTATATTTCCTATCCTTCTTGGGGACTCCTCCTGTAAAACGCGGAGCAATAATGGGCCACAGAAGCGGCTGCGTATCGCAGTTGTAGCGGAGTAAAAATCCGCCAGTTTGTGTCCTTCGTTTATTCGGAGGGCGGGAGATGTATTCTGTGGATATTTATAATCGTGTGCGCCGTGCTTGTTTGAAGGACGGGATGTCTACTCGAGAAGCGGCGCGTTATTTCAACAAGGATCGCAAAACGATAGCCAAGATGTTGCGGCATGAGCTCCCTCCTGGTTATCGGCGTTCAGAAGCCCCGCGTCGCCCAACGCTTGATGATTATGTTGGTGTCATCGATAATATACTGCGTACAGATAAGGCCCTGATCAAAAAGCAGCGCCACACCGCCAAGCGTATTTTTGAGCGTTTGAGGGATGAACACGGGTACGCGGGAAGCTTGACGACAGTGACCTATTACGTTCGCGAACAAAAGCGACGCACTAAAGAGGTGTTTGTACCGTTGTCGCATCGGCCAGGCCACGCGCAGGTTGATTTTGGTGAGACACTTGGCGTGATTGGTGGCGTGGAATGCAAGATCCATTTTTTTGTAATGAGCTTACCGCATTCTGATGCGGTGTTCGTTAAGGGATACCCTGCCGAGACGACGGAAGCATTCTGCGACGGCCATGTGTCCGCCTTTGCGTTCTTTGATGGTATTCCGCAGTCCATTCTCTACGACAACACCAAGATCGCCGTTGCGCGGATACTCGGGGACAGAACGCGTATTCGCACACGTCGGTTCACTGAGCTGCAATCCCATTACCTGTTCGATGACAAGTTCGGGCGACCAGCGCGAGGAAACGATAAAGGCAACGTTGAGGGCATGGTTGGATATACGCGTCGCAACTTCATGGTCCCTGCGCCGCGTTGTGACAGCTTTGATGATTTGAACGCCCATCTGGAAGCGAAGTGTTTAGCACGTCAGGACGATACTTTGCGCGGCCACACCCAAACCATAGGTCAACGTTTGGTATCCGATTTTGATGCGCTGATGGGGTTGCCCGTGGCGGAATATGAAGCCTGCGACCATGTCAACACACGGGCCACTTCGATCTCGATGGTGCGCTATCGCAGCAATGACTACTCGGTGCCGGTGGCTTATGCACACCACGATGTTCATGTGCGTGGGTTTGTACATGAGGTTATCATCGGCTGCGGTAACGAGATCGTTGCACGGCACAAACGATCCTACCTATCCGCGGATATGATCTTTGACCCGCTCCACTTCCTGCCCTTGATTGAGCAGAAGGTGGGGGCTTTGGATCAGGCAGCCCCTTTGCAGGGCTGGAATCTACCGGATGCCTTCGCCACCCTGCACCGACTGCTCGAAGCCAGAATGGGCAAACCGGGCAAGCGAGAATACGTTCAAGTTCTGCGCCTTTTGGAAACATTCGAGATGGACGTTGTGCAAGGCGCAATCCAGCATGCCATTGATCTGGGCGCTATTGGCTATGATGCCGTAAAACACCTTGTGCTATGCCGTATTGAGAAGCGGCCACCGCGATTGGATTTGGACTTCTACCCGTATTTGCCTAAGGCCAATGTCGGCACGACACGCCCATCCAGTTACATGAGCCTGCTGGGAGCCACGGCATGACAGATGCTCCCCAAATCCTTCTGCACCACCACCTCAAGAAGTTGCGCTTGCCAACGTTCCAAGGAGAGTACGCAAAACAAGCCCAAATCTGTGCTGCTGAGAATAAGGACCACATCCAATATCTGGCGCGTCTGTGCGAGATGGAGTTAATTGACCGCGAACGGCGGATGATCGAAAGGCGGATCAAAGCGGCGAAGTTCCCCAGCACCAAAAGCCTGGATAGTTTTGACTTCAAGATCATGCCCAGCTTGAACAAGCCACTGACGATGGACTTGGCTCGATGTGACTACGTGGATCGCAGAGAAAACATTATTGCCCTCGGCCCATCGGGAACGGGCAAGACCCACATAGCTTTAGGACTTGGATTAGCCGCGTGCCAAAGAGGGTTGAAAGTACGGTTCACGACGGCGGCAGCCTTGGTTCATGATCTGATAGAAGCCCAAGATGAGCTCCGATTGCAGCGCATGCAAAAGCAACTGACGAGCCAGAATCTGTTGATCATTGATGAATTAGGCTTCGTTCCTCTGAGTAAATCCGGCGCAGAATTGCTCTTTGAGGTGATCTCGCAGTGCTACGAACGTGGTTCCATCATCATAACCTCAAACCTGCCCTTTGATGAATGGACCGAAGTCTTTGGCTCAGAGCGGCTCACGGGAGCCTTGCTGGATCGTTTGACACATCACGTCCACATCCTTGAGATGAACGGCGAAAGCTATAGGCTCAAACACAGTCGTAAGAACCGCCAGTAGTCAAAACACATCAAGATCAGAACAATGTTGGCCCATGGGCCAACATGCGCTTTGGCACGCGTTAGCTATTTGGGGGCACGCGCACCAAAGCGCAGAACATCCGAGAACTCAGTGGACCAATTTTACGCCGCGATCTGGTCCCTTTTTACTCTGCGATTGACAACCGTCATCTTTTGGTTATGCGCCCTGGTAATCCCCCATTTTTAATGGGGTCCAGCCGTAGAATTCACGCGGCCATTTTCAGTTTCATAGCGGGTGTTATGCCGCCAATGCCCATGTTGGGTCTGCGTCACCTCTGGCAGCTGCCTTCACTTCGTTCTGAATGTTGCAGCTATCAAGCGAAGAGAAAGTATCTATATTTAACGCAGTACTGGAGCGGTTTAGCAATGGATGACTATGAAGGATGGCCCAACCTGATGGCAACGCATGCCTCAGCATCTTGGCTATCGCCTTACGGCCTTGTTGAAATAACGCGCAGCTTCTCGAGCAGACATACCGTCCTTCAGACAAGCACGAAGCACACGACTATAAATATCCACGGTATAATCTCCCGCCCTCCGAATTAACGAAGGGCACAAACTGGCGGAATTTTATTCCGCTACAACTGCACCATCTGGCAGCCGTTTCTTTGGCCCATTATTGCTCCGCGTTTTACAGATTATTCTATTAGCGTAAAGGTCCCCCAAGTCCGGTAGAATTAAGTGCTTGCTCTATTCGGTTTATCTGAAGCATCAATTTATACGCTACGGCTTCATTCCCCTTGCCGAACTCCGCTAAACAACCTTCAATCTCAGCTATTGCCAAACGAATTTTCTCAAACTCACCCGATCTTTGCAATTCCGCCAACGTCGCAACCGTAACTCCGCCAATACCAGTGGGCACACGAATGCCGCCTTGTTTAAATCCTCCCGGAAGTTCTCCCACGGTATTAATAACTGTCTTTGTGCGGATTACCGCGAGTATTTGATCGACAGCTTGTTTTGCCCCAGCAACCCGCGTGGGGTGATCAGTATCTGCAGCAGCGTGTGGAAGTAGGCAAAGTTGTTTTCCGAAAGCCTCAAGCAATGGCAGATAGGGCGCCATCGGTCCGGAAATGGCCCCGTTTCCCTCGTCCACAAAGACATCTGCATCAATGATAGCGTGTGCGATCCGACCGCTTTCCATAGCGTTAGCCAAGGCGATGGTATTAACGAGCTCCCCACGATCAAAGTTAATCAAAACTGAGCCGTGTGCCATGGCGGACAACACGCGATCTGCGATGATGCCAGTATTGGCGGGGATGCCACGATGTTCATCTATCGGGCCAAGACCTAAGTGGACGGAAAGAGCAATAGCATCGCGGGCGGCTGCTTCCAACGTTTCAGCATAGAAAAATCCTTCGGACTCTATCCATTCGCGGTGCCGGCCACGCGCAAAGACACTGACATCCATATGAAATGCACGTCCAAGCTTGGCAACTTCGCGCCCAATATTTCCATAGCCAATCACGGCCAGTTTTTGCCCTTCTAGTTTTTTCGTCGGAAAATCACGAAGATTACGCCCTGTATCAAAGCGCCCGTCCGCAACTTGTGTGTGAAGCTCATTAAATGGCAAATTGGGTAGGGCCATCATCAATGCTTTCCAGACCATTTGCGCCGTGGCACGGCTGTTAATCCCAGGCGTGTTCATAAGCGGTGCGACGCCGCCTTGACCGTTTGGCCCGCCCCAACTGCTCGACCCCATGTTGCCTGTTCCTGCGCCAATTCGAACGCCACCCAATGCAAAATTACAATCGGCAGGGATGAAAGTCGCCGCAGTAATTAAGGCGTCGTATACATCCCCTCCGGCCAGTGCGAGAAGCTCGGCTTCGGTCGAAACATCTGGACAGTAGTAAAAGATTACGCGTGCTGGATTTGGGAGACCATTTTTCGGATCGGCGACGTGCCCAAATTCAAAACTGCACCCTTCCTGCGCCTCGATGTATGTTCTGGCTTGCGTTGGGTCGGCCGTTCCATCGGGACCGAAAGATAGGCCAATTAGATCGGCGATGAGTACGCGGGTGGGTCGGTATTTGTCGGTCATGGGTATCGTGATCCGTTTTTAAGAAAAATTAGGTCAAAGCCCCAAAAGGCCAAATCGACCCAGCCGAAATGGCTTTAGGTCAATACGAGGCGCTGCCCCGGTTGCGATGTCAGCGACAAGCTGTCCAGTGACAGCTCCTCCAATAAGGCCTTGATGGCCGTGCCCAAAAGCATAGATCACTCCTGGGTGGCGTCGGGCAGTATCGATGACTGGTATAGAATCCGGTGTTCCCGGGCGGTGCCCCATCCAACGCGTAACAGTACTTTGTTCAAAACGCTTAAACATACCTTGGGCTTGCCGTACAAGTATATCAGCCCGCTTCAAATTTGGTGGAGCCTTGAGGCCCGCAAACTCGACAGTTCCAGCAAGGCGCAGCCCAGCTTCCATAGGGGACGCTACGAATTTTCGGTCGGCAGAAATGGTTTGAATGCGCAAACCAGTGTCGGCCTCAGGCAGCATTACGTGATAGCCGCGCTCGGTCTCGAAAGGGAGCCGGTCGCCAAGCTGTCGGGCCAACTCCGCCGACCACGCTCCAGCCGCAAGAACGATGCGTTCCGCGTGATATTCGCCCGAAGGAACGGCAACGCCAGATACTTTTCCACCCTCAAACAAAAAACCACGCACAGGTTCACGATGGAACCGCGCGCCTTTTCGCACCGCGAGTTCCGCAAGTTTCTCAACCAGACGGCCAGGGTTCTGGCATTGCCCTTGATCTGCAAGATAAATTGCGCTTTTGAAACGGTCACTTAAGGCAGGTTCAAGGTCTTGAATTTCGTTTGCATTCAAGATTTCCACTTTGACCCCGTGATCACGGCGCAAACCAAGACCATAAGCACTGCCTTCAGGGCCATTCTCATGTTCAAAAACGAAAAGCTGACCACGTTTTTGCAGAAGGTCGCTACATCCCGCTTCGGTCATTAAAGGCTCATAAGCCTCATAACTGAATTGGTGTAGCGCGTGCATTGCCGCGGAAATTTCTTCGACCCGCGACTTGCGTCCCGCCAAAACGAAACGGATCAACCAAGGCAATGCGTGCGGTAAATGGGCGAGGCGGATAAAAAGCGGCCCTTCGGGATCGAGCAACCATTGCGGCACATTGCGCAACATGCCCGGCATAGCATTGGGAAGACATGAACCCGGACAAATTCCACCCGCGTTGCCATAAGAACACTGATCGGGCGATCCTGGCAAGGCTGGGTCAAACACGTCGACCTCAAATCCCTTATCCAAAAGCGCATTGGCGCTGCAAACGCCGATGATCCCCGCTCCTATCACAATCGCCTTACGTGGCACTTGCCCAGCCTTCATGTCCATACCTTTGCTCATATTGCTTCCCTTATTGGGCCGCCTCACGGATTTATTGCGTGGTTAGCTAGATTTTCCTGCACGAAATGCTGGAAGCGCATTTGCATAGGCCACCTGCAGCATCCGGAAATCCGATTGGAACGCTTGGAATTTATAGCCCATGTCGCGCATTTTTTGGCCATATTCGACGGACCCTACATGAATGCCGGGAATGACCCCATGGGCCTCGCAACGTTCGGCGATCAGTTGAATCGCATCTATGACATCATCCCACTTCGGATCAAAACCCGGCGTATGCCCCATCGATACAGCAAGATCGGACGGGCCGACAAAAATGGCGTTTAAGCCTGGCGTGGAAAGAATTGCGTCTAGGTTCGCAAGGCCATCCTTGTGTTCAATCATGGCCATAGTGATAATCGTGTCATTGGCGTTAGCAAAGTAGTCAGAGCCCCCATACAGGCCTGCGCGGATCGGCCCAACCGAACGACCGCCCAGAGGGAAATAGCGACAAGCTTCCACGAAAGCTTTGCATTCATCGGCAGTGTTCACCATCGGGCATATTACGCCATACGCCCCAGCATCTAAAACGCGCCCGATGATCGCGGGATCATTCCACGGTACACGCACAAACGGAGTTCTATCAGTCGTCGATATCGCTTGGAGCATCGACAGCGTGTCGGCGTAATCTGCGCAACCATGCTGCATGTCGATTGTGATTGCATCAAAATCCTGCTGTGCCATCATTTCCGCAGACAAAGAGGAGGGGATTGCAAGCCAGCCAGTAAGAACTTCGCCACCAGCGGCCCAGATCGTTTTTGTTTTGTTTTCGCGCACTTTATTCACCTTTTTAGTAAGAGTCAGGAAGGGGTAGAAAGAATGATATCAGCAACCTTTTCGGCCATTGCTATCGTAGTAATGTTGGTATTTGCCGCGATGACTGAAGGCATGGCCGAAGCATCCACAACCCGCAGACCTTCGACGCCACGCACGCGGCATTCTGGGTCAAGGACAGCCATGGGATCGTTGTCGGCCCCAATTTTGCAGCTACAAGACACATGCCAACCAGACCAAACAGCCTCACGTGCCCAATCTACTATAGAATCTCTGTTCTGGATCATGGCGTGCATGCGATCCTGTGTGCCGAACTTTAGCTTCAACAAGGTATCTCGGAAGAATGGCACATAGTCGAACATCAACGCGGCGGAGCCCGTTTTGATATAGTTGGAAGGTTTGCGCACAGACAGTGACCGTGCCTCTTCGGTGTAGCCCGAAAGGAACCATGTATTCACATGAGAACGCACACGCGTGTCTTCCATGATCCGGTAAAGGCGTTCGAAGCCGTCCACCAGACGCATAAGATCACGTTCATCCCCCCGAGATTGAGATCAACACATGGTTCGTCTCGCCAATCGGCAGAGTTGAGCGTCACACGGCCCTGAGAGTAACTTTTATTGACACAGACGTTCAGCGCGCCCATCGCTTTTCCCAGCGGATGCCATCCCGCGCGGTTCACTGGCATCATCAACATGTCGGATGGGGTGCACCCCTCATACCCAGAAGAATAACGGGCACCGAGGAAAATGTGCCTGCGCTGACCTGCCTTTAATCGCGCCGATTTTTTGAAATGCGCGCCAACTGCAATATGGGGGTGATCCATGAGGTTTTCACCTACCCCAGGAAGATCAGCCACCACCTTGATCCCATGGCGCTTCAATTCGTTCGCAGGGCCAATCCCTGCCCGCATCAAAATGGCCGGAGTATGCAGGGCTCCCGCGCAAACAATGACCTCTTTGGCATGCCAAACTTTTGAGGGGCCATCACTTGAATGCGCCCTTACACCAGTGATGCGATTACCATCAAGTTCCAGCGCTTCTACCTGAGTTTCCGCAAAAATATGCAAATTATTGCGCGCCCGTACTTCCTTTGTAAGATAACCGATAGCGGTTGAAACGCGTCGGTCATTTTCATTGGACAACGGCAGTGGAAAACTCCCATCCGAAAAAGAAGCATTGTAATCCGCTTGATAGGGCAACTCGTCAGAAATCACATCCATCACCGACTTGGTGAAGCCCGCCCAGTCTTCTGGAAATACGCGACGGATCGGGATCGGGCCCGTGTCGTTATGGAGATCACCCTTAAAGTCGAGGTCGCGTTCTAGCTTCTTGAGATAGGGCAGCATGCCATCCCAACCCCATCCGGTAGCGCCATTCGCCTCCCATTCATCATAATCAGCGGGAAGACCGCGCACCGCAAACTGCCCGTTTATGGATGATCCACCGCCCATAACTTTAGCTTGCTCCAATCGGGTTGGAGGAACTTGGGCGCTGTTTGATCGCGGGTTCTTTGCGAAGACGCGTAAAGTTGACCAGTGGTATTTCGGGTCGAAATAAGACAGCCCTGGATAACTGTCGGCGATTACTTCGGGAACATCGTCCGGCGGCGTATCAGGACCAGCCTCGATAAGTGCGACCTGTTTGGACAGGTCGGCAGACAAGCGACCGGCCAACGTAGCCCCGGCCGATCCTCCGCCCACAATAACAAAATCGAATTTCATCAAATCACCCTCAGTGATAATTGATCCACACCGCTTTTTCGCGGGTGAATGCCTCAAAACCAGCGCGGCCCATGTCCTTACCAAAACCGGACCCTTTAAAGCCGCCTGCCGTATAGGTAAACTCTGGATCGCGACCATGTTGGTTCACAAAGACCATGCCAGCCTCAACTTGATCCACGACATGCATAGCCTCGCGCATGTCGGTTGTATGAACCGAAGCTGCTAGGCCATAGACAGGGTGTTGAGCTTGAGTGATTGCGTCTTCAAGGTCGGCAAAGCGGGAAATGCTTACGACTGGGCCAAAAAACTCATCGGTGAACCCGATGTTTTCGCGTGACACGTTGGTAAATATGGTCGGCGCATAAAAGTTGCCTTCGTTCACTGCTTCTAGACGTGCGCCACCCGCCAAGAGTTCAGCACCTTGTTTGATGGTCTCCTGCACCATGCCATCGATGCGATTTAGTTGCTTGGCCGAGATTATCGGCGCAAAGGTGGTGTTCGCATCCCATGTCGGTCCGGGTTTGATCTTTTTCGTGCGCGCAATCACCTTTTCTGTCAATTCGTCGGCAATACAATCCTCAATCAAAAGCCGCGACGGCAAAGTACAAACCTGCCCTGCATTAACCATAAAAGAATCTGCGACGCGGGTTGCGATCATATCCAGATCCCCTGCATTTCGTGTAATCACCTGTGGACTTTTTCCTCCTAGCTCAAGGATCACTGGTTTGATCCCTGAAAGGGCTGCTAGCGACATGATCGCTGCACCGGTTTGAGTGGAACCAGTAAACGAAATGATCTGAATATCAGGATGCGATACAATTGCTGCTCCCGTGGTGTGTCCATATCCATTTACAACGTTGAACAGACCTGCTGGCAGACCCGCCTCGGAAGCAAGCTGCGCCGTTGCCAAAAGCGAATGGGGCGTAAGTTCGGAGGTTTTCATCACGACCGCATTACCTGCGGCCAAGGCTGCTCCGAATTTCCATGCCGCTGTAATCAATGGAAAGTTCCAAGGGACAATGGCCCCCACGATGCCATAAGGCTCGCGTTTAGTGAAACTTAACGTATCCGCCTTAGTTGCGGTCACAGTGCCTTCGAGCTTGTCGCAATATTCAGCGAAATACCGCACGACACCGGCTGTGCGCACAACGTCCCCCGTGATCGTACCCGAGACCAAACGCGCAGACCCCATGGCTTCAAGACGCCCAAGATATTCGGCATTCTCTTCGATTTTGTCGGCGAACTTGAAAAGGACACGCGCTCTATCCCTTGGGGCCATTGTGGCCCATTTGCTTTTAGAGAGTGCCGCTTTTGCCGCTGCAACAGACATCTCCACGGAGTCCGCGCCGCCATCACTCAAAACACCCATCAGCTTCTCATCGGATGGGCGCAGTACGGTAATTTCCTCGCCGGGAAGTTCAACATACTTGCCACCAATATGGTGACCGGAGGGAACTTGGACTGTATCGGGATCGAAGCTAAGGGTCATGATTTTTCCTCATCATTTTGGCCTCATTTCAAGGCACAGATATTGGATCACTGACACGCGTGTATCAGCGGATTATTGTGTCAACCGATGCGGTATCGGCCAATTGCGTAGACAGCATTTTGTGAGCTAGTCCATTACCCACAGCTCTTTGGCTGGGCGTGCCGGAGCAAAATTTTCAAGCGCTACCTTCTAGAAACGGGCGTAGAAGTGCAGCAGATTCATGGAAACGCCCAACAAAACTTTTGAGGCGGTCGTGCGTTGGATGTAAAAGTACTTCGCGTGGAGGGCCATCTTCGGCGATGCATCCCTGATCAAGAAAAATGACGCGATCCGCAATTTCAAACGCAAAGCCCAATTCATGGGTTACGATCACCATGGTCATGCCAGAATTTGCCAATGCGGTCATCGCCTTCATCACCTCACCCACCAGCTCTGGGTCCAATGCAGAAGTTGGTTCATCAAACAACATCACTTCGGGGTGCATGGCCGACGCGCGCGCGATAGCCACACGCTGTTGCTGGCCGCCTGAAAGCTGCCTTGGGTATTTGCTTTCATGCCCTTCAAGGCCCATTTGCGCCAATAGGGAAAGCGCCTCTTTGCGTGTGTCATCGCGATTAGCTTTTTTCACTGTAACTGGCCCCTCCATGACATTCTCGAGAGCAGTCATGTGTGGGAAAAGGTTAAACTGTTGAAAAACCATTCCAGTTTGCGAACGAATTCGATTAACCGTGCTCGGCGAAACCAAATTCACACCTGGCCCAGTTGCGGAAGAAGCGCCGCCACTTGAGCCAGAGTCAAAAATATGCTCGCCGCAAATTTTGATCCGACCACTGGACGGTTTGTTGAGCAAATTAATACAGCGCAGCAAAGAGGTTTTACCCGATCCCGACGCACCTACAAGCACGACAACCTCCCCTTTTTGGACTTCAAAATCGATCCCTTTTAGCACCGCTTTGGTACCGAAGTGAAGATGCAGTCCCTCGATTTTCAAGAGCGCTTCGGATTGTGAATGTGAACCGTTCATTTCACGGCCTCCGAGATTTTCTCAAGCCTGCGTGACAGCAAAGTCAGCGGCACGAGTATGATAAGGAACATGATGCCGACGAAAGTGTAGACCTCCATTGGTCGATAGGTGAAGGAACTAATATAGCCAGCTTGATACAGAAGATCGGGAACAGTAATCATGGACATGAGCGTCGTATTCTTGATCTGAATGATGGATTGTCCTGCCAATGGCGGGATCATGCGCCGGAAGGCCTGTGGAAGGATCACACGGCGCATCCGTTGACTGTATGTCATGCCAAGGGCGGTGGTTGCATCCGTCTGGCCGACATCAATGGATTGAACGCCTGCACGCAGAATTTCGGCGTAAAAGGCACCAGCATAAAGACTAAGACCAGCAAAACCTGCCCAGAACTTTGTAATAGATAGACCCGCAAAAATTGGTAAGGCATAGTAAATCCATAGCAGGATTACGAGCAGCGGGATGTTGCGAAAAATCTCAACGTAAATCCGTCCTAGTGCTGCAAGGGTCTTGGAACCAGTCAGTTGCATCAGCCCGACAGCGAGGCCTATGGCAAGCCCAGCAGAAATCGAGATGGCCGAGTAGAAAAGCGTGACCAGCAAGCCGTTCCAAAAGAGCATCCAGTTCTGGGTAATAACAGAAAAATCAAACATGCGGGTCTCCGGCATAGACGTGTGTCATCCATGCATTTTGTTCTTGTTTGAAACCAGCTGACTTAAGATCACAAAGCCAGCTGGAGGAAGGGTAAAAGATCAGTTTAGAAGCTGAAACTTGAAGGCAGGATCGATAGATCGATACCGCGATCTTCCCAAGACTTTTGAAGACGTCCTTGTGCCAAGCCAAGCGAACGCTGCTGTTGAACCCAGTTGGTTAAGAAGTTGATGTAGCCAGCATTTCCTGGCTTACGCGCCACAGCTAGGGTCGCAGGGTTGAGCAACATTGGTTCAGGAACAGACACATCCCCCAATGCAAGGTTTGAAATTTGAAGCGCATCAAAGACCGCGAGGAGGATACCATCTGCACGTTGCGCCTGAAGCTCCATGATCGCAAGATTGCGATCTTCAACGACGGTAATATTTGCTTTTGGTAGTAAAGCTTCAGCGACAACCTGCATCGTTGAGCCCTTTTGAACCACGATGGTTTTTTCGGGTGTATTCAGCTCAGCCCAAGTCGCAACAGGCGCCCCATCTGGAGTCAAAACTGCCCACGCATCGGTGAAAAGTGGTTCCCAAAGGTAATCGACAACCAATCCGCGACTTGGATTTGGGTTCACACCGATCGCAATGTCGATTTTATTGGACTGAAAGTCTGCGGCAAGATTGCCCCAAGTCGTTTCGACGGTTTCCAACTCCACACCAAGCGCATCCGCAATATCTTGAAGGAAATCGACGTAAAAGCCGCTCCATTCTCCAGTCGCCGGATCCTTAATATACCCAGGTTCTTCGCCGATCATCACGGGGATTTTCAGCTCTCCCGAAGAACGGATCTCCTCGATAACCGCGGAAGGGTTATCTTGAGCAATACCGGCTTGCGCCATTCCAAAAATTCCAACGCCCAAAATCGAGGCGCGGAGGATATTTACAATTTTGAACATGATTGTTAGTCTCCATCTGCTACTTTGTTTATGATTAGTCAGTGGCTTATTACTGACTTAGGAAACCTCGAGTGAGGGGATCGCCTTTCTCGAGGAAAAGTATGCCCTGGGAGGTGATGTAAGCATCTCCCAGGATCACTATATTATAGCCGACACGACCCTCTTCAGTGGCCTTGTGATCAAGGCTGGCTATAAATTCGACGCCGAAAATATTCTCAGCATAATAGTTTTGGTTTTCTTCCAATTGCCCACGGATCAAGAGCTGTGCCATCCGCGCGCTCGTTCCTGTCCCGCACGGGGAGCGGTCAAATTTGTTGGGTGCAAGAACAAGCATATGGCGCGCACGATCATTTGCTTCTTCCTGATAAAAGAGAACAGAGGGCGCGGGATCATCGGCAAACATCGGCATAGTCTGGGTAATCTTTGATATGGCCTCTTTGATGCGCCACCCGATACCCAATGCAATCGAAGCCGATTTTGCCTCCAGAGAAATCCCAAGCGCTGTTGCGTCCACCATTGCATACCACATTCCCCCATAGAGAATGTCGCAAGTCACTGCTCCGACGCCTTCAACCTCAACCGTTAAATCGGCAAGCCCCATATATGCGGCAACATTACACAATGCGACACGTTCCAAACGTCCATCAGGCGACCAAACCAAAGCTACAGTCACCACACCTGCGGGAGTTTCCAACGTAAAACTATTGCCGATTTCGGGCGAGATCTCTCCAGTATGCGCGAGCGTTTTTGCATACCCAATCGTGCCGTGCCCACACATGCCCAAGTAGACATACGAAGACACAAAGATTGCTCCGAAGTCGGCAATTTTTGATTCAACCGGCACGAGTCCGACCATCGCCGCATGACCACGCGGCTCGTGCAAAAGGGCGGATCTTAGGTGGTCAAAACGCGCTTCCAAATCAAAACGTTTCTCCAAGACTGTGTCGCCTCGCAATGTCGGAACGCCACTTAAAATCACGCGGGTCGGATGGCCGGCCGTATGTGAATCGATATAGGAAAAAGCGCCTTCGAATTCCGTCATGATCAACCTTTTCCGAAGTGCTGCTCGATCGTGGCGCGTGATGACTGCCAGATCGTCGTAATTAGGTTTTCCGAGAGGGTTTTCGCATCTTCAGCCCGTCCATCTTCAATTGCCGCGAAAATGGCTCCAGTATCATCAAGAGACAACCGCACCAAATCACTCGCATTTTTATAAAGGTACAGACGGTAGCGCAGCGCCTGTTTTTCCAGACCTGAAATAAGGCGCCGCAAGGTCGTATCATCTGCCAACTTGTAAATTAATTCCGAACCGCGCACATCCATAGCGAAAAACGCGTCAGCATCTCGGGCTTCATGTGCGGTACGCATACCGTCAAAAACTTCTTTAAGTTGCTTTTTTCGGTCATTGAGTGGCGACCTCGCAGCAGCCTCAGACGCCAGCGCCTCAAGGGCCGCTCGACAGCGATAAACCTCATCAAAGTCGCGCAAAGACATTCTGGAAACCCAAATTCCCTTGCGGGCTTGCCGCATTACAAGGCCATCGCGCTCAAGGGCGCGCAACGCATCACGCACCGGAGACCGACTTACGCCATATCGCAACGCGATCTCCTCCTCTGTCAATCGCATAGCCGGCGCAAGCTCAAGCGTAACTATTGCCCGTTCAAGAACGGTGGTGAGGTTGTCGACAATGCCGGCAGAAAGGTTTTGAAAATTTGCATCCATCATGTAGACACCATACTGTACTCTGTATACAATGCAAGAGCCTTAAAAAAGTTTGTGTAAAAAAGGCGTGCTCGAAACAAGCAACATCGGCGCCGAAAACTAATACGAACAATCCCAACTGGAGACTGAAATGTATCAAGAAAAACTAGAACTTCTCATCGACGGGACATGGCGCCAAGGTAGTGAAGGAGTTTCTGAGCCGTTAATTAATCCTGCTACCGAAGAAACCCTATCTCACGTACCGCACGCCTCAACTTCCGACCTAGATCAAGCGCTTTCCGCAGCGGCCAAGGGTTTTAAAGTATGGAAAAAAAAGACCGCCGCCGAGCGGTATGCGGTGCTCTATAAAGCGGCCGAGCTAATTGAGGCCCGTAAAGACAGTATCGCGGAAGTGCTTTCCCTCGAAAACGGCAAGCCTGTAGCAGAGGCCGCCGGAGAAATCATGTTCTCTGCGGAGGCTCTGCGCTTCTACGCCGAAGAAGGTAAACGCGCCTACGGAAGAATAATCCCCTCGCGGACCCCTGGCGTTCGTCAAATTGTGATGAAAGAGCCAATCGGGCCCGTTCTGGCATTCACAGCATGGAACTTCCCAGCATCAAATGTGATTCGCAAACTTGGCGGCGCGTTAGCAGCGGGTTGCTCTATCATCATCAAACCCGCAGAGGAAACGCCAGGAACCGCCGTTGCTTTTGGCCGTTGCTTACAAGACGCAGGTCTTCCAGATGGCGTACTCAACATAGTTTTCGGTGACCCTGCAGTCATTTCGTCCCATTTGATTGCCTCGCCAATCCCAAAAGCTGTCACACTTACAGGCTCCACCGCCGTTGGGAAGCTCTTGCAGAAACAAGCCGCCGATACCCTTAAGCGCTGCCTTATGGAACTCGGCGGCCACGCTCCCGTGATCGTGCATAAAGATGCCGATCTGGAAAAGACGCTAGACATGATTGTCATGTTTAAATTCCGCAACGCAGGACAAGTTTGCACATCACCAACCCGTTTCTATGTTCACGAGTCACTCTATGAAAAGGCCATCGCGGGTTTCGTGGAGCGGGTCAAAAAAATCAAAATTGGCCAAGGCAATGAAGAGGGCACCCAAATGGGGCCGATGATCGCGGAACGTCGGCTTGGCCTGATGGATGAACTGGTGCAAGATGCAGTACTCAACGGCGCGAAAATCGTTACAGGCGGTGAGCGCCTGGATCGAAAAGGCTATTTCTATGCCCCTACCGTTCTGCGCGACGTGCCGGACACCGCACGCATAATGTCAGAAGAGCCTTTTGGTCCCATTGCCCCGTTCACTTCTTTCTCCGATTTCGAAACCCTTATGGAGCGTGCCAACTCAACCGTTTACGGCCTCGCTTCCTTTGTCTTCACACAAGACGGCGCCCTAGCACGGAAAACAGAAGAAGCTCTAGAGGCAGGTATGGTTGGCGTAAATTTCATGGGCATTTCTACCCCTGAAACTCCATTTGGCGGCGTTAACCAATCAGGCGACGGCTCGGAAAGCGGTATCGAAGGCCTCGAAGAGTATATGCGTGTAAAATTTATTGCCGAGCTTTAACCCATTGCGAACAGCACTCGCTATGCGTCGGCCCATTATTGGCCAACGCATAGCGAGTGCTGTGAACTCAGGTTAGGTTGCGACATTTTTTCTACCTCAGTTTTCTTAGCTCCTCGGTAGAGGCTTCGGTCGGGGTGCGCCATCCCCCCTAGCTACTGCATTTGAGCAGTACAGGTGTTTTCACCTTCAACTCTTCGAAAGACTCGAGCTGGTTGGCTAAAACTTGAAAAACCAATCTGGCGTCCAGCTCAGGATCATTCACATGGCCAGCCTGAAGCTGTCCATCCCTATAATGCTTGACCAAGTGGTGGTAAGGGTTCCGCGGGAAGGCTAGTGGATTTAACCAGAGCGTGTCGATTGGGGCCTGCATAATCTTCGCTAGCCGAGGCCGGAGCGCAACAAGATGCGCTAAGTCGTGCTGTAGAAAATTATGGCCGACCGGGTGTGCAAAACCGTCAATTTCTTTCTCAAGACGATCGAGCCCTCTCTCAAGCTGCCCGTCCTTGGAGATCGCCACGACTTGCCCATCATGCCGAACAGCTGCAAACGCAAACACCTGCGCTGTCTTCGGATTTACTTCTAAATCAATCGACAGGCACTGCTCCAAAAGATCGCAGCCCTTACCTGATAGTCCGGAAGTGATGTGTAATTCATTCATTTGGAACGAAGAAATACAATTCTCGCTATTTGCGCAATCGGAATATCAGGCGACCTTAGAATACCGACGATGTCAATGTTGGCAGCAGGCGCATTTAGTTTTTCTACTAGCAGATTAGTAACCCATTTTTTGACGATACTAAGAAGTATCCCAGCACGCAGTTCTTGACTGGCTAAAGCTTTGGACTTGGAGTTCCTCTACTGTTAATGCACCGAGTTCATCGAGCACATCACAGACCATTACCTTTGCGCCTTTTTGGGCTAGAAGACGGGCCTCTGCCAATCCTTGGCCACGGACTGAACCGGTGACGATCGCTGATTTTCCTGTGAAGTCGTTCATAAGTTATTCCTGTTTAATATGTGGCGCGGCCGCCAGAGAGATCATGCACTGCGCCTGTGGAAAAACGGCAGCCAGTGGACACAAGCCAAGCGGCTAATTCCGCCACATCTTCTACTCTGCCAGCGTGACCCAGCGGAATTTTGGCAAGATTTTGCGCTACCGTTTCAGGCTTCATTTGTAATAGAAGATTGGTCTTGATTAGCGCTGGTGCAATTGCGTGTACACGTATTTGAGTACTAGCCAATTCGCGGCCAAGTGATTTGGTCATGGCGATAATTCCTGCCTTCGCCACGGAATACGCGGCCATGCCTGGGTTACCTTCTTTGCCCGCGATTGAAGCCAGTGATATGATATGACCACGTCGTTGCGGTTCCATATGCATCAAGGCCGCTTTGGTGCAGTAAAATGCTCCGTTTAGATTGACATCCAGTGTCTTATGCCAATTATTAAGATCATATTCTTTGATGGAGTTTACTGGCCCGGTAATCCCTGCGCTGTTGATTAGGATATCAATAGCGTTTGCGTCATGAGCTGTGGCCTTCATGGCTGCCATCACGGCATCAGGGTTGGTTATGTCAACAAACTGATGCGTTGCTTGCGCGGAAAGGGGGTAGCTGCTTGGTGCAGGGGCCATATCCCAGATATCTACGCTAGCGCCACAAGAGAGCAAGCGTTTGGCAATAGCTAAGCCAATTTCGCCCGAGCCCCCGGTTACCACCGCATGACGGCCGTTTAGGTCATAGGTATTCGCGAGATGTGACATCTCTTCCCCCTTTTCTAAATGATTCACTGCGGTAGTCATTCAGAAATATCGGGAAGATTTACGTATGTCAAATATATCATAATTTGATATTATGGATAAAATTTTTGACTGAAGAGTGACGAGCCATCCCTCGAATCGTCATGCCTACAACTCGACCTTCTACGGAAAAATTCCTCTGAATGCGGGAATTTTATGTTATTACTTACAAACTTTTCGACACATCTCTATCATGAGACGGCCTCACTCCACCACACCATGCCGCACCACACCATGCCGCAACGCAGAGAAATTTCGACAAAATATTGTATTTGACTTTTATCAAATAGCGATATTTAAATTGCGTTACTGGTGTCAATTATCTAACGGCGGCAGCTATATATCTGGGAGGAATTTCATGAAGAACTACATACAAAAAGCCCGCCATCATGCGGTGTTTGGCTTATCAGCTTCAGTCGTAGCATCTGTTACGGTCGTTGGGGCCGCCAATGCGGAAACAATAAAGTTTAGCTACCCTGTTTCACAAGAAAGCCCTATGGGTCGAACCGTTGATTATTTTGGTGAACTGATTGCTGAAAAAACCGACGGATCGGTCGACTTACGAGGGTTCCCTTCTGCTCAACTTGGCAATGAAATCCAGTCAATTTCGTCGGTGCAGGGTGGTATAGTGGAGATGGCAGTAACAACAACTGCCGGTTTGGCTTCGGTTGTTCCTGAATTCAACATGTTCAATTTGCCTTTCATGTTTGACAGCTATGAGCAGCTGGATGCCGTCAGCCGTGGACCTACTGCTGAGAAAATCCTTGCTAAGCTGGAACCGTCGCAGATGGTAGGTCTGTGCTATTGGGATTACGGGTTTCGCAATATCACTAATAACAAGCGCCCTGTAACCAAATTGGAAGATGTAAATGGTCTGCGCGTGCGGACTATCCAGAATAGTGTCTATCTTGATTCCCTTAGCGCGCTCGGGATTAATCCGACCCCGTTGCCCTTTCCCGAGACTTTCACTGCGCTGGAAACTGGTGCGATTGATGGTAACGAAATTGCTAACGACGTAACACGCTCGGCATCTTTCTTTGAGGTGCAGGACTATCTGACCGAAACGCAGCATTTCACTACGCTATCGGTTGTTTATGCAAGCAAGGGTTTCTGGGACAAGCTTGATGGAGGCGAGCAAAGCGCCATCCGCGCCGCGTGTGCTGAGGCGTCGGTGTTTAACCGCGATATCATTAATGCCGGCGGCGCAGAGACATTGAGCGTCTTAGAAGAGAACGGCATGCAAATTGATCGGATTTCGGCGGATGATCTACAAGAGTTCCGCGATGCGGTTCAGCCAGTAGTGGACCAGGTTAGTTCTGGTCTGGATCAAGAAATTGTCAAGGAGTTCAATGCCGACAAGGCCGCGACGAAGTAAGTACTAATACACACCGGCCCCTGCTTGAACTCTGGCAGGGGCCGGTTAATGCCTCCATTAAGATGTAGGCGCGTGAATTGCATTAAATCTTAAGGGGCAAGCTGTGCTGAAGAATAAGATCGCCATCATTACTGGTGCAGGAAATCTTGACGGTATCGGCTTTGCGACTGCAAAGGCGTATATTGAAAACGGTGCTAAAGTAGTAATGGTTGATCGCGATGAACGAGGCGTAGCCACCGCGGCACATGAGCTTGGCGCAAATGCTACTGGGATTTGTGCCGATGTGCGGAGCCCCCAATCTATTAAGCCGGTCTTCAGGCATGTCCATGAGACTTTTGGGCATTTGGGCATTTTGGTCACCTGCGCTGGGATCGCTCAAGCTCGTAAAACTGTGGATATATCCATGGAGGATTATGATGCTGTAATGGATGTGAACTTGCGTGGTACTTTGTTGATGATCCAGGGAGCCTTACCGATGATGCAAAATGGCGCCTCGATCATTTGTATGGCCTCAATAGCAGCGCAACGCGGTGGCGGCCTGATGGGTGGGCCGCACTATGCAGCATCTAAGGGGGCGGTGGCCAGCCTTGTTAAGTCTATTTCTCGCGACGTGTCCCCGCGCGGTGTGCGCATCAATGCGGTGAACCCAGGCGTGATTTTATCAAGTATGACCCGAGATTTCTACGATGCTGAGATGACAGAACTTGTTCTACCTAGCATCCCGATTGGACGCTTTGGCGAAACCCGTGATGTGGCGCAAGCTTGTGTTTTTTTGGCATCTGATATGTCGTCTTACATTACCGGATCGGCCATCGATGTTAATGGCGGCCTGCACATGAATTGACGTGCTTAAAACCGGTTTCTGACCACACTCACAACTGCTTGCAGTATTACCCTAGGAGAAAATTATTATGAGTAGCAAAACCGTACCTGTTGTAACACGCGGGACTGCATTGGATGATAGCACCGGCCAATCGGGCGATTGCGTGCGTAAGTCCGGCGTTAGCCCCCAGAACACCCCCGCCACAAAAATCTGGTTTGGGCAGGTCTCGAATGGTCCCGGTTTTCGCTCGCCACCTCATCATCACGGCGAGGCTGAAACGGGCGGATATGTCTTGAATGGACATGGCCGCATTTATTTTGGCGAGAATTATCAAGAGTATGTTGACATGACCGATGGCGATTTCGTGTTTGTCCCGCCCCATATGCCTCACGTCGAAGTAAATATGAGCGTTACCGAGCCGTTGGTCTGGCTGACGTGTCGAACACCAGACAATATCGTAGTGAATTTGCCCGAAGTCGATGATAGTCTGCTAAGTGGCTACCGTCGCTCTGAATAAATTGAATACACTGGAGCGCCCCAAATGACCAACGCTATAGAACTTTATTTTAAGCTGCTTAAGTGGCTGGTTGTCTTGTGCCTAGCGGGCATGATCATATTGGTTTTTGGCAACGTAGTCTTACGCTATATCTTCAATTCGGGGATCACCGAGTCTGAAGAGTTCTCGCGTTGGTTGTTTGTATGGATGGTATTTCTCGGCGCGATTATCGTCTTGCGTGAAAACGGGCACCTCGGGCTTGAATTTATTGTAAACAGCTTTCCACGACCGGTGAGGATTGTTTGTTTAGCAATTGGGCATGTCATGATGATTTTTGCCACCTGGCTAATCATTTCAGGCACTTGGATTCAAACCTCTGTGAATTTGCATACCTATGCGCCGGCCACCGGATTTTCCCTTGCGTTTTTCTACGGTGTTGGTTTGATTTTTGGCGTTTCTACCGGTTTAATTCTGCTGCACCGACTGTGGTTAATCCTGACAGGACAAATGGATCGTGTAGGCACTACGGACCTAGAGTTGGCTGCAGTTGATAAAGTGAAGGTCGAATAATATGACCCTTATTGTTTTTTTGGGCACGCTGTTAGGCAGTATGGCGATCGGTATTCCAGTAGGTTATGCGCTTATCATGACCGGCATCGCATTGATGTATCATCTGGATTTTTTCCAAGCTCAGATTGTTGCACAAAATATGCTCAACGGTGCAGATAGTTTTCCGCTTATGGCGATCCCGTTTTTCATGTTGGCGGGCGAGGTAATGAATGCAGGAGGCTTGTCCAAGCGCATCGTGAATTTGTCGGTTGCTGCAGTAGGCCATATTCGTGGCGGATTGGGTTACGTAGCTATTCTGGCAGCGATCATTCTTGCAAGTCTGTCTGGGTCTGCGGCTGCTGATACCGCAGCGTTGGCTGCAATTTTGGTGCCAATGATGATAAAAGCAGGTCATGAGCCAGGGCGTTCGGCTGGTTTGATTGCCTCCGCGGGGATATCAGCGCTGATCATTCCGCCTTCAATCGGGTTTATTCTAATTGGTGTCGTGGGCAACATCTCGATAACCAAAATCTTTATTGCAGGGATCGTGCCCGGCATGATCATGGGCATGTCTTTGGTAATTACGTGGTACTTCGTGTCGCGCAGCGAAACCGGTACCACCAGCGTTGAGCGTGTCCCCTTGAACACGGTCTTGCGCGAAGCATGGGCTGGAATTTGGGCCTTAATGTTGCCAGTAATAATCCTAGTAGGCTTGCGATTTGGCGTATTCACTCCGACTGAAGCGGGCGTGATTGCCGCTGTTTATGCATTATTTGTAGCCATGTTCATATATCGTGAGCTGAAGGTAGCGGACTTGTTTGACGTATTTCTTGGGGCTGCAAAAACAACAGCAATGGTGATGTTTTTGGTGGCGGGTGCGCTAGTATCCAGCTGGATGATTACTATCGCGGGACTGACTGGTCAGATTAACGATATTATTGCTCCTTTTGCGGATAGACCAATCATGTTGATGGCGGTGATTGTGGTGCTCGTTTTGATAATAGGCTGCGCCATGGATATGGTCCCTATTATTCTCATCCTGGTGCCGGTGTTCTTGCCTTCGGTGAAAGCGGCAGGCATCGACCCCGTTTACTTTGCCGTGGTCTTTATGATTGCAGGTGCTGTCGGGTTGCTAACGCCACCGGTTGGCTCTGTGTTGAATGTCGTAGCAGGGGTCTCCAAGGTGCCCTTACCACAAGTGATTAAGGGTATCTGGCCCTTCATCATCGCTCAGTTGATAGTATTAATCCTGTTAATAATCTTTCCGCAAATAATCACCGCTCCAGCAGAGTTTTTGCAAGGAGAGTAACCCCGCTGCAAGAAACGCAATGCCGCGACAAAAAGTGGAGATCTAATATGAACAGTCTAGACAAGATGCTCGCTATTTTGGACGGCTTTGATGAGCGTAACCTGACCGTGGATGTCAACCGCGCAACTGAGTTATCGGGCTCTTCAAAGCCGAGTGCCTACCGCTATATACAGGCGCTCACGCGTGCCGGATTTCTTATGCCTGCCAGTGGTGGTACATATACTATTGGCTCGCGAGTGATTGAATTGGAAATGCTCAAGCGCGAAAACGATCCGCTGCTTACTGCTGCACGCCATTTGATCCGGTATTACTCTGACGAAATGGGCATAAACATTATGTTGTCCAGCTATTACGGTGACAAAGTGCTATGCGCTGATCTGGCGTGGAGCGACCACAGTATCCCTGATATTTATAAGGCTGGTCGCCCTATGCCTATTTTCAAGGGTGCTATGGCAAAGGTGATCTTAGCGTACCTAACCAAAACGCAACTAAAAAATATCTATTCTTGGAGTCAGGACGCCATTGAAGAAAGCGGATTGGGAACGACTCTTGAAGAGTTCATTAAGGCAATGAAAACGATCCGAACCGACGGCAGTTGTGTCACATACTCCGAAGTTTTCGACGGCTTAGTAGGAGTCGCTGCGCCTATTTGCGATCAAGAAGGCAGGGTTTTGGGTAGCGTCGTTTTTATTTTAACGACTAAGCGGATCAAAGAGTTGGAAGTGGAGTCCTTGATCACTGAAATTCGCAACATTGCATCCGAAATCGAGCGGGGCATTATCCGCAACAATAAGTTCAACAACACTGGCCCAGTTATTGCCGCGCGCCCTAGGCGCTTTCATGAGTAGTCGATGCCCTTCACGACGATATGGTAATCCCCCCATTTGTGGAGGCGTTTGCAACTAGAACTACGCAGCCATTTGGTGCTAGTTCAGTTTCATCGCCGGGGTAAACCCGCCGAGCCCCATATTCGGGCGGTCATTGTTGTAAGTCCATAACCATTTCGTGGCGTGATCTTGCACCTCCTGAATACTGTAAAAGATGTGAGTTCCAAGATATTCCGGAGGGCGGTATGAAAAGTTTGAAACGCAAGAGAGCCGCGCAATACCTTTCCCAAATTACTGTTAGGGTAGCTGGAGCAAAAGGCTTAGGCCATGGCACCCCGCATTGAGCCGCGCAGTATCACTCAAGTGGCGCTGCTCACCACCCTGCCCGCCTCAAGTCATTTGCCACGAACCGCGCCCTTTCTATAGCTCACTGCCCGCCATAAGTTGACCGATGCGATCGCGCGCGTTTTCCTCCGTTAGATCGCATCTCACCAATTGCCCTTCATATAGCACGGCCAATTCATCTGAAATCTCCAACAACTCGTCGAGGTCTTCCGAAATCAATAAAATTGCGGCGCCTTCATTTCGAGCCAGTGTTAGGCGGCGTCGAATGTCATGGGCCGCGACGAAATCTAGCCCAAAACATGGGTTCGCCACGACAAGCAACCGTGCTGATTGGGAAAGTTCACGTGCGAGGGCCATGCGCTGTACGTTGCCACCTGACAATTCTCCGACGGGCGCATCCAAAGACCGCGCCTTGATGCCAAATTCCGTCACCAATCTGCGCGCTTTGCGACGTAATTCCCGACGGGATGGGAAAAACCGCAGCTCCGTTTTGCGGGTCCATTCGAAAGAGGAGAAGGACAGATTATCGACGAGGCTCATCTCGGCAACCGCAGAATTATGCAATGGTTCTTCAGGCAAGAACCGAACCCCCAGCGAGCGCAAGGATTTACGCGTGGGGCGAAATGGCTGGCCGGACACCGAAATTGTTCCGTGATGGTCGGGTTGTTGGCCTGCAATACATTCAAACAGTTCGCGCTGCCCGTTGCCACTGATCCCCGCGATGCCGAGAATTTCGCCCGCATTAACATCCAACGCATCAATATTCAGTCGATCTGGCTGCCCTTTGGTTGTTACCCGCAAGTTACGAACGGACAGTACCGGTGTTTTTACCGCTGGCTTGGGGCGGGCCACGTGCGCGACTTCAAGAAACGAAGTGCCAACCATCATCTGTCCGAGTTCTGCTTCGCAGGTCTCAGAGGTTTTTCGATGCCCCACGAGTGCGCCGTGGCGTAACACTGTAACGGCGTCGGTGTAGCCCATGACTTCTCGGAACCGGTGGCTGATAATCAGGGCGGTCATTCGGCCCGATTGCGTCAATTCACGCACAACTCCAAGGACTTCATCCGCTTCGTCAGGCGTCAAAACCGATGTCGGCTCATCCAAAATCAGAAAACGTGTGCCAAGGTAGAGCTGCTTCAGGATCTCCAATTTTTGCTTCTCACCGCTGGCCAAATCGGAAACGGGGCGATCAAGTGGCACACGGAATGGCATCGTTTCCATCACCGCGTCTACACGTGCGCGCTCCTTGGTCCAATCGATTATGAGGGCTGAATCATTGCGCGTAATCAGTAGGTTTTCGATCCCTGTGAGCGAAGGCACGAGGGTAAAGTTCTGATACACCATGCCCAGCCCAAAGGATTGAGCCACGCGTGGCGAGCTGATTTCACCCCGTCGCCCATCAATCAGCAGGTCGCCCTCATCTGGTGAATGGTAGCCCATCATGCATTTTACGAGCGTCGACTTCCCCGCACCGTTTTCACCCAAAAGAGCGTGAAAGCTGCCCGCTTTGACCCGCATTGTGACATTGGACAGCGCCTTGAACCCTCCGAAACTTTTTGACAGGGCGACGGCTTCTATCTCGGGGGCATTCTGAAGGAAATTTGCTGTCATTTTGTCAGGCTCAATGCGGCTGGAGCACCAGTCATGCGCCGATTGCGACTAGATGTGGCGATCATGATAGCAAGTGTCAAAATATAAGGTGCGGCATAAAACAGATGGTAGCCCTGTGAAAACCCTACCGATTGGAGTGCAGGACCGATCGCCCCCGCCCCACCAAACAGAAGCGCCCCGCCAAGGCATCCCCAAGGGTTCCAACGCGCGAAAATCACCAACGCGACGGCCATCAACCCTTGACCAGACGAAATATTTTCGTTCCAGCTTCCGGGGTAGTATAGCGACAAATATGCGCCCCCTACCCCCGTCATTGCGCCGCCAAATGCAGTCGCAAAAATCCGAATACGAAGGGGGCGCAGGCCAATCGCGCGGGCGGCATCAGTACTATCCCCCACGACCCGCAAAGCCAACCCAGCGCGCGTATGGCGCAGGGCCCACGCCAAAAATGCTGTCAATGCAATCCCGATCAGGAACAGAATATTTACATTCAAAGCCGCTTTGAGCTGTGGGTTTGTCGCCCAAAAGCCGAAGGGAATATCAGGCAGGTTTGGGGCTGGCGGCTGAATGTATGGCTTTCCCAGATAATAGGCCAAACCGATAGCAAAGAGCATCATGGCAATGCCAATGGCGATATCGTTCACCCGCGAAAGGCTGCACAATGCGCCATGCATCAGGCCAAGGCATAAGCCAACCAGTGCAGCCCCCAGAACCCCAGCCCAGACCGACCCCGTTTCAACAGCGATGCCATATCCCGACATCGCCCCCATAACCAAAACGCCCTCAAGTCCAAGATTGATCCGCCCTGATCGCTCTGTGATCATCTCGCCAAGGGCAACGTAAATAAATGGCGTCGACACACGAATTGCCCCGCCGAGGATTGCAATGGGGATCGCCCAAAGGCCTAAATCGCCCTCCATCAGGATTTCCCTTCATTGAAAACTGCACTCAATCTTAACAGCGGCGTCGCATTTATCCGAAACCGCCCGTACGCCGTGTCAGCAACCAGAACCGAAATAAACAACACGCCCTGCAACACCAACATGGCTGCATCCGGCATATCAAGACGTCGCTGAACCAACCCTCCCGAAGCATCCAACCCGCCCAGAAGAAAGGCGACCAAAACAATCGCCAAAGGATTATGCCGCGCCAAAAACGACACCAAAATGGCGGTAAATCCAAAGCCGCTCGCGAGCGATGCGTTGGCATTGCCATGCACGCCAGCAACTTCAAACATTCCCGCCAAGCCTGCAAAGGCGCCGCCAAGGATGCAAACACCAATGACAAGAAAGCCCACCGGCAACCCCTGTAACTGGGCTGCGCGCACATTTGCGCCTGCGATCCGTGCCGCCATCCCGACGCTTGTCCGCTCAATCAAGACCCAACTGAAAACGCAAGCAATGACGCCCACACCCAAGCCCCAATGCACGTCAACCCAAGGCATTTTCCCTACGGAAAATACGTCGCCAATCGGAAGAGTCGCCGGCTTGTTCAGGCTGGCAGGATCGCGCAGCGGACCTTCGATCAGATGGCTCATCAACGCCACCGCGATATAGGACATCAGCAAGCTCGAAATTGTTTCGTTCACGGCACGCGTGTGGCGGATAAAACCGACGAAACCAATCCAAAGCCCCCCGCCAGACCAGCGGCAAGCGCCATTAAAAGAAGAGGTGCTGGCCAGCCCAGAAACCACTGCGATGCCATCGCGGCAGCCAATCCGCCCATCACAATTGCCCCTTCGCCGCCGATAACAACCAATCCAACCCGCGCAGGAAGGGCTACACAAAGGGCGGCCAAAATGAGAGGAGCCGCCCGCTCCAAAGCATTCGCGAGAGAAAAGGCAGAACCAAATCCGCCCTGCCAAACCGTAAGGGCAAAAGTAACTGGAGAAATGCCCTGAATACCAAGGAAAATAGCAAACAGACCAAACCCCGCCACAACGGCCCCAACCGTCAGAATGATAGGTTCCAAGAGACGCGCCGCCCGTTCCATAAGTGGCGCGTCAAAGGAAGTGATTTGATCTTGGTTTGCCATCGTCTTCATGTTTTTCGCGGCCCCTTAGGACAGCGACCCAATCACGCCTTCGACCAAGTAATCTGTGCCCCATAACGCCCCGTCATAGAGGCCCAATGTGGTTTCGCTGATCGTGTTCCCTTGGTTGTCGCGCAACGGGCCAACGAAAATGGGCATTCCCTCTTTTAGACCCGCAATCGCTGCCTCAGCAGCAATCACTGCGGCCTCTGTCGCACCAGCTCCGAAAGGCGTTGAGGTCACCATTTCATTGTCATACCCACCCTCAATCAAGTTCGGGATCGGCTCTCCAGCTTTTAATTTTTCCGCGTAATCGACATAGACGCGGGCCCAATTCAATTCTGCGCCCGTGATAAAGCCGTTTGGCGCAAGGGCGGATTGATCGGCATTGTGGCCAACGCTTTTAACGCCACGCGCTTCGGCGGTCTCAATGACAACTTTTGGGCTGTCGACGTGACAGGCGATAACATCACAGCCAGCATCGATCAAAGCGTTGGTCGCTTCGGCCTCACGAATGGGTTGCGACCACTCGCCTGTAATAATCAGCTGTACGGTTGCTTCGGGATTGACCGAACGCACGCCCATTGTGAAGGCATTCACCGTCCGCAAAACCAGAGCCAAAGGTTTAGCCGCAACATAACCAAGCTTGTTGGTGGTTGTGGACAATCCAGCGGCAACCCCGTTGACATAATGCCCCTGCTCAATATAGCCAAAATACCCGCCAAGATTTTCTGGATGTTCATCTTTGTTCCACAAAGTGGTGGAATGGCGGAATTGCACATCAGGGTATTTCTTTGCCAAATCAATCATGAAGGGATCAAAATACCCAAACGACGCTCCAAAAATAAGTTCCGCCCCATCCAGCTGAATCATCGATTCCATACTGCGGGAAGCATCGGCCGTTTCAGGTACATTCTCTTCCTCGATCAGGGTGATCCCTTCGATATCCTTCAGCTTCGCGGCCGAAACAGCGTGGGCTTGGCTCCATCCGAAATCATCCTTGGATCCCACATAGACGATACCAACTGTTTTATCACTTGCAGCAAAAACGGGGCCCGCGATATTGGTTAGTAAGGCCGCCGTGGCGGTGCCTGCCATGAAATTACGACGGTTCAGATTTGTGGTAGTCATGGGACTCTCCTGTTGGAAATTATGGGGTTGTTCAGTCTTGTGTTTCAAGCGATGGCGCACCGCTTTTCGCCTGCAGGAAACGTTCTTCCCACCAGGTAAACAAAATGTCTCGCAAGGCCGCGCCATCGTCGGCTCCATAGAGTTCGCGGTTGGCAATAGCGTTGAAAGCTGTCGCCAAATCGGCGGGCAATTCAATCGTGACTTCGGTCTCAACGATCGGCGTATTCGTGAAGCCCGCGACATAATCGGGATCCGCCGTCAGTTCCCGGGTCGCTTTTATCGTGGCATTACGGAATTGATCGGGCGTGCGCTGGCTGCGCAAAATTGGTACTTTTGGCACTGCTGCAAGATCGTCCTCAGAGGCTTCCCAGATGGTGATTTTCACGGGTTTGAGCGAGAAGTTTGATGTACGCATCACGTCGGCCCCACAGACATTCGGCACAGCGAGCACATCCATCAGCGCGACCATTTCAACATAGTCGCCCGCCTGCGAACTTTGCCGTGTGATCGTCGCTGTGCCGTCGGTTTGCACCTCGGTACACATGAAAAAGTTAAAACTGTCATGTACATCGTCAGGCGTTAAGCCGTATTCCCGTTGCGCTTCAGCCTGAATATCGTGGCAATTCGTATGGTCGTGGAACCCATAAGCCGCCTCATATAAATAAGCCGAACATCGCGGGAACAACACATCGTTACGCCCATAAGTATCGCGTAAAATGTAAAGTAGAGCGTTTTCGCGAGGCGGTTGTGACCATAGGAAATCCCCTTCGCTGGGGTGAAACCCATGCACCGTGCGGGTGCGTCCACAATGCATAAATTCCTTGTAATCGTGCAGATTGAACGCGTTGAAGTCGACACATTGGCCGCCCGCCACCTGCTCAATTCTCATGACCTGCCCTTTAAGCACCTCAAACGCCTTTCCTGTGCCAGGCAAAATCAATGTTTCGGAGATAAAAGTCCGCGCGCTCATATCCTCTGCTCCCCATGGTTCTGCGTGTATTCGCGCAAAGCCAACCGAACCAAGTCCTCGCGCGAGGCGGCAACGCCTTTTGCTATGGTACGTTCAAGCAATTCGAGCTGCTGCTGGTTAAGCCTCAATGTGACAGTTTGAGGCGCAGGATTTGAATTTTGGTCCATCTAGGGTCTCCGGCAAAAGTCGTCTGTATACAAAATTTCTCGAACTCAAGGCCCATACCCAAGAGAAAACTGCGAATTACGCCCTAAATTTCAAACTTAATGATCGAAAACGAGTGATTTTTAGGCAGAAATGGTCAAATCGCCTAACAAATACCTAAAAATGATTTGCAACTGTGTATACAATTTATGGATACATAACTCAGAAGGCACCAGACACATTTTGGGGAATCAACAAACTCCCATCCATGAAGGACGATGATTATGACCAAGACCTACGAGCGGTTCGACTTTGACGAATTGACCCCACACGAGCGTTATAAACTGCTCATCGGCACGGTGGTACCGCGCCCAATCGCGCTTGTGACAACTGTCGACTTAGAGGGAAATGTAAACGCAGCCCCATTTTCATTTTTCAATGTTTTGACGTCCGATCCTGCAATCTTGGCGATTGGAATTGAAAACCACAAAGACCTCAGCCTAAAAGACACCTCGCAAAACATTCGCCTGACCGAGGCCTTTACTGTCAATATTGTTGATGATGATCTGGTTACTGGGATGAACATCTGTGCGGTTGCCTTTCCCAAGGGTGTGGATGAAATGCAAAAAGCTGGCCTAACCGCCATTGCAGGGACGCACGTCCCTTGCCCGCGCATTGGCGAAGCTCCTGCGGCCTTCGAATGCGTGCGCCATATGACGATTGAGTTGGGACGCTCGCGCCAAATCGTTTTGGGACGTGTTGTCGCCCTCCACTTGCGCAGTGATCTGGTCGATGGAGATCGTAAATACGTCAACCAACAAGGCCTTCACGCGGTAGGGCGTATGGGCGGAATTGGCTACGCGCGCACTTCGGATCAGTTCGATCTTGCAACACCGTCGCTGGAAATGTGGAACCTAGAGAACGAGGATCAAGCGGCGCAATAGGTTAGAATAACTACATACTTTCTGCGTACTTACGCAAGATTGACGCGGCATCTGGCAGGGAGACTTCGTCTTCCTGATAGGCCCGCTCCTCGACCGCATCAAGGTGGCTTCGCATTATCAACATGGCAGCCTCGGCGTCCTGCACTTTAAGGGCTTCGATCAATTTATAGTGTTCATCAATGCCACATTCCGCCGAATGAGGTCGCCCAAATCGTGCCAAAATTAGCGATGATCTCGAGACAACTTGACTGACCATATCGGTCATATAAGCCGACTGTGTCAACTCCGCGAGAAGGATGTGAAACTCCCCCGCAAGACGAATGGATCTCGGACTGGGGTTGAGCAAAGCGCGCTCTTCTTCCTTCACGTGGGCCAGCAACGCGTCAATCGTTTCCTTACTGATCCGTTCACATAACCGCTTAACGATCTCGCATTCAATCGCCCGCCGGAGCGTAAAAACATCGGCGGCTTCCTCCAGCGTCGGCGTGGCAACAGCAGCCCCTTTGTTAGGGCGCATCTCAACCAAACCTTCAGACGACAGGCGAACAAACGCATTGCGTACGCCAGTGCGACTGACGCCAAATGTTTCTCCAATAGAATCCTCAGGCAATTTAGTTCCTGGCGCCAAGGCCTGTTCCAAAATGGCCCTCCGCAGGGAAGCGTAAATCGCATCTGATCGGTTCAAATTTGTCGCCATCATTCCACTCTGATTTTTAGGGACGGAATTTCATCAAAATCATACAAGGCATTCATCTGATTGCATACAACTTACTATCGGATGTGGATACGAACTTCAAAGAACATTTTCGACTGATGGCCCGTGCCGAGGTAAATATGAGTCAACCGCACCTTCAGGTCGTCCTACAACAGTTGAATCGTATGGCAATTGATCCGTTTAGCAAGAGTGAGGGTTCCATTTGGCTAGACACAAGCCATAAGGAATGGACCACTATGCGCGTTGGTCCTGACGGTTGGGAAGGGTATGCCGTTGTAACGCGTTCCCGTGATAGACCCCGTCTTTTCCACGGAGGCCTTGATGGACCCAAGGTCCATCCTGCGTTACGGTTTAGGATACCACCTCGCAAATACGGCCTATTTGCCCCCTACATTGGAGAAAAGTGTGTTTGCGTCAGTTCTACAAAGTTTAACTTCGCTACTGCTAGCTGGGGTTCTTGTTTACTCTGTATTTGCTTCCGACCGCCTGAGAGGCAGAAAGCTAGTTCAACAAATTTTGTTAGGCATCATCTTCGGAGTGATGGTGATCTCACTTGGAATAAGTTCTATCTCGTTCAAAATCATTCCTACACAGCTCGATGCTAAGGCCGGACCACTCATTTTGGCGGGCTACCTTGGGGGACCGATAGGGGGTCTGATTGCTGCTCTGTGTGGCGCGTACTATCGGATTACATTTGGCGGCCCAATGCTGGGTATCGCTGTTTTTATGAATCTCGCAACCGCGGCCATCGGAGTTACAGCACATTACTTAACCCCTTCGACGAACTGGCCGACCATTCAAAAATCCACAATCAAGTATATCATCGTAGCGTTTGTACTGCTTCATCTGATACCACTTTGGTACCTAAGCAGCCTTAGCGATGCGCCGAGCCCATATGCAGTGCCATCCCAAACTCTCACGGCGTTTATTGTTGTTGGCATTATGTCTATTCTCGCGACGTGGCAAATCATGAATTATTCATTAAAATTTGTGAATGATGGAATGCAATCAGCGGATTTAGCCAACCAGTTGGGCTTGGTTATGGACGCATCTGGCATGGGGAAGTTCGATCACAAAATTGGTAGTGCGGGACCTGTTTTCGATACCGCATTGATGAAAATTTACGGGCTCGATCGGCCCGCAGGGACTCTAGCACAATCTGAATGGGAGGCGATCATCCATCGCGATGATATAGGGCGATTACGAGCACAAATGCAGCAGACCTGGCTGGGTGAAAAAGTAAACGATAAAGCGGATTTTCGTGCTTGCCACTCAGACGGATCACTCAGATATATACGTGCAACTTGGACATCAGAGACGGACAGAGATGGCAAAGTCTCGCGTGTTGTAGGATTGCATGCTGACTTGTCAGACATCCACGAAGCGAAACAGCAACTACAAAAATCACGTGATCGCCTTGGATTGATTGCCGAAAAAATTCCAGGCGTGATCTTAGAATATGATGCCACCGATCCAAACAATCCTGAGTTATTGTACATCAGCCCTAAGTGCATTGAGTTATGGGGGGTCACGGACGCAGAATTTTATGCTGATCATATGTTACTCACGAAAATGCATGCCCCTGAAGACATAGACTATTTCTTGGCATCTATACTTAAAGGGATTAGGACGAGCGAACCCATTTTCCACCGGTACTCGATCACGACCCTAACAGGACAAACTCGCTGGCTTGACTATCACGGCAAGGCCGTATCAGAGAGTGGCAAACTCTACGTAAAGGCGATTATTCTTGACGCAACGCGCGAAGTAGAGGCGCAAGGGCAAGCAGAGATGGAGCGTGAAATTTCTCGCAACGCACAGAAAATCGAAAGCATTGGCCAACTGACGGGCGGCGTCGCGCATGATTTTAACAATTTACTGGCCGTCATACTAGGTAACTTGGAACTCTTGCGCGATAGTGTCACAAGCCCGCCAGAAAACACTCTGATTGAAACTGCGATCAATGCCACATTGCGTGGCGCTGATCTAACACGCAATATGCTCGCCTTTGCCCGCAAAGCCCCATTGACCCCTATCATTCTTGATCTCAACACTGTGGTGCGCGAAACGAAAAATTGGATCGGACGCGCATTACCAGAAAGCATTATAGTCGAAACCTCATTACTTGCAGGATTGTGGCCTGTCGAAGTAGACCGAGCTTCGTTGGAAAGCGCATTACTCAACTTAACACTTAATGCTCGCGATGCGATGGAAGATCATGGAAGCCTCACAATAGAGACGGCCAATGTACGTATCGAACAGCCCTATATCGATGCACGTAAAGAAGAGCTCATTCCTGGGCGCTATGTGATGCTGGCTGTGAGCGACACAGGCCCCGGAATTCCAAATGAAATTCTTGGATCGATTTTTGAACCTTTTTTCACCACTAAACCAACAGGCAAAGGTTCTGGGCTTGGGCTATCGATGACTTTTGGCTTTATGCGCCAATCAGGAGGGACAGTTCGAGTCTACACAGAGATTAACCAAGGCACGACCTTCAAACTCTATTTCCCAGTTGCATCCTCCTTGCATTTACCTCCTACAGAGCCGGTTGAAGAGTTACCTACGGCGAGCAAAGGCTACAAACTGCTAATAGCAGAAGACGAAACTGCCGTACGTGACGTCTTAGTAATGATCCTTGAGCGTGCGGGGTATCAAGTCATGGCCACCACCTCTGGAGATGCTGCTTTTGCCGTATTTGAGGCCGATCCGAGCTATAATTTGCTGTTGACGGATATTGTTATGCCCGGACAGTTACAGGGCACCACCCTTGCTAAGAAACTTAGAAAGCGCTGGCCTGACCTACCCGTAATCTTCATGTCTGGTTATGCAAGCGAAGCTACCGTGCATGGAAATGGCCTCAGACCCGAAGATATCCGCATGATGAAACCTGTACAGCGCGCAGATCTTCTTATGGCCGTTGAAAAAGTGCTGTCTTCAAGTTAGCATAAGGCAACCTGAAGAAGGAATTGTCGTGTTGAAAATAAATGCATAGCCTCTACATCGCCGATGACAACCACGACTTCGCGGATTTCATCGCTACTGTCGCCCGACAAGAAGGATGGAAGGTTGAAGTGTGTTCCAACGGTTATGAACTCATAAACCGCTTGAAAGAAAGCCACGGGCCTGCTCTTCTTTTTGTAGATGTCAACATGCCTGTAATGGATGGACTTGAAGCAATTGAAGGATTGGTCGGCTTGGACCGCCAACTTACAATCCGCTTCATTACTGGGGGTGAAATCTCCACGATCATCGCGGCAAAGATGATTGCGAATGCGCGTGATCTGAAAGTCGGGCGGAGCATTTTCAAACCGATTAGCAAAGCTGAATTAGTGACGATTCTGAGGGCTGAAAGTAAAGAACTTACGTTAAGCGGAGTTGAAACTAAGGGATAAATAGGCGAGCACGCGAAAGTTGAAACGCAAACCACCCCAAAAAATATGATGTAACATATTGTTATTGTAGACTTTATACCTAGGGAAGGCGGAAACTAGCCTCGCAGAATAGAGCTGAAGTGTTTCACATGATGCTGATTTTATGAGTTTTTTTCGAAGATTATTTATCTGGAAACCATCGGGCGTCGACCAGCGGACCTTGGTGCAAAATGCAGCGAAAGTCCGGTTTCCTCGGCGGGTTCAACAGATCGACACAACACACTGCGCAAACTTCTCAGCTGGCAACTGGTATCCTCCTCCCAGAGGTTTGGCGAGGCGCGCACATAAGACAGCGATTTTCACCTCCTCCCGAGCATCGGCGTTTTTTATGCCTAGTGGGTCAAAATTCGATACCACAGTTCGGTCTTCGACTTGGAGATGGACGTTCTAGAACCTCTATGTGTTGAGCGGACTGCTGGAAATTATGGAATTTTGTAACATTGATTAGGCAGATCCTAAAAAGAATGCCACTTACTAAGAGAGGTATCCCACCAAATCATCTTAAGCTGGTCAGCACGCTTTGCGCGGAACACATAGACTGCTCCATCGAACGGCTTCTTCTTTAGATGGCTCTGCACCAGCGCCACCAGACCGTCATGCCCCTTGCGGAAATCTACAGGTTTGGTTGCCACGAATATCTGCACCCCATACGACGGATGGATCACAACGCAGTCTCAGCGATCCGGGCCGCAGGGGTGTCAACGGCCAAACGTATCGTCACTCCGCCCTTGAGCAACTCAACGCAGGTCAAATTGATAGGTGGCGCTGGAACCACCTCAAGCGGCTTCGGACCTTCAATCTGCACTGGCACAAAATCCATACCATCCAAGTTGGGCAAAACAAGCTTGCCCGTCCGCGCCATGCGTCGCCAATCTGAAACGCTGCTGGGTATCAAACCATATCGTTTGGCCACCCCATTCACAGTCGCGCCCTCAATCAGCGTTTCCGCAACGATCCGCGCCTTCAACTCAAGAGGCCAGCGCCGTTTGCCGTCTGACCCATGCGGAATTCTTGTGAGAAACTCATTCGTAGCTTCCATAGAGAAACTCCCTCCAAGTCTATGAAGGGACGGAATCGCATATTAACCACCCAAGGGGAATGTGGGGTCAAACCAACGGTTACTTATAACAGAGCTTTTACACCCCAGAACAGTTTTCGGATGCTTCACTTGGAAATTAGACCAAACTGTTCCCTTCCATTGCGGCTTTTCAAAGCACTTTCATTGCCGCTTCCGTCGTCCGATTGATGTGCTCCGTTACAAGAGTGCAGGCTAAATCGGGTTCCCGCGCCAGAGCCGCTTCAAAAATTGCGGCGTGCTCTGCGGGCGTATTGCGTTCAAGATTGGGGTTTGAACGAGATAGAAGACGATACCGTTCGTGATGGAGATAAATCTGCTCCCTCAATGACAAAAGCCAGCTAGAATACGCAGCCGACAACAGGGCGTCGTGAAATTCTGCGTTTCTTGCCTCAAGGTCCGAGGGAGAAATTTCGGTGGGCGCGCGATTTTCAACCAGCCTCAACCGATGATAGGCTGCAACTAAGCGCGCCTCCCAAGCGTCATCTCCGTTGCGCAACGATTCCCGCAAGGCTTCGCATTCAAGCAATCCTCGCACACGCCCCACATCTTGTGCGTCTTGCGCCGAAATGACCGCTACGGTGAACCCCTTTTGGGTTTCCTGAACAACAAGCCTATCGCCAACTAGCCTTGTAAGGGCCTCTCTCAATGGCGCTGCTCCAAAATTATACTGCGACTTCAGTGGAATAACTTTCAACTTGAGCCCTGCGGCAAGTGTTCCGTCGATAATGTTCCCTCTCAAGACACGATAAGCGCGCTCTGATTCAGTTTCTCTGATTTCGCTCATTTACGTCTTAGTCCTTCACGTGAGGCCTGCGTCAAAGTTACTTTTTTGTAAATCCAAGCTGAGGCGCATTCAATAGCGGTATTCGCCAACAATATTGACTTTTTAGTTTTTGTCGATATTAGATAATACTATCGATATTATAGGAAGATTGAAATGCTTACAGACTCCGAGCGGCAAGAGGCCGTTAATGCCCTCATCCGTGCAGAAAAAACCAAAGTTCAGGCAACACAGCCTTCAGTGGCTTGGCCCCATATTGAGATCGAAGATGCTTATGCAATCTCAGCCGCTGTGGCCCAGTCTAAAGTGGACAAAGGGTCGAAAATTGTTGGGCATAAAGTTGGCTTAACGTCAAAAGCCATGCAGCGTTCCTCAAACATCGATGAGCCAGATTATGGTCACGTCTTTTCAGACATGGTTTTGAGCGATGGTGCGGTCGTTAAGCATGCGGATTTCTGTGTTCCGCGCGTCGAGCCTGAACTCACGTTTGTTCTAAAGGATCGCTTGATGGGTCCAAACATTGGCCTTGTCGATGTTCTGAATGCCACGGATTATATTGTTCCTTCGATCGAGATTATCGACGCGCGGGTCTGTGAACCCCGTAAAATCTATGACACGGTTTCCGACAATGGCGCCGGTGCTGGCTTAATTCTTGGGGGTCGCCCCGTGCGCCCCGATGCCGTTGATTTACGTTGGGTTGGGGCCATCTTCCACCGCAACAGCGCAATTGAGGAAACCGGATTGGCCGCAGGTATTTTGGGGCATCCTGCGATGGCTGTTGCTTGGTTGGCAAACCGATTAGGTTCCTTTGGGGTGGCCCTTGAGCCGGGCCATATGGTGCTGTCTGGTTCGTTTACCCGCCCAGTTTGGGCCGCCAAAGGCGATACGCTGCACGCGGATTTCGGACCATTGGGAACCGTTGCGGTGTCGTTCGAATGAAAACCACTCTCCCAACAAACCCGTTCAAAGCTGCCTTGAAATCTGGCACCTCGCAAATTGGACTCTGGTCGAGTCTGTGCAGCCCGATTGGGGCGGAACTCATCTCTGGCGCAGGCTTTGACTGGCTCCTGTTTGACAGCGAGCACTCCCCCATCGAAGTCTCGGGCCTAATGCCCCTTTTGCAAGCCGCTGCGAAAAGCGACAGCCATTCCGTGGTGCGCGTTGCGTGGAACGACAGTGTCCTGATCAAACGTGCGCTCGACATTGGCGCCCAAACAATCCTTGTACCCTTTGTTCAAAACGCACAGGAGGCCACCAATGCGGTTGCAGCCTGTAAATATCCGCCCCTCGGCATACGTGGCATCGCGGGCGCCACACGCGCAAGCGGGTTTGGACGCATTCCAAACTACGTCACGCAGGCCAACGATGAAATCTGTGTCATTGTGCAGGTTGAAACAAAAGAGGCCCTCGAAAACATTGCTGAAATCGCGGCCGTGAAGGGGCTGGACGGGATTTTCATTGGCCCTTCGGATCTCTCCGCATCTCTGGGCCACCCCGGAAATCCGGCCCATAGCGACGTTCAAACGGCGATCCAAGCCGCAGCAAAGGCCATAAATAGTTACGGGCTCGCGGCGGGTATTCTGGCCACGAGTTCGGCCGACACGGCAAAGTATTTGAAGTATGGCTTCACATTTGTCGCCGCGGGTGTGGATACCTCGCTTTTGACAAATGCGGTGGATGCGTTGCGTAAAAACGTTTTGCCCTAGACCCCAAAAAGGAGAAGCCCATTTCACGCAACTGTGGAAATGGGCTTCTGAACTAGTTAATTTCTGGTTCGCTTACCGGCTTGCCGAAATCAGTTTTCAGGAAATCAAAGTCACACCCTTTGTCAGCTTGTTCGATGTGCTTTGAATACATATACCCAAAGCCACGTTCGTACCGAGGTTCGGGCGGCGTCCATACCGCGCGCCGACGCGCGATCTCTTCGTCCGACACTTCCATTTGCAGTAATCGTTTTTCAACATCAAGTGTGACCAAATCGCCATTTTCAAGCAGCGCCAAGGGGCCGCCGATAAAGGATTCCGGCGCGACATGGAGCACGCAAGCGCCATAGGACGTCCCCGACATACGCGCATCCGAGAGGCGCACCATATCGCGATAGCCATTTTTCAAAAGCGCTTTTGGCATGGGTAACATGCCCCATTCCGGCATTCCGGGCCCACCTTGAGGGCCTGCATTTCGCAACACTAGAACCGTGTCAGGCGTGATGGGATAATCGATATCCTCGACAATGATTTTCAACTCGGCATAGCTGTTTGCAATCAGCGCAGGCCCCGTATGTTTCAGGAATTTTTGATCACAGGCTGCGGGCTTAATCACCGCGCCACTGGGGGCAAGATTGCCATGCAAAACCGCGAGCGATCCTTCGGGATAAACCGGATTATCCAGCGGGCGGATGACATCGTCATTGTAAACGACTGCTCCGTCGATTGCCTCTCCGATGGGGCGCCCCGTGACGGTAATAGCGCTATGATCGAGCTTGTCGCCGAGTTGCTCCATCAATGCCAGAAGCCCGCCCGCATAGAAGAAATCTTCCATTAAATACCCTTCTCCCGAGGGGCGGACATTGGCAATAACGGGTGTTTCACGGCCGATTGCATCCAGATCTTTGAGGTTGAAATCAACGCCCGCCCGTTGGGCCATCGCCACAAGGTGGATGATCGCATTTGTGGAACATCCCGTCGCCATTGCTACGGTTGCCGCATTGTTAACGGCGGTGGGTGTGATAATGCGATCAGGGGTCAAATCTTCCCAAACCATCTCAACTGCGCGCCGCCCACAGGACGCCGCCATGCGTTGATGCCCCGCGTCAGGCGCGGGAATAGACGACGCCCCCGGAAGAGTAAGGCCCATTGAATCCGCAATCGCCGTCATCGTGCTGGCTGTGCCCATCGTCATACAATGCCCATAGCTGCGTGCGATACCGCCCTCAACGCCCTGCCATTCCTGCTGGGAGAGATTTCCGGCGCGCCGCTCGTCCCAGTACTTCCAACTGTCCGTTCCAGACCCAAGCACTTTGCCTGCATAATTGCCGCGCAGCATCGGTCCTGCGGGCATAAAGATGAACGGCAAATTCATACTGATTGCACCCATAATCAAGGCGGGCGTGGTCTTGTCACACCCTCCCATCAAAACCGCGCCATCCACGGGATGCGACCGTAACAACTCCTCGACTTCCATGGCAAGCATGTTGCGATACAACATAGTCGAAGGTTTCACGAAGGATTCAGAAAGCGACAGGGCGGGCAATTCCATCGGGAAGCCTCCCGCCTGAAGAATACCGCGCTTTACAAATTCGGCGCGGTCGCGAAAGTGCATGTGACAGGGCTGTGCCTCAGACCACGTATTGATGACGGCAATAACGGGTTTGCCCTCCCAATCCTCGGGTCCATGCCCCATTTGCCGTGCCCGAGACCGATGCCCGAAAGCGCGAAGGTTATCAGGTGCCATCCAGCGAGCGGAGCGGAGTTCTTCGTAAGTTTTGGTCATTTACTGAGCCTCGTTTGGGGCGCGTGCCCCGTCATTACGTCGTTGAAACAACACCAACCCCAAGAGAACTGCAGAGAGTAAAAGGAGAGTGGCACTAATTGGGCGGGTCAAGAACTGGGTCCAATCGCCATCAAAAATCAACATGCCGCGCCGAAGATTGGATTCAACGAGCGAGCCAAGAATAAGCCCCAAAATTACGGGCGCCGTACCAAAGCCAAACCGCGTGAGGAAAAACCCAAGCACGCCAAATCCGAGCATCAGCCACAATTCAAAAAAGTTGCCGTTCACCCCAAAAACGCCGATCACACAGAACATCAGAATGGACGGTGTAAGGAACTTGGGCGGAACGCGCAGGACGCGGACAAATATTTTGATGCCAAAAAGTTGGATCAAAAACATGAAAATGTTGGCCAAAAAGTAAGCAAAGAAAATGCCATAGGCTATGGTCGCTTGTTGATCAAACAACGCCGGTCCCGGACGCACACCCTGAATGGTCAACCCACCCATAAGCACCGCAGTTGCCACTTCGCCAGGGACCCCAAGAGTGAGAACCGGAATAAGGGCCCCCCCGCCATCGCGTTATTGGAGGTTTCGGACGCGACAAGCCCCTCATCATGCCCCGTACCAAACGCTTCTGGTGTCTTGGAAAATCGCTTTGCTTGATCATAGGCGAGGAAAGACGCGATTGAGCCCCCGGCACCGGGAATTGCGCCGACGATTGTGCCAATGAGGGATGAGCCCGCAACGATGCGTTTGGCTTTCCACAACACGCCCCAATAGGGCTTCGCATTGGCGATGTCCTTTGCGCCGCCTGCATCCTTATTCTCGCTTCGCACGCTGGTGAGGTCCTGTAAAACTTGGCCAACGGCGAACAAACCAATAAGGGCGGGAAGCAAGGCAATACCTGTGATGAGCGCGGGTTGGCCACCCGTGAACCTCAGAACACCCGTAATTGGATCAGAGCCGACCGTAGCAAGAAACAAACCAAGAAGCCCCGCGGCGAGCCCCTTTAGGACGGAGCCACCTGAAACTGACGCAATGATGACGAGGCCAAAGATACCGAGGGAAAAGAATTCGGCAGGACCAAACTTGAGCGCGAATTTCGCAATCGGTGGGGCCACAAGAAAGAGGAGAATGGCGCCGATCATACCACCAACAAATGACGAAGAAATCGCAATCCCAAGTGCGCGCCCTGCTCGCCCGCCCCGCGCCATCGGGAACCCATCAAGCGTGGTCGCCACCGATGATGGCGTTCCTGGAATACCGAGTAAAATAGCGGGAATTGCGCCACCAGCAACCGCGCCGCAGAAACCGCCTAACAGCATTCCGATGCCAACAATAGGGGGCATCCCGAACGTCAGAGGGATCAAAAGCGCGATGGCCATAGCGGCGGTCAAACCGGGCAACGCGCCCATGACCAGCCCCAAAATGGTCCCTGCTGCAATTGCCATCACGACCCGAAGATCGGCGAGAAGAAGAATTGAGTCTAAGTATACATTCATAGGGTCACGTTAGGTTTAAGCCGAAGCCATATGTGAAAATTGAGTACGTAACGAGGGTGATCACGATCGCCGTTAATGCTGCAATCCCAATGGGCTTGGCCGCAAGCAATCGGTCGGTTTGATCTGTGGACATTGTCAGACTGCACACCAGTATTCCAAAGAAGAGGAACAAGGCCGTTGAAATCCGAAATCCCAGCGGCGCGATGAGCAGAATGTAGCCAACCAGCAAGCCGACAATTGCGATGGCCCCTAGCCCTGCTTTTTTTCCAATAGGATTGGGCGCGGCTGCCTCTGTACTTCGCAAATCGTTAATTAAAATCGCAATCATCGCCAGCACACCGAGCGCCGCAACGATGGTCGGGAAAAACCCTGGCCCAATCTGTCCGGGCGAAAACGCCGGAGGCAAATCGCGCGCCATGACAAATCCAAGCGCGCTAGAGACGAGAAGTGTGAGGTTGAATAGGATACGGCTGTTGATCATGTATTTCTCCCGAAATCTCCAGACCGCTACGCAACGGTCTGGAGGTGTGCACCTAATTTATTTTGGTGCGACGGTTTTTGTAATTTCGATCATGAGACCGGAACCCGCTGCGATAAATTCATCCAGTTCAGTTCCGTAAGCTGGATTCACGTCAAGTCCAAGGTTGTGCGCGGCAGTTTGGAAACCTTTGTCCTGAACGGCAACCTCGATGGCTTGAACCCAAGCAGCTTTAACTTCGGCGGACAAACCAGCCGGAGCAGCAATCCCGCGATACTGAAGTGTATCGATATCGTACCCTTTGTCCGCAAAGAGCGGTACATCCGGCATAAGCGCCGAAGCACCCGTTGCACCAATCGCGGTCAGATCGCCTTTTGCCAATGCAGACGCCACGCCCGATGGGCTCAAAACAACCCCATCAATGTGGCCGCCAAGTGCAGCAGCAACAGCCGCAGCATCCCCATCAAACGGGATAAACTTTGGTTCAAAACCAAGCGCCTGCGAAATGGCCATCGTCATGATATGTGTCGAAGACCCAACGCCCGCAAACCCCAGTGTTACTGGCTCCTCGCGTGCGGAGGCAACGAATGCGTCAATGTCCGACCATTCTGGCTTGGTCGCAATTGTTAGGACATAAGGCTCCGTCACTACACGTGCGATATAGTCAAAATCGTTCGTTGTGAAATTAACGTTCCCCATCCCTTGGAGGGTATAAAACGCGTTATTTGGAATAGTTACCGTGTATCCGTCAGCGTCATAAGTCAGTGTTTGCATCGTTCCAACGGCACCACCGCCACCAGAAACATTCTTAACAACAATGTCCGTATCGAAAGCTTTTGCCAACGGGGCAGCGAGGGCGCGAACGAAACTATCTGTGCTGCCACCCGCTCCATACGGCACAACGATCGTGATTGGTTTGCTCGGAAACGTTTCGGCCAAAGCCACGGATGACACCGACGCCATGAGCATAGCTCCGACAACTGTTTTTACGATATTATTCATGATATATTCCTCCACTTTTATTTCGTTTCTTAAAATCCAGGCGGATGCCTCCTCAAGCGATCCATCCCTTGAATTCAGTTTGGGCCTACATTCCGCAAGTTGTTGAATAGAGGTGGATGCAAGTCAATATGGGTTTTCTAATTATATTTTAATATAGTAAAAACAATAAGTTGATTATTGTGTAGACAAATATTAGAACTGGATTAAACTAATATTCGCTACAATTAACCAATTGAGCTTTCCTATGAACGACCAATTAACCGAACTAGCCACCCGCAAGTTGCGCACCATGATTGACCATCCAAGGTGGCGCGAAGGGGGGAAACTTCCTCCGGAAGAAGCCTTGGCAAAAACGCTTAGTATTTCTCGCCCAGCCCTGCGGCGCGCGCTAGAAATCATGCGCCGAGAAGAGCGCGTCGTCTCCCGGCGCGGCTCTGGAAACTATGTGCAAGCAAGCGAAACGGATGCTAAAGCGACTTTTATTGAACTCGATGTCAGCAGCATTGCCGACGTGGAAAACTGCATTCGATTCAGGTATGGCCTAGAAGTCGCCATGGCCGGTGAGGCCGCCGAACGCGCCACCGAGGCTGCTATTCACAGAATTGAAACGGCCAACCACTTTCTGTCGGAGAAAATAACTGAGGGGTCACAATTTGACGCCGATTTCGAGGTGCATATCTGTATCGCACAAGCTACGCAAAACCCCTACTATGTGGCGGCGATGCAAAGCCTTCGCGCTCCAATGCAGGTTTGCTATGAAATTGGCCGGAGCCTGAGAGAAGTCCCCCTAACGGACGCCTCTCGGCGCGTATTTATCGAGCATCGGCAAATCATAAAAGCGATAGCATCACACAATTCCAAAGCGGCGCGTGCAGCCATGGACTTACATTTAGGCGCAACAATGAACCGGTTTCTAGGCAAAAGTGACGGAGCTATTTAACGGCCCCAAAAGATTCTAAAACCCAAACTGGAAGCGGAAGCCTCGAGTCGTGCGCATCATCAGGCACTCGTAAAACTGAGCCACCCCCCGAAATTAGGAAACTGACGTAAGCTTCGATTTGTAGTCTGCTGATATTCAACACAAGGAGATCAGATATGTCGAAATACAGCATGTGACTACAAACTAATCCGTGATCCACAACTGAGCAGGCATTCCCCTAGAACGGTGCTGATGGCACAGCCTTGCGCTTGCTGCATGGCAGCATTGACGGCAAGCCTTATTGTGTATCCGCAGCATTGCCCCCATATCCAATCATGTTAGCGCAATCCGGCGCAGCAGAAAATTCAAGTGAGGCAAGCCAATGGCATTTGCAACAGACATCCGCGCCGCAGAAACTGGCATTCTAGATCGCATCATCGCAGCCTACAAAGGGCTCGTGGAGCGCCATGAACAGTACAAAGTGTACTGTGCAACCTTCAATGAGTTGAACGCTCTTTCCGGCCGTGACCTTGCCGATCTGGGCATGAACCGCTCCATGATCAGCGATATCGCGCTTGAAGCTGCTTATAAATAAGAATTCTTAATCTGATCTTCTCCTCCCTAGGTCAGAGTAAAGAGCGGTGATATTTACCTCCTCCCAGAGGTCGCCGCACCTATCTGGAGCAACTCTCCAAAAAGAACAGCCGATGACCTTCTCCTGCCTGGGTCGGATACGATAGACCTTAAGCACTTATCCTCCCCCAAGTGCTAGAGGTCGCATTTCCAAGGCGAAAGCCTCAACTATTCCGAAAGATATCGCTCCTCCCTGATATCTAACGTGAACCGCGCCGACCCACTCTCCTCCTCCCAGTGGCGAGGCGCAAAAGCAAAACGGCGATGCTCACCTCCTCCCGAGCGTCGCCGTTTTTTATGCCTAGAAGTTGTCTACGTCCCGAACTTAGGTTTACGTCAACATGCGTTGCCATGCCCTGTTCCATATTACCGTCGCAGAACGAACGCGGGACTTCGGCGGCAACGCCGGCAAGTTCGGCGGCTTCGTGCGCAAGGCGGACACGCTCCGAAGCTTCGGGCGCATGGGCTATCGCGCCATGTAGGCGAAGGGTGCTCAAGCGTTCGGAAGCCATACCCTAAAGCGTGGCGGGGGCTTCGAACAATGCAGTCGCGTAGCGAATATCGGTTTCGACCAAGCCACGAAGTTCTGCGCTAAAGCTTGGGTCACTCTTATTTGACAGAATGAACGCTCGAATTTCGCGGCGCATTGCGGGTTTCCAAATTGCGGTCGCGCGACAATTAGTGTGTTGAGGATATCAGATTTCATGCTAAGTTGGCCCCCCGATTTGCTATACATTTTGCTGCACAAATTGCTGCACGCAGATTTTATAAGCATTTGATATATAAATATAAAATTATTTATATGGTGATTTTTGTCGGACTTCGTCTCCGCCACCAACCCTTCAATCCCATTTATTGTTTTATTTCAGATACTTGGTGGCGAATGGCGAAGGCATGCCACACACATTTACCACACACGCCCACCACACACACTATTACCAATTACGCTTGTAACCAAGAGCAAATCATGGCCATCCAAACTAAAATCAAAGAGTTGCTTTAAGTATCTTCTGTTCTCAATTTGGCTCAGGCGACTCAGTGCAATTAGGCCAGAAATTTCTGCAAGTCAGCTTGGTGCAAGACTCCCGTATTGTAATCTTCGCCAGTCGCAGACACAGTTGCAGAGAAACCGTTGCCGTCCAAATCGAATCTATAGAGAGAGACCAATATGAAAACCTTCGACTTTGACGATATCGGTATTGCTAAAATTTTTTCAGATTATTCGTTATCCATCCCACCGCACCAGCGAGACTATGCATGGACAGAAGACGAAGTCGGGCAACTGTTCTCTGATTTGGAAGCCGCGTACAGAAACGGGTCAGAGTACTTTCTGGGAACTATTGTGGCTATTGAGAGTAAGTCTATCAACGAGCTAGTGTTGTTGACGGCCAGCAAAGATTGACAACGACCTACTTACTTCTTGCTGCAATCCGCGATTATCTAAATCATAATTCACTGGGCAAGGAGATATCGACATCACTGCAAACTAGCTATTTGTTCAAAAGTGATTGTCCTCAGACCAATGGCGGACAAAGTCACGCTCCAGCATCTGCTCGGCCAGCAGCTTCTTCAGCTTACCGTTCTCGTCTTCCAAAGCTCTCAGCCGCTTCGCGTCAGAAGGTTCCATCCCGCCATACTTCGATTTGTATTTGTAAAACGTCGCTGAACTGCTTCTCGGTCAATGCTATGCATTAACCTGCCAGCCAATGGATCCCGTGCCGCCGACAGACATCAGCAGTCTTCTCGCCAGATTCCTGTTCCTTGATCATCGCAATAATCTGTTCGTCCGTAAATCGTGCCTTCATTTGTCCGTCCTTTTGTTGGGCGGACTCTACACAAATCTGGAGGAGTTTTAGCGGATCAGGTCATATCGAATACACTGCTGGTCGGCAACGGTTGAAGTTCCATGGCCTCTTTTATCAGTTCCTTGGCTTCGACAAGGTTACGGAAGATGTCATAGTTGTTGACGTTGTAGACCTCGAAGCCAGCCAACGAATTGTCATCATCCCCAAAATCCATTGATTTTGACGCCAAACGGTTTGTTGCAAGCAAATCGTTGATACGCTTCGTGGTCGTCCCAACTGATCCTAAATTGATGGCTGCTGCTAAAAATCGACGACCCATTTTCATTGCGACAGCTGGGGTAGTCCCAGACCCCATGAAGCAATCAAAAACAAGGTCACCCAGCTTGGACCCGATTTCAATAATTTTGCCAATGATTTTTTCAGATTTTTGTGTCGGGTAGTTTTGTTTTTCGGTTCTTGGAAGTTGCTTACTGTCCAGCCAAATTGTTCCTGTATTATATCCGAAAACGCGTTCCGCAGCGGTTCTCGTCAGTAGAGCCTCGCCAAACCGTCTGGGTGAGCTTGCACACAGATTCAGAAAAAATGCCGCGGCAAAGGCTTCGGCCGCGTGGGCGGAGATGATCGAAGCTTGGGAAGCAAGGCTGGCGGGGTATTCGGAGGATGCCGAGCGGCGATTTGAGGCCGCGCGTGAACTCGCTCAAGCCCGAGGCTTTCCCTAACGCTCACGGAACAACAGCTTCGGGTAGCGGGGTACTTGACTGATTGCCAAAACTCTCAAAGATAGTTAACTTTTTGTGAAGGTTTCTGGACTAGCGTTCGAGCTGGCATCATTGTGCAAGATCAAACGGTTACCGATTTTCTCAAATGTCGACCGAGTTGATCAACGGGGTGTAAATATTTTTGTTTCCGATACTAATGGCCAGTAAACTATGGAACCCCACTCCGGTCTCAAAGCCTTTTATTTTGAAGTAATTGACAGATACTCTCACGAGTGCTTCCCGTCTTGTTAAAATCTTGGCGTGTAGGAGGAACATTTGGCCGATCAGAAAATTAGTACATTAGAACGATGGAAATAAAGGCGGAAACGAGAATGACAGACGGAGCACCTTCCTCAAAATACGAAACCCGTGTTACAGAGATGCGAAAACGCTTTATTTGTAGTTTGGATGGCCGACTTGACGCCATCATCCAAGTAATTGACGCAGAAAGCGAGAGCACCGGTGGGGAAAACCATCCGCGCAAATTGCACCGATTACTGCATGACATGTCAGGAAGTTTTGCTATGCTTGAACTTACTGAGATTTCCTGGGAAATACGCACTGCCGTTGTCATTGCAGAAAACGCTGATAAGCTTAATCGTGCGCTCACCCCAGATGAAAAGACAGAAACCATGGCTGTTATTGCGCAAACCCGTGCGATAGGAACTCGATTGAAAGAAGAATGCTGATGTACATGAAAAACTCTCTGCTGCTTACAGCCTCTTTTTGCCTTTTGAGCCTTGGTGCATATGCCCAAACTGCGCAGAATTCTGGAACAGAACCCGTAGCGCCTTCCCTTAATCTCGAGGCGGAGGGTGTCTTGATTCGACAAACATCTCTACGCGATCTTGGCTTTAAAGACGGTGTGGCTTTCCGCCAATTGTCGGGCGAAACAACGGTCTATTTTCCCGTTCTCAACAGCCGACCTATCCGCGCAGGCCAATTAATGTTGGATGTGTCGCATGGCGCGACCAACAATGTTGAACGCTATTTGCAAGTGTCTGTCGGGGATCGTATCGCGTCTTCCACAGGATTGCCCGTCGAAGGCGGAAACTTGTCGCTATTAATTGATATCCAACCTCAGGATGTTAGCGGCGGTTTTGTCGCGGTTAAGTTCGCATATTCCGGCGCATTCTCGGACTACATTTGTGTCGACGAGCGCGCTTCTGGCGATTTCCTGCAGGTTTCACCTGACTCCGGCTTGTCTTTGGATTTGAACTCTGCGGATATCTCAACTCCCCGTGAATTCAACAGCTTCCGACCTTCACAAGTCTATATACAATTGCCCGAAAGTAATTCTCAGGCAGGTCTTGCCGGGGCCATTCGCGGCGCGACCTTGTTTGGCGCCGAGACTGGCGCGGTTAGCTTTGTTACAACGCCAGAACCCGTTGGTTCGCAAGTGTGGGAAACGGGCGCCATTGCCTTGGAGGTCACCACTTCTGGACCTGCAAGCGAGATGGAAGTCCTTAACACCGGGCCACAACCAGAACTCCTTGTTCGGGGCACTGACCCTCAGCTTGGTCTTTGGCAACTTTCAACGATTTGGTCAGGCCTGACAGGTGCGAAAACAAGCGTTACTCAAGCCATCGACACCCCGTCTTCAGATGCAAACACGCTTAGTTTCGCGAGTTTGGGCGCTGATCTGCAAGCGCAACAGGTTATCTCTTCGTCGCAATTCCAAATTCCGTTTCAATCATCTGATTTCCCTGCCGGTAAAACAGTCGGCGGCGTAGAACTTGTAGTTGCTGCGGCCCTTGACCCGGAAGGGCACGGGGCGACGGCCTCAGTCTATCTAAACGATGTACTACTGGGGAATTATCCGCTCGACAAGGGCCGTCCTGAGTACTTGAAATTCGCAGTTCCAAGCGGTTTGGTTAGCCGTGACAACCTTCTTCGCATTTCCATCCAACGTCAGGCTTCTGGCGGCGAGTGCCGTTTCAAGCCCCAAGGTTATCCGGTGCAAGTGTTGCCTGGCAGTAAGCTGACTTTAATTGATACCGATGATACAGGCGACAACTTCTTTGAGCTTCGGCAAGCCTTTACGGGCGGAGTCCAAGTTGTTGTTGGAGCCGATATTGAGCAAACCTATGCCGAGCTTATGCCTTGGCTCGGTGGGGTGGCGGGATCAATGATCCCTGATCAAGCGCCAATTATTCCACGCAACACACTTGCCGACATAGATGCCAGTACACCATTTATGATTGTGTCAAATGCCAATCCCAGCGATGCCAATCCTCTAATTACTTTGGATAAAGGTCGTATCGAAATTCGCGATCGCGATGGAAATATTATGTTTGATGGCGAAGCTTTGTCGCGCCTTGGAATCGCCCAGATCGTGTCACGTAACGGGGTGCACGGGCTTTGGTTGCGGCCTGGCGAGGGGGAGGCTCCGGCGCTTTCCGCCGATATGCCGCTTGTACTTGACCGAGGAAATTTGGCTTTAATTGGGGCGGAAGGCGTGATCGTTGCCACCTCGACTTCAGGCAATTCCTTGCTTGAAGTGGTTTACCCAGATCAAACAAATTGGGTGCAAATCCTCAATCAGTATCGCCCATGGATCGTAGGTGGGCTATGGATCATTCTCACCCTACTTGTGTTGATTGTATTCCAGAAACTTTACCGAAGCCGTCGGTCGCCTCCCTCTTCTGAGGCGTAAGCGCGATGTTACTCGACGCCGAAAGCGAAGCTATCGGAACACTCTTGTTGGAACGGGGCCTCTTAAGCCCCGACCAGCTTGATGCAGCGGAAGAACTTGCCATTAGTTGGAACGTGTCGCTTGTAAAAGTCCTGCAGGCGCGCCGTTGGCTGACATCCGCCCAACTCTATACCCAGCTTGCACTTCACTATGACTTGCCGTTGATCAACTTGGTCGAGAATCGCGCCGATGACGCGCTCATCCGCAAATACGACCCGCGCATGATGAATGATCAAATGGCCGTTCCAATTGGGGTCAAAGATGGCGTTTTGACTATCGCCACTTCTCGTCCTGGTCCTGCGACTTTGCTGCATATTCAGGATACCTATGGCCGTGACGTAGAAATTGTTGTGGCCTCGCCTTTCGATTTATCTTGGTCACTCCAGCGTGCTTTTCGTGAGCAACATTCGCACGAAGCAGTGTTCGCTTTAGCAGAGATCGATCCCGAAATGTCAGCCCAGCAGGTGGTTACCCCGCCACAAGTGCTGGTGATCTATTTGGTACTCTCAGCGTTTTTGCTCGGGCTGGCCTTTGCGCCAGTTGTTACGCTGATCGTTATAAACGTCTTCCTTACCCTATTTTATACCGGAAATTTCCTGTTCAAGGCTATTCTCGTGTGGGTTGGTGGTGCGGCACAAGAAAGCTCCTCGCAAGCGATCGCCGCTGAAGCGGCCTTGCTGCGGGACGAAGACCTGCCCGTTTATACTGTCTTGGTTCCAATGTTCCGCGAACCCGAGGTCCTACCAATTTTGACGAAGGCCTTGAGGGATCTAGACTATCCCTTGGCAAAACTGGACATCAAAATCGTTCTTGAGGAAGGCGATCACGAAACGATCGATGCAGCCCGTAAACTTGATCTTGAAGCGGTGTTCGAAATCATCCGCGTGCCCGCCTCGCACCCCCAAACAAAACCAAAAGCCTGTAACTTTGCTCTGCGATATTCACAGGGCGATTTTCTTGTAATTTTTGATGCCGAGGACAAGCCAGAGCCCGACCAACTTAAGAAGGTGGTGGCGGCGTTCAACCAATCGCCAAAGAATACGGCCTGCATTCAATGCCGCTTGAACTATTACAATGCGCGCGAAAACTGGCTTACCCGTATGTTTACGCTAGATTATTCACTTTGGTTTGACTTGATGCTTCCTGGGTTAGAGCGACTGGGAGTGCCGATTCCGTTGGGTGGAACGTCTAATCACTTTCGGATGGATGTTCTGCGAGAATTAAATGCATGGGATCCGTTTAATGTGACGGAGGACGCCGACCTGGGAATCCGCTTGACCCAAAAAGGCTATCGCGTTGGCGTCATCGATTCTACGACTTTTGAAGAGGCGAACGTTTCGATTCCTAACTGGATTCGCCAGCGCTCTCGGTGGGTCAAAGGCTACATGCAAACATTTTTGGTGCACAGTCGGCGACCTGTTCATCTGTGGCGTTCCATCGGAACGGCCGGTGTGCTTGGTTTCTTATTTTTTATCGGCGGGACTTTTATGTCTGGCCTCCTAAATCCTTTGTTCTGGACAATTTTCGGGATCTGGATGGTGTTCGGCGCTGATGTCATATCGCCCTACTTTCCGCTACCGGTGCTCTATTTGTCGCTGCTCAACTTGTTGGCTGGAAATGGACTGTTAATCTACCTCACGATGGTTGCGCCCTTCCGGCGACGCTGGACCGATTTGGCCCCGTGGGGAATTACGGTTGTCGGGTATTGGGTGTTGATGACCATCGCGTCCTACAAGGCATTGTCGCAACTGATCTTCAATCCGTTTTACTGGGAAAAAACCGAACACGGCCTCTCGAAATTCACAGCAGACGAGGTCGCCGAAGCCAGTCTTGAAGCTGAGGGAAGCGTTCGATGAACCGCCTCGTTGGACATATCATCGCCTTTGTCGCGCTATTCTTAGTGCTTTTGGCAACCTTGGCTTGGGCCGAAGCAAACGGGTTTGTGGCCTCTCGTGTCACAACCCTTTGGGCCAAAGCAATCATCGAGGTGGACGGCGCCTCTACATTCAACGCAACAGACGCCTTCTTTCCGCCCCTACCCTTTATGCTAACGATCGCCCTGCAGTGGCTAACTGGAGGAACGAGCGTCCCAACACCGTTTTTAATCTCGGCGGGACTTGGCACACTAACCCTCATTATGTGGTTTGGGAGCCTGCGTTTCAACGGTGGCGTTTCTGCCTTTACCAGCTATCTTGCTGTTGCATTATTAGCTTTAAACCCATTTTTCCTACGTAGTCTCGCAGATGGGCCCGAGAATATTCTAACGATGATCGGCACTTGGATCTTCGCGCGCGGCATCATCAACCTGCGCCTGACCGGGAATGCGCCTGATATGATGAAGGTTGCTGTAGGGTTACTTATTGTTTCGATGTCCAACAGCTATGGAGTGTTGATCTGTCTTGGCGCTATGCCTTTCATGATCGTCGCTGCCCGCCCCAGCATGCTTGTTGCTTCATCGACCGGCTACCTCATTGCTATGTTTTACCCAGTCGTCGCAGCGGCTTTGTCTTTGTTATTTGTTAGCAAAATTTTCAATTCATCGCTCGTACCGCTTTTAACCGAAGATCCCATAGAAATCTCGGTTTGGGGACATATTATAGTTTTGCTTGGCTTGACCCCGATTGCCCTCGTGGCAATTTTCCGAAATATTTTCATCATGCGGTATTTTATGCCGCTCATTGCGTCCTTTGCGACGATCCTCAGCGCCTATTTTCTCAACACATTCTTTCACGTGGAAGCAGACCCAGCATTGGCCATCGCTCCGATGCTCGCAGTGGTCGCAGTCGCCATTCGGCATTGGCCGAAATTTTCCCTGCGTGAACCCATAATCATCTCGCTTTTGGCGCTCGGATTGCTGCTATCGACGTTTTCCTTCCGAGTTGGGCCAGAAGGCGAAACTTCTGCTTGGGTCGCAGCTATGCAAGGCAAAAAACTCGTGAATGCAAATTTGACTAAAGATGTCGTAACGTTTCTGGCGACAAAAGATGGTATCCTTGTAGATATCGAAAGAAATCCTGAGATAGTTCCTGCAATTGGTGATATGCAGAAGCTCATCGTTTCAGGACAAACGGTATATGATTGGGCATTGGAGGGCGGGATACTGCGCGCGAATTACGTTTTGGTTCAGAACTCGGCAAATCTGGCCGTGGTCACCGACCGGATTTTGCGTAGATACCCCGAACTTTTGACCGATCAATTGGTGCAGTATAAAGAAGTTTTTCAGAATGCCCGATGGCGGGTATTTGAAAGGACTAAACCGTGAGGATATCGCAATGAATCAACGCATAATCGCTGTAGACGACTCTGATATCGCTCAGGAGTTCATCCGCATTAACCTTGCCGAATTAGGGTTTAATGATGTTGTAGGCTTTATGAGTCCGCGCGAAGCCCTCAGCTCATTCGAAAAAGGCCCAGCATCCGCTGACCTCATTCTGCTTGATATCATGATGCCAGAGATGGATGGAATTGAGCTTTGCGCACGAATTCGTGTGATCGATGCATGGCGCGATATTCCCATCATCATGTTGACCAGTCGCATGGACATAGAATCCTTGTCTCGCGCCTTTATGGCAGGCGCAAATGACTATGTGACCAAACCCTTTAACAGAATCGAACTCCAAGCACGTATGCGGAGCTGTCTGCGCCTTAAGTCCGAAATGGATCGGCGGCGGGCGGGCGAGCGTCGTGGTTCCCGCACGACTGCATCCACCTTAACTGCCGACGTATCGCCGCATGTTCGGGATGTCGTTGGCACAAAGGCTAGCCTTCAGGCCGATTTTCTTTCTATGAACGCTGAAACGCGGGCAATGACAGGTATGGTTGTCCTGAAAATCGACGATATTAAGCCGGAAAACGATCTGCAAGCTTCTCAGGCCGCAGACGTTATCCGGCAAGTTTCAAAAACCGTCGCAAAGGTCGCCATCCCAGCAGGAGATAGCTTCGTTCATTGGGATAATGACTTGTTTTGCCTCGCGGCCACAGGCGCCACGGTAGGTGAATTGGAAAGCCGCGCTAAAGTATTTATAGATGCAGTGGATGCCGCTGCCCTTACCTTGACTGACACATGGAGCAAAACGCAAGTAACGCTCAGTGCCGCTATTGCCCCTGCAAACGGCGGAACGCTCGCAAATAACCTTGCCCAAGCGATTCAAGCGGTTAATGCGGCAAGCAGGGATCGCCTATCCAGCCTTGTGACCGTCGTCAATGAACAGGATCAGCATTAATAATAATGTCCAGAAAACATGAGACGAAGTATCCTACCACGCCCACGCCTCGCTCGGGGAAGTCCTTCGCGGGTCTAATTCTTGTTTTGGTTACGCTATTCGCTGTTTCAATGACTCTCCTGATTCGCGCGGATTCTAAGCGGTCCCAAACGGAAGCAGAGTTTCAGCTAACCTATTTTGCTGAACTCTTTAGCCAATCCGTAGAATCCTCAATTACCCTTGCCAATGTTCAAATGTGGAACATGATCAACCGCATTGGGTACTTGCCGCTAACAACAACGGAGTCAATCGAAGCGCGCTCTGGCAAAATGATCCGCAATACGCTTGATAGCATCGAACAAATAGACAGCGTTGTGTTGATTGATCCAACCGGAAATGTGGCCTGGGCAACGACCGAGGCCCTTATTGGGCAGAACCTTTCGGATCGGGAGTATTTCCAACGCGCCATTAAGCTTTCCCACGGTGAGTTTTTCGTTGGTGTCCCAATAATTGCGCGCGGCACTGGCCGTCGACTTACACCAGTCGCTTGGCCATTGGTTTCACGCTCTGGTTTGGTGCACGGCGTTGTCGTGTCTTCGCTTGGCGAAAGCTATTTTTCAAATCTTCTGACTTTAAAAGACGTCCCAGAGGACATGGCAGTGAGTGTCCTTGCTTCGAATGGCGAAGCCGCTTTTATTTCGCGTGATGGTTCAACCGAAGAGGTTATAATTGCGACAAATAACGTCTCTTCTCTGGGGATGACCGCCCATGTCACCCGAAATCGCGATGCCGTAATGGCTGGGTTTACTCAGAGGACAACTGTATTTTCCATCATTGCAATTACCCTATTTGCCACCGCAATTGGGGCGGGAATCGGATCGCATACAAAATCGCTTCAACTCGCGGATGGGTTAGAGCGATTGCAAAACCACACCAATCGAATCCGCGCCGCCCAACGTGAATTCGACACAGTGTTTGAAAACGTAGGCGACGGGATTGTAATATTCGACGAAAATGGAAAACTTGCGCGCTCCAACAAAAAAGCCCGCGAGTTTTTGCGAAAAACGGATGATGAGACGACGGTGAACTACCTTCGCTCAAAGCTGCCCGACTTCTCGCAAATAGAAAGCGACTTTGCCGTCCACCAACTCGTGCTCCCCCATGCGAGCGAAGAGGACAACGAACAACAGGTGCAGTGTCGCGTAATGAAGCTAGAGACCAACGGCCAGCAGATCGCTTACTGCGTACTAACGGACGTGAGTGCCGAACAACGACTTTCAGCTGCACGGACCAATTTTGTGACCTCAATCAATCACGAACTCAGAACCCCACTGACGTCCCTTTCGGGGGCCATTGACATGCTTCAACAACGTTTCTCACAAGATTTACCCGTAGGTGCGGACAAGCTAGTTGCAATGGCTTCGCGGAATGCAGACCGACTTCTTATTCTCGTGAATGACATTTTGACCCTCCAAGCCATCGATCAGGGGCAACTCAACGTGAGGTCAGTACCGCTTTCAATCGACGAGGCATTGGACGAGGCCGTCGAAATAAATTCAGGGTATGGGGTTCGTTTTAAAGTTTCTCTGGTCCGTCGACCAACAGAGGCGGGTATAATCCTCGCTGATCCGGATCGTATGCAGCAGATTTTCTCGAACCTGATCTCGAACGCTATCAAATACTCCCCTATGAATGGAACGGTCACCATTGGCGCAACTCAATCGGATGGCATGGTTGAGTTTTTTGTGAGTGATGACGGGCCAGGGATACCGATTTCTGCAAGCGACAAGATTTTCGATAGATTTGCAAAACCCCTTCATGCAAGGGGTATTCAGGCCAGCGGAACCGGTTTGGGATTGGCTATCACAAAACAACTCGTAGAACGTCAAGACGGTACAATAACTTTTCAATCTCAAATGGCCAGCGAGGCATCAGAGGCGCATGGAACAACGTTCTATGTTATGCTTAAACTTCACGGTTTAGAGACCAACCAAAAGGTAGTGACGGCATGAGGGTTCTTTTCGTTGACGATGAAGCAGATATCCTCGAACTTATAGAAATTGCGATAGACTTCGAAGATGACATCCATCCGGTTTTCGCTCCGAGTGGGCTAGAGGCCATCGAACTCATCCAAGCTGAACCCTTCGACGTTATAGTCCTTGATGTTATGATGCCTTGGCCGGACGGACCGGAAGTGCTGCGCATTGCGCGCTCGGCAGAAAACCAAAATAATGCCAAGATCGTTATGTGCACTGCTAAAACATCGCCTGAAGACGAACAAGAACTTAGGGCATTAGGGGCCGATCACGTGTTGCACAAGCCATTTAAACCTTTGAAATTGGCCGATTACCTACGAAATCTCTAACAGGTTGTGATCGACGATGTTCTATCCTGAACACCATGAACTCTTGATAAACATAAGCCATCATCACATGCGTCAAACCGACGACTGACCGAAGTCCCAAGTCTCCTCCAGCTTTGCGCGGTGCCCTTGGGCTAAACTGCGCTTACCCCCAAACTCGTTAAAGAGATCTAAGTACATACGCCAACGTAATGAAGCTCAAACGCAACCATAACCAAGCCGCCAGCAGGCTAAAATTCCGACTCGCTGGCCCAGATTGAGCTTTGCTTCACCCTCACTCAATTATACGTCTCAATCCTGTTTTTTTTGCCTTCCCCCAAATTCGTGTAGGGTCCGCCCAACAAAAGGACGGGCGAATGAAGGCACGATTTACGGATGAACAGATTATAGCGACGGGCAAGGAGCAGGGAACTGGCAAGAAGACCGCGGATGTATATCGGCATGGAGCCGCCCGAACTAGCTCAGATCATGCGTGAGAGGATCGCAGGAGGAGACGTCCTCCTCGCATTGTTTGACGGGCGAATATCCCACCATAGCGTAATCGTTGATTTGTCCCCGACTCGGATATCCGCCACGTAACACATCCATTGCAGCGTTCTCACAACGAGATCTGTATTCGGTTTGCGACCCCTTGAACGGTCCATCCGGAAAGTGTCTTGGACGGCGAACGCCGACCGAAGCCTTCAACGAAGTAATAAGAAAGCTGAGATAGACAAAATATCGCGGCCTATTCTTTAAAAAATGGGATCATAAATCGCGTAAGAATGCATACACTAATCAAGCTATAAAATATTCTTGCGGATTACGGATAGTGGAGTCGATATTGGCTACCTATTATAACGAGCCATTTGCGAAATCTCTGATCGGATACTGATCGGGCGTAAAACCAATCCGAAAGGCGATAATCTGATGCGTGTAAAATGCCAAAGCCTCTCCTTAAAGCAATTTCCTAGCCAATTTTCGTGGGTATCCACCAAAGAACTGCTGCCAGTGCAAAGGTTGGCGCGGGGCACCACTCTGGCTATATTCTCAATTCTTGGTACAATTCAATTTGCCGCCTTGTCTGTGGCGCAGGAACCGGCGCCCCCCATCCCAACCGAACAAATCACGGATGCGATCGACCAGCTCGACGATCTTGCCCAGATTGCAATGGCTGGAACAAATGTGCCCGGTCTTGCGCTCGCCGTAGTCCATCAGGGCAAGGTTGTTTATGCAAAAGGATATGGTGTCCGCGAATTGGGAAAGACAGGAATTATTGATACCGATACCGTTTTCCAAATCGCTTCGCTCTCAAAATCGATTGCGGCCAGTGTTGTCGCCCAGCAGGTTGGGGAAGGTGTCGTAAATTGGGACGATCCTGTTCAAAAATATTTACCGTGGTTTCAACTTCAAGACCCGTGGGTCGGCGAACATGTCAGTATCGGAGATTTCTTTGCTCATCGGTCCGGCCTACCCGATCATGCCGGAGACGATCTGGATGATCTTGGATTTGACCGACAGTCTATATTGGAACGACTGCGATACATTCCGCTCGCCTCATTTCGTGACACCTATGCCTATACGAATTTCGGCCTAACCGCAGGAGCAGAAGCCGTGGCCGCCGCGTCGGGCCAAGACTGGGCAAGCCTATCTGAAAACACGATTTACGCGCCGCTTGGCATGGTATCGACAAGTTCGCGGTTTGACGATTTTATCGCCCAAGACAATCAGGCGGTCGGGCATACACTTGTCGATGGTGAGTTCAGGCCAATCCTGCAACGTATGCCCGACTCACAATCTCCCGCTGGTGGCGTCAGCACAACCATTAACGATTTTTCGCGCTGGATGATTATGATGTTGTCGGAAGGCCGTTTTGAAGGCGAGGTTATTATCGATGAAGCTGCATTGGTCCCCGCACTCACACCGCAAGTTATTTCCCGGCGTCCCGCCACAATAGGCAGCATCCCGGGTTTCTATGGCTATGGGACTGGCGTTGCGATCACGCCATCCGGTCGCACCATGCTTAGCCATTCGGGTGCCTTTATTCTGGGGTCTGGTACAAACTACATGATGTTGCCGTCAGAGAATCTTGGCATCGCCGTTTTTACCAATGGCGCACCGGTCGGCGCTGCGGAAGCCTTAAGCGCGCAGTTTATGGACTTGGTCCAATATCGGGAAGTTCAGCGCGATTGGCTCGCTGGGTACCAAGGTCTTTTCAAAGAGATGACAGCACCAATTGGCGATTTCCATGGGATAGAGCCACCTTCAAACCCCGCGCCGCCTGTTGCGTTGGAAAGGCTGGAAGGGGTATATGACAGCAGTTATTTTGGTCCTGCACAGATGGATCTGCGTGATGGTGCACTGGTGTTGACCCTCGGCCCAGACGGGCAGAAATTCCAGTTGCAGCACTGGGATGGCGACGTCTTTTACTTTTCCGCCTTTAACGAAAACATGCCATCGGGCTCAGTTTCATCACTGACATTCGGCATATCGGATGAGGGCACCGCGATGTCGTTCACCGTGGAGTTTCTAAATGAGTTCGGGCTTGGGGTCTTTAAACGACAAGCCCAATGAAGCAAAATCCTGATCGCTAAAATGGTGAGGTTAATATAGCGGCCTTAAAATTGATTACTAGTCGGGGTCAGAACTGCGAGTTTTCCATGCAAATGAATTTAACGGCACTATCAGTTTCACTTCTATTTCTTACAGGCGCCGCGAGCGCTCAGGACAAAATCCCAGCAGCAGAGCTTGAGGCCATCCAAGCTATCGCGCAAGATCAGTTTGACCGGCACAGTTTGAACTCAATGATCTATCAGGTTCGCATTGATGGTGACGCAGTCCTGACCCAAGCGCTGGGGCAAGCGATGACGGGTGTTCCTGCGACAACCGATGGCCATTTTCGCAATGGTGCAGTCGGTTTGGCCTATGTCGCGTCCTTGGCTTTACGCCTTGCTGAGGAGGGAGTGATTGATCTTGATGAACCGATTGCGCGTTGGCTTCCCAACCTTGCAGGCAGTGAGCATGCCACTGTGCGTATGCTGGCCAATATGACCGCAGGGTATCCCGATCACGTCGCCAACGAAGATGGGTTTGTTGATCCTTTCCTTGCCGATCCTTTTGCAAACTGGAGCCCGCAAGACCTCATTGAGGTCAGCCTGTCGACACCGCGTATGTTTGTGCCGGGCTCCAATTGGGATTATTCCCATAGCGGTTATGTCATTCTTGGGCAGGTATTAGAGGCGGCGACGGACCAGCCGCTGGCAGACTTGATTGCACACTATATTCTCGAGCCACTGGACCTCACGGCAACGGTCAGCTTTGATACAGCCCAAATTCCCGCCCCCGTTATTCACGGGTTTACCGCCGAACGCGGGGTCTGGGAGGATTCTACATTCTGGAACCCGTCATGGACACTGCCAAGCGGCGCAATTCAGGTTTCGACGATTTCAAATGTCGCGCGCAGCTTTGACGCTATTGTCGGTCACGATGGTTTTCTAAAGCCAGAATCGCGCGAACAGATGATCACGCCATATTTGATCGGTTTTGGCGCACCTCTCGCGGGCTGCCCTAATTGTCATGCGTTGACTGCGGACTTTAGCTACGGTTTGGGGGTAATGCTGCAGGGAGATTGGGTATTCCAGACGCCGTTATTCGGGGGTATGCATCCTCTGTCGGCACCCTGCCCGACGAACGCTCCGATGTGGGGCGGATCACGATTGCAATTGCCACGACCTATAGCCAGAAGTCGGTCGATGATTGGTCTGCCGCGCTACCCAATTGGGCGGATGAAACCGCCAGACTAATCGCAGCCGAAATCCATCCACAGAATCCGCCGCCAATGCGCTGACGTATGGTGAGCCGCAATTTTGCGATACCATTCCGCATCAACGCAGCCGGAAAAATAGGCGGAACAATGGCAAAAACATACGTTTGTGCATTAGGATGAGAGTGGCGAGACTATGAGAGAAACGTCACCTCTCCCGTGCTGATTTCATAAATCGCCGCAGCGGATTTTAGCTTTCCTGAACTGTGAAGCTCGGAAAGGATTGGGGCTTCAGTCTGCGCGCGTTCAGCGTTGTTAATGGCGTTGCGCTCTGTGGCAGCAACGAGCAGATCATCGGGATTTTTTGCCATAACATCGTAAACTGCGGGACGGATTGCATTCACAAGACTAGGCAAGTGGCCTGGCGGGAGTTCATTGTCTTGAATTGAAGCAATAGTCGCCACGACAGCCCCGCAAGAACTATGCCCAAGCACGACAATCAGTTTGAGGCCTAACACTGCCGCACCAAACTCAAGGCTGGCAAGACCGTCTTCGTTGATGAAGTTTCCAGCAACACGCACCACAAATAGCGCGCCTGGCCCCTGATCGAACACCAATTCCGGTGCAACCCGAGAATCCGAACAACACACAACTGCGGCGAACGGTTGCTGCCCAGCTGCTCTTGCAACACGCCCGACGGAATGGTCGGTATTGATAGGTGCATTCGCGACATAGCGCGCATTGCCATCAATCAGGCGCTGTAGGGCTTCTTCGGGGGAAACCGGCATTGCTTCATCTGTAGCCGTCTGGGCTGCGGCGGGCGAAATGGTCGCGCCAGCGCCAGCAAGAGCCAGCCCTCCCACAATCAAATTGCGTCGGTTTACTGTTTTATCCGGACAGTCTTGGCACATGGCCATCTCCTTCTTGTTGGTTTCAGGCGCGCAAAGGCGCAATTGGGTAATGCCTTGATGGCTATGGAGTGACATATTCCACATAAAGTTTTTGCATCACGACTCCCACTGCTGCACTGGCGGCGGGACCGGAAAAGTTGGTCAGGACCACAACCCCCAAGTCCAGTTCTGGGTCGATGACGATCTGGGCAAAGTTCATGGAGTTTGAACCATTGTGGGTTAGCAACGGTTTGCCCGCCCAATCAAACGCAACTACGCTCCATCCATATCCGTACCCACCCGTGACTGGCGTCCCAGATGGCGGGTTATCACGCACTGGCGTCTGAACACGGGTGGCGTGGATATCAGCCAGCGTTTCGGGCGTAACCAAAGATGGGCCACGTGTCGATTGGCCGGCATTCCACGCGGCCCATTTGGCAAAATCCCTTACGGACATACTCGCACTGCCCGCAGGGAACAGGACGGGCGGCACATCGGCCGCGGGCCCCCAGAGCATTGGCATGACGCTTCCATCTGCCTTGATCCGGTGACCGACTGGCGCATCAATAAGCCCATAAGTTGCTTGCGGCCCGATCCGCGCGGTTTCCATTCCCATTGGGATAAAAATGCGTTCGATTAAGAGCTGTTCCCACGGTCGGCCTGTGACCTTCTCGATCATTGATCCGGCGATCATATAGCCAAAGTTAGAATACTGAAAGGGTGAGCCATCAGGCAAGACCACGTCATTCTGTTTCCATGCCTCCAACGCCACCAACCGCAAGTCTGCCGAATTGTAATCAAAGATATTTTCGTTGAAATAAAGGTCGAGCATTTCGTCATTGTCACTGGGAATCCCGCTTGAGTGTGAAAGAATCTCTCCGAGGGTAACGGCGGCAAGGCTTGTGTTCATCTCCGGAATGTCGCCGCCTAGAACCTCTCCGACGGAAGAATCCCAAGTCAGGCTTCCGTCGTCTACCAGCATACCAGCCAAAACGGCCGTCATTGATTTCACGTTAGAACCAAGATGAAAACGGTCATCAATGGTGACTGGAATTTGCGCGTTGTAGATCCGTGTGCCGACGGCTGCCGCAGCGGTGACATTGCCATTTTGGACGACCGCAGCCGCCAGCGCTGGCAGGTTATATTCGGTTCTAACCGTTTCGAGGTAATCGGAAATGTCGGCAGTTTGCCCCCAAGCATTTGGCGATAAGGCAATAACCCCAAATCCGGCAATTACAATCCCATGCAACCTATTGCGGGCGAAGCCGAGGTCCATCAGTTTGATTGTTCTTATGCGCATCTGGTTGCCGCCTCACGGTATGCATTTCGCATGTCTACCCGACTGAATCCCGTCCACGACGTACGTCCTCACTATGATCAGGAGGTTTTGCCCACGCTATCCGTTTTCCGCAAAAATTTTGAGAATTTCCCAAGGATTAGCGGGCTAATGTTATCGATGGAACTTCGCCGAACAAGCGATTGTAGTCACCAGAAAAGCGCCCCAAATGGCCAAAATTGAACTGCATCGCCACTTCTGTAACGGAAGTGGACCGCGTATCAGCTTCCAACAATGCGGCATGCGCCCTATTCAAGCGCCAAAGACGCAGATATGTCACCGGCGACATGCCTACATAATCTCGAAACGCATATTGCAACGTGCGCGCAGAAACACCGACGGCGGCACAAAGGTCTACGATGCCCGGCTGCGCTTCGACGTCGTTCCATTCTTCAATGAACGTTTTGGCCTTGCGGCAAATTTGAAATGAACGCCAGCGTGCGGGAGGCGTAAAATCGTCAGTCGTTGAAGTGCTGATCAATTGCAAAAGTGCATCGAAAACGTTGCGCTCGATGGTTTGTACGTCCAGCGGCGACCCAAGTGTAGCGGTTTTGTTCGCTGCGGCCAACCACGCGGTCACCATGCCGCCAAAAGATGCCTGCGGAATCGTATCAAATGCGGTCACGTGCAATGGAGCCTCCGCCCAATCCCGCGGATTCAGGATGCGTGCACCACTAATGAGGGATTCTTGATCCAGACTGACGTAAACTGTCTCTGCGCCTGCCGGAACAAAAATATCAAACGCTGTGTTCTCCGGCATCAGAAAAACGTTGCCCGCGCTGGAACCGCTATGGTCGGAAAATCGAAAACCGGGGGCGGGTGTGCAAAACGACAAGGTACATAAATTGGTGGGTGTAACCCCTATCTTTTGCACTGCAGCATACTGGGTTTCACGCACGATCTGACAAGAGCCAAAATCCAGACTTTGAATATTTGCCACTAGACGGCCCCGACTAAGCTGAAAACACTCCATGCCGATCCAAGGCTGCATCATGGCTTGAACCTCTGCATCCTCAATGGTTGCGGTACGCAACTGAGCATCGGAAACTGTTGGAAATGTTATTGGCCCGGATGAATTTTGATGGCGCTGAAGTGTAATAATCAATCTCCGCAGCAATTGATTTAGCATGGCGCATAAGAAGCCACTTCGTCCCCTGAAAAAGTATTAAACTCTCCGCCTCAAAGCAAGAAATATTGTTTATACGGAGGTGTCCGATTGCTCCGCTCCCTGACGCTGGGCCACCTAGGTCTAGTTATTTCCGGCTTTGATCAGTTTGACGGGCTAATTTTAAGGGCATGATCGGGGCTTATTCCCAATCGCGCTGTGAGGTCGTTCCTCATTGTAATACCTACGCCAAGTCTCCAACTTCTCTACAGCATCCGCAATTTTCAATCTGTCAGCAGTATGGTTCGATTACCTAGAAGATTGAGGATTGTGTGATCTCAAATTACAGTTACCCGACAATTAGTGTGTTGCAGACATCAGATTTCACGCAAAGGTAATTTGCTATAGATTTTGCTGCACAATTTTCTGCACGCGAAATATATAAACAAATGATATATCTACTTGGAGTCTTTGAACACCCGACTTTTGCATTGTCAATCGCAGAGTAAAAAGGGACCAGATCGCGGCGTAAAATTGGTCCACTGAGTTCTCGGATATTCTGCGCTTTGGTGCGCGTGCCCCCAAATAGCTAACGCGTGCCAAAGCGCATGTTGGCCCATGGGCCAACATTGTTCTGATCTTGATGTGTTTTGACTACTGGCGGTTCTTACGACTGTGTTTGAGCCTATAGCTTTCGCCGTTCATCTCAAGGATGTGGACGTGATGTGTCAAACGATCCAGCAAGGCTCCCGTGAGCCGCTCTGAGCCAAAGACTTCGGTCCATTCATCAAAGGGCAGGTTTGAGGTTATGATGATGGAACCACGTTCGTAGCACTGCGAGATCACCTCAAAGAGCAATTCTGCGCCGGATTTACTCAGAGGAACGAAGCCTAATTCATCAATGATCAACAGATTCTGGCTCGTCAGTTGCTTTTGCATGCGCTGCAATCGGAGCTCATCTTGGGCTTCTATCAGATCATGAACCAAGGCTGCCGCCGTCGTGAACCGTACTTTCAACCCTCTTTGGCACGCGGCTAATCCAAGTCCTAAAGCTATGTGGGTCTTGCCCGTTCCCGATGGGCCGAGGGCAATAATGTTTTCTCTGCGATCCACGTAGTCACATCGAGCCAAGTCCATCGTCAGTGGCTTGTTCAAGCTGGGCATGATCTTGAAGTCAAAACTATCCAGGCTTTTGGTGCTGGGGAACTTCGCCGCTTTGATCCGCCTTTCGATCATCCGCCGTTCGCGGTCAATTAACTCCATCTCGCACAGACGCGCCAGATATTGGATGTGGTCCTTATTCTCAGCAGCACAGATTTGGGCTTGTTTTGCGTACTCTCCTTGGAACGTTGGCAAGCGCAACTTCTTGAGGTGGTGGTGCAGAAGGATTTGGGGAGCATCTGTCATGCCGTGGCTCCCAGCAGGCTCATGTAACTGGATGGGCGTGTCGTGCCGACATTGGCCTTAGGCAAATACGGGTAGAAGTCCAAATCCAATCGCGGTGGCCGCTTCTCAATACGGCATAGCACAAGGTGTTTTACGGCATCATAGCCAATAGCGCCCAGATCAATGGCATGCTGGATTGCGCCTTGCACAACGTCCATCTCGAATGTTTCCAAAAGGCGCAGAACTTGAACGTATTCTCGCTTGCCCGGTTTGCCCATTCTGGCTTCGAGCAGTCGGTGCAGGGTGGCGAAGGCATCCGGTAGATTCCAGCCCTGCAAAGGGGCTGCCTGATCCAAAGCCCCCACCTTCTGCTCAATCAAGGGCAGGAAGTGGAGCGGGTCAAAGATCATATCCGCGGATAGGTAGGATCGTTTGTGCCGTGCAACGATCTCGTTACCGCAGCCGATGATAACCTCATGTACAAACCCACGCACATGAACATCGTGGTGTGCATAAGCCACCGGCACCGAGTAGTCATTGCTGCGATAGCGCACCATCGAGATCGAAGTGGCCCGTGTGTTGACATGGTCGCAGGCTTCATATTCCGCCACGGGCAACCCCATCAGCGCATCAAAATCGGATACCAAACGTTGACCTATGGTTTGGGTGTGGCCGCGCAAAGTATCGTCCTGACGTGCTAAACACTTCGCTTCCAGATGGGCGTTCAAATCATCAAAGCTGTCACAACGCGGCGCAGGGACCATGAAGTTGCGACGCGTATATCCAACCATGCCCTCAACGTTGCCTTTATCGTTTCCTCGCGCTGGTCGCCCGAACTTGTCATCGAACAGGTAATGGGATTGCAGCTCAGTGAACCGACGTGTGCGAATACGCGTTCTGTCCCCGAGTATCCGCGCAACGGCGATCTTGGTGTTGTCGTAGAGAATGGACTGCGGAATACCATCAAAGAACGCAAAGGCGGACACATGGCCGTCGCAGAATGCTTCCGTCGTCTCGGCAGGGTATCCCTTAACGAACACCGCATCAGAATGCGGTAAGCTCATTACAAAAAAATGGATCTTGCATTCCACGCCACCAATCACGCCAAGTGTCTCACCAAAATCAACCTGCGCGTGGCCTGGCCGATGCGACAACGGTACAAACACCTCTTTAGTGCGTCGCTTTTGTTCGCGAACGTAATAGGTCACTGTCGTCAAGCTTCCCGCGTACCCGTGTTCATCCCTCAAACGCTCAAAAATACGCTTGGCGGTGTGGCGCTGCTTTTTGATCAGGGCCTTATCTGTACGCAGTATATTATCGATGACACCAACATAATCATCAAGCGTTGGGCGACGCGGGGCTTCTGAACGCCGATAACCAGGAGGGAGCTCATGCCGCAACATCTTGGCTATCGTTTTGCGATCCTTGTTGAAATAACGCGCCGCTTCTCGAGTAGACATCCCGTCCTTCAAACAAGCACGGCGCACACGATTATAAATATCCACAGAATACATCTCCCGCCCTCCGAATAAACGAAGGACACAAACTGGCGGATTTTTACTCCGCTACAACTGCGATACGCAGCCGCTTCTGTGGCCCATTATTGCTCCGCGTTTTACATCAGTTACTTGATCTCGAAAGTTGCGCCACTTTTTTGGGACGACCCCTCGCATAAAGTTCAAGATTGGGTTGGCGAAGTGTTTTTACGTTGGATAGTGTCGATTATGGGTGACGTGGCTGTGCATGATGGCCCAGAGCCTCTCAATGGGATTGAATTGAGGGCAATAGGGCGGCAGTTGGATCAGATGAATGCGACAGTTTTTGCGCGACAGGAACGCTCTGACATTGGGGCCTTTGTGGTATGGGGCATTGTCCCAAATGACGTGAATGATACGTTTGTCAGGGTTTCTGGCCTCAATTTTGGCGAGAAGCTGAACGGAGCTGACCCCATCGACGGTGGTTGGTTCAACGAAGGGCGCGTCAAAGGTTTCCAGGTTCAGAGCGCCGTGAATGTTCACGCGCCCAGATGTCGTTTGGATGGCGGGATTTGACCCTTTGCGAGCCCAACCATGGCTGGGTTTGCTTTGATATTCCGGATGAACTGCATCCGAGAAGTCGACGGCCTCGTCGGCAGGCAAGTTATTCAGTAGGTTCGTATGAAATGCGATGAATGCGGCCTGCTTTTCAACGTCAGCCACACGGGGCAACGCCTTTGGTTTGCGATACTCGAACCCCAGGCGGGCCAGAAGCTTGATGCAGCCAGAATGAGAATAGTGGATGTTGAATTTTGCACCCATATAGGCTCTGATCTGCGCCGTTGAACGGCAGAACCGTTCCTCAAGCCATTCGCTCAAATCCGCCTCTTGAGCAATCGTCATCCGTGACTGCCCGCCTTTCCACCCATCGTAAGCGACGACCTCCCAGTCCTCAGCCAAATATTGCTTGTGCCAGCTGCGCATCGTGTCGTCGTCCAGAAACAGAAACAGAACCTTTGCGATTTGGGCACATGACATCCCATCATTCAGCGGCAAAAGCGCATTCGCCCGCCGCGCAACCCCGTGATCCTCACGCTGGCGCTCCACGCAGGATAAAAGCTCAAGGCGGTCTGCAGTGGTAAGAAAATTAGGGCGGATCATAAAGACACCTGAATCTCATTCGCTCAGTCCGTCAATGCAAAAGTCGGGTGTTCAAAAACCCCGAGTATATCCAAAATAAGTCATAGACCTTCAGCCCTCTCTCTTGCGCTACGTATTGCAGAGACGGCGGCTTTGCGCCGCTTGCAAGTGCCGCCGTCCCTGCAATACGTAGCTGGTCAGTGCCAATCCGAGGTTATCGTTACGGCGGCGGGGCCTCTGGTTCAAAACAACTTGGGCGCGGCAACGTGGCGACCGCTGGCCTTAATTCCACCGTGCCGCTGCTCATGGCTCAACCGACCTACGCGCCGGAAACAAAGCTCTGGGGAGGGCAATTTGCCCTAGGCTTGGGGTTCGGTTGGGGTAACACCACCACCGACACCGACCTTGCGATCACCGGAATCACAACCGAGTTGAACCGCGGCGATTCCGTGACAGGTTTCACCTATCTTTACCCCATCGTCAGCCTTGCTTGGAGCGAGGGTAACAACAACCGGATGACTTATGTCACTGGCGATATTCCCACAGGCGATTACGATTCAAGGCGTCTTGCGAATATCGGCATTGGCCATGTCGCGGTCGATATGGGTGGGGGGGGGTATACCTATTTTGACGCAGCAAAGGGCATCGAGTTTTCCTCCGTCGTGGGCGTCACGTACAACCTTGAAAACAGTGGCACGGGGTATCGGAACAGGATCGACGCACACCTAGACTAGTCCGCATCACGGTTCCTGAATGAAAACTGGCAAATCGGCCCTGTGGGGTATGTCTATGGCCCGCAAATCGGCTACCCGTTTTGGTAGATATTTTCATGGATGCAATACGAAAGAGGAATACACACGAGACGAAATACGAAATTTCACACATTAGGCTATGCGCTGACCTAGGAGAAGTAACACAACGTCGGTTACGGTGAGTATGACAGGGCGTCATCCTGTTCGATCCGACACATTTTCCGTGCTGCCCTCCGAGGACCAAGGCGTCAGGGTACCATGGGAATACACAATCGCGGAATTGCTCTCGGATTCAGATTACGCCACCGCACTTTACGGCAAATGGCAAATTAATGTCTATGAAATGGCGCAACTACAAGACGATCCAGCGTACATCGTGCCACAACTGCCGTTGTAGTTTGATCTGGCCCGCGCTTCTTTGAGGAATGGTAGCGCTTTGCATTGTGGCAATTGATGGTAAGACTATCATCAAGCGCTCAACAGAGAGAAGTATTACCTAATGCCATCTGACCAGACCCTGATTATTGCGATTTTCGCTGTCCTTTTTGTGCTGCTTGTCTGGGGGCGTATCCGCTATGACCTCGTCGCATTCGGAGCCCTCGTGCTCGCCGCCATTTTAGGGCTGGTGCCGACCGAGGATGTCTTTTCCGGCTTCGGGCATTCGGCTGTCGCCATCATTGCCTTAGTCCTAATTGTGTCACGCGGCCTTGTTGGGTCGGGAGCCATCGAAAAGCTTGCAGAACGCGTTTTGGACTCCGAACGCCCCCTACCGCTGCATATCGCAGTTATGGCAGTCGTCGGCGCTGGTTTGTCGGCGGTTATTAACAATGTGGCCGCGCTGGCGCTGTTGATGCCGCTCGACATCGACGCCGCCGCCAAGGCAAAACGTACGGTCAGTAAGTCGCTGATGCCCCTATCTTTTGCGACTATTCTTGGTGGAATGATAACCCTAATTGGGACGCCGCCAAATATTGTCATCGCCGCTTACCGCGAGGACGTGCTTGGCGCGCCGTTTGGGATGTTTGATTTTGCCCCTGTCGGCCTGACTGTCGCCATCGCGGGATTGCCTTTGTGTCCCTCATCGGGTGGCGGTTGCTGCCCAAACGCGAAGGGGCTTTTGAACAAGAAGGCGAGTTCGCCAAGGGCCGCTACATCGCCGAACTGCGCGTCGGCGACAAATCCATGGAGACCACGTCTACCGTCGGCGACCTGTACCCGCTCGCGGAAGAACACGATTTGCATATTCTGGGGTTGGTGCGGCGCGGGAAACGCTTGCCCGGGTTTGCAGCCTCGCAGGAAATACGGGCTGGCGACTTTATTGTCGTTGAGGGGGAAACGAAATCTATTGAAACCTTTCTGGGGAAAAGCGACCTAGAGTTTTCAGGCTCCGAAAAGCATTCAGGTGGCGTCGCATCGGGCGGCTTGGCCCTCACTGAAGCCATCGTCCCGGAAGGTGCGCGGATTGCGGGACGCACTGCGCGGGGATTGAAGCTCCTGTACTCCCAATCTGTCACCCTCTTAGGAGTCTCGCGTAATGGGCGCCGTTTTACAGACAGGGTGCGCCTGTTGACGATCAGACCGGGGGACGTTCTTTTACTTCTCGGCGCACCCGAGCGAAACGCGGCGGCGGCGGCCTTTCTGGGGGTTCTTCCCCTTGAAGGGCGCAAGACCCAAGTCGTTCAACGCTCTAAAGCAGGCCTCTCAATTGGGATATTTTTAGCGGCAATTGGCACCGCCGTTTTGGGTTGGGTTGCGATTCCGGTTGCCCTTGCGGCCGCCGTCATTGCCTTGGTCGCGATTGGACTCGTGTCGGGCAGCGATGTTTATGATTCCATCGAATGGAAAGTTATTGTTCTTCTGGCCAGCCTTATCCCGCTTGCAGAAGCGTTTGAAAATTCTGGCGGCGCAGAACTTATCGCTTCACAAATTCTTTCTATAACGGACGGATTCCCCGCTTGGGTCTCGCTTCTTGCACTGATGATTGTGACCATGACCCTGTCAGATTTCCTGAACAATGTCGCAACAACACTGATCGCCGCCCCGATTGCGATGGGGATGGCTGCGGCAACCAGCACCAATCCAGATGCATGGCTTATGACCGTCGCGGTGGCCGCCTCCTGCGCTTTCCTCACCCCGATTGGGCACAAAAACAACACCATCATCCTTGGACCTGGCGGATATCGGTTTGGCGATTACTGGCGTATGGGCCTCCTGCTTGAGGTGCTGGTTGTGGCAGTTGCCATGCCCACGATCCTGATCGTTTGGCCTCTATAAAGCGTTCCGGTTTTCGAGTGCCGTCACGTGTGGTGTGTCGTCCCCTCGGCATACCTTGTTAGGCGTGCAGCCAGATTGCCCACGGTAATGTGGAGGAGAACCGTCAAACAGGCCAGTACAATGAGGCTTGCGAACATCAAGTCGATTTTGGCGCGCCCATTGGCCAGCAACATTAAATAGCCAAGCCCTTTGGAGGCGCCCACCCATTCGCCAATCACCGCGCCGATCGGGGCATAGACTGCGGCCAGCTTAAGTCCGGTGCCAAGATTCGGCAGCGCGTTTGGAATTTGCACGTACCGCATGAAGTGGTATTTTCCTGCCCCCATCGAAACCGACAAATCACGGTATCCCCCGTCAATGCGAGTCAGGCCATCATGAAACGCCGTGGTTACGGGGAAGTAAATAATGAGGATCGCCATGACAATTTTCGATCCCATACCATAGCCAAACCAAAGGGTCAGCAACGGCGCGAGCGCGAAAACGGGTACGGCCTGTGTGAACACCAGCAGCGGCAGGATCAGCCGCTCTGAGGTTTTTGAAAGCGTTAGCTGGATTGCTGTTAACGCGCCCAACACCGACCCAAGGACAAGACCAAGCAAGACTTCAACACTCGTGATCCACGCATTTTCCGCAAGGATAACGCGGCTTTTATAGGCGGCCTTTGCCACGCGCCAAGGGGAGGGCAAAATGTAATGTGGAGCATGTGTAAGCACCACCGCAGCTTGCCACAAAGCGAGACCAAGCAAGACCGCAAAAAGGATATCACGTCGCCTCATGCCGGCACTTCGCGCAGATAGGCCAACAGGCGGCCTTGGCAGGAGAGCGTTTGCGGGTCGTTGATTTCCCGCAATGCGGGCGTATCAGGGGTTGGCCAAACCGTTGCGCTCTGTGCCGACAGGATAATGATCTGATCGGCCAATCGGGCCGCTTCGGAGGGATCATGTGTGACAAGTAAAATGGTACGATCCGCCATAACTTCCGCGACCAACTCCTGCATATCCGCGCGGGTTCCGGCATCAAGCGACGAGAATGGTTCGTCTAAAAAGACAATAGGCTGATCTTCCATAAGCGTGCGTGCGAGGGCCGCGCGTTGGCGCATCCCGCCCGACAATGATTTCGGTTTCTGCGCGATGTGCTTTGCGAGGCCAACGCGCTCCAAAAGGGCAGTAGCACGGGTATAATCGGGAGTTTCTCCCCGCAAGCGGGCACCAATGCAGATATTTTCCAGAACGGACAACCACGGCAATAACAGGTCCGATTGCGCCATATAGCTGATACGTCCAGCAAGACTCAAACCATCCGAGGCCTCGATTGAGCCGTCAAACTGCCCCCCCGTTTCCAGCCCAAGGATCAGTCGCAATACCGTCGATTTTCCGACACCCGACCGCCCGAGTAGGCACGTCCACTGGCTTGCGGGCAAGGTGAGGTCAGCATCGAACAACAGTTTCCCATCGATACGGTGCTTCCCCGCGAGGCGTATGCTTGGCGGAGTCGTCATTGCGTGTTGAGGCCCATTTGCCAGAAACCAACCTCAAGGGTCGTGGCCATAGAAAAACGATCCTGCAAGGCATTTACGCGTGGCGACGTTGCGAGATCCCCAATTCGCCGCGCGACAGCACCATCGATCATGGAACCAACGCTGGCGCAAACCGACTGATATCCGGGGTCGGCATAGGTGTTAATCCAGTCGGCATATGGCGTGTCGGGGGCTTTACTCTCGGCCAAACGCAGGCCAATTTCGCCATATCCCATAACGCAGGGCGCCAAGGCCGCCATTAAATCAAGGAAATCCCCCTGCAGGCCCGCATCCAAAACATAGCGCGTATAGGCAAGGTTCTCGACGGCTTCGGTCGCGTTAAATAGCGTGGCTTCGTCAATCCCTTCGGTGGCGCAAACCGACACGTGAAGCGACATCTCGTGATTAACAAGAGCATCGACCGTCGCGGCGCAAACTTTCATTTCCTCAAGCGCCTCGGATTTGACCACGGCAAGGGACCACGCGCGCGAGAAATGCACGAGAAACACATAGTCCTGAATGAGGTACTGCACAAACGCTTCGCGCGGCAAAGACCCGTCCCGCAGACCTTCGACAAAGGCGTGGCGGGTATAATCCTGCCAAGCCCCCGCTGCCCCCTCGCGCCAAAGCGCGAAGGTTTTGCCATAATCCGGCGCTATCATTTCGCTGTCACATCGATGGCGATTTTTGAAACAGGGTTCTGCGAGGGGATCAGCCCCGCCTCATTCAGGAAAGCTTCAAACGCCGCATAACGGCCCACATCCATCGCCGTTGGGCGCAACGCAAAACGCGGGAATGTATCGACCCAAGCGCGGGCGTTTAGCTCATCTTGCAACTCGGCAGAGGTGCTCGCGAAAACCTCAAAGCTTTCTTCAGGATGATTGACGATATACTGCGTCGCTTTCTCGGTTGCGGCCAAGAAGCGAGCGATCATCTCTTTGTCCATCGTGTCGGGGTTAGCCACATAAATCAGCTCATCATAGGCGGGCAGGCCCTCTTCTTCGACGAAAAAGCAGTTGCCCTCGACGCCTTCGATTTCCATTTGGTTCAACTCAAAATTCCGATACGCGCCGATGACCGCATCAACTTGCCCAGACATAAGCGAGGGCGACAACGACCAGTTCACGTTGACCATTTCGACATCATCCAACGTCAATCCGTTGTGGTCCAAAATCGCGCCCATAACCGCTTTTTCAACACCGCCCACAGAGAAGCCAACCTTCTTGCCTGCGAGGTCCGCTGGCGATTTGATCGGGCCGTCCGCCAACGCAAGGAGGCAGTTCAAAGGCGTCGCAACGAGCGTGCCAACTCGTTGTAGCGGAAGTCCTTCATGAATGAGGAGATGCAGCTGCGGTTGATAGGATATCGCCAAATCCGCCTTGCCAGCAGCAACAAGTTTTGGGGGATCGGACGGGTCGGCTGGAGCAATAATGTTCACCTCCAAATCTTGATCCGCGAAATACCCCATCTCTTGGGCGACAATGATGGGGCCGTGATCGGGGTTCACAAACCAATCCAGCAACAACGTCATTTGATCTGCGGCCATAATGGGGGTGGCCGCGAGGGTAAATGCGGTGGTTAGGTAGGCTAATTTCATGTGGTCTGCCTTTCGGTATGTGGCGTGTCGCCCATTGCAATGAGGGAAATTTCTCCGGTCCAATAGGTCCGAAGGTGAGTGGCGGCTTGCCATGCGCGCAAGCCAGATCGGCAAGTGAAAACTGCGCGCTGGCCCGCGTCTGGTGTGGGATGTTGGCCTGCAAACTCTGCGACATTGAGGCGCTTTGCGGTTTGCGTGACGGGGATTGGGGCTTCCGTTGCATCGCGCAGTTCTACGACAAAATCAGTAGGGGTAAGGTCAGATGCTGCGATAAAACCAAGGTCGGCCCTTGGCTCTGGGGCGCTATCAAATCGGAAGCCACCCGTACGGAAATTTTGCATATCAAAGCTTAGGAGTTGGCCAAGAGGAGACGGAGATTGTCCAGTAAGATAGCTTATGGCCATCTGTGCTTGTGCGGCGCCGATCATGCCAACGACGGGCCCCATGACGCCTGCGGTTGCGCAGGTTGCTGCGCGGTCTGGCAGGTCGGGGAATACTGCCCGCAAGGATGGCGCGGTGCCGCAAAACCCCGCCACATATCCCGCGAAGCCAAGAACTGAGGCGCTGATCAAAGGAACCCCAGTCGCGTGGCAAAAATCGGAAAGCGTGTAGCTTGCGGCGAAACTATCCGCGCAATCCAAAACAAGGGTGCTCTGCGCGACAAGGTGCTGCGCATTTGCGGGGGTGAGCGCGGAGGTAACGCAACTAATTTCGCAATCGGCATTCAGGCGGTGAAGGGTCTCTTCGGCCACTTTTGCCTTTAATAGACCAACATCCTCTTCTCGAAAGAGCGTTTGTCTGTGAAGATTGGACAGCGAGACAACATCGCTGTCAACAAGAGTGAGGTACCCAATGCCGGCCCCCACCAAATACTGAAGCACAGGCGCACCAAGTCCGCCGACGCCTACAACCAGCACCCGCGCTGCTCGTAAGGCGGCCTGTCCAGCCTCGCCAATTTCGGGAAGGGTGGTCTGGCGCGCGTATCTGCTCATCGTGTTGCCGCCAACCAAGCGCGGACGCGGTCATCGGGACTGTCATTCAAGGTAATGTCGGTGACGGCGGCCACAACATCCGCGCCAGCCTCAAAGGCCCCCGCCGCGCGGTCGATGCGCATTCCGCCAATCGCAATCAGGGGCGTATCCCCAATCAAGTTGCGCCACGTCGTTAGTTTCTCGATGCCCTGTTCATGCCATTTCATTTTCTTGAGGATGGTCGGATAGATGGGCCCAAGGGCGATGTAATCTGGTCGCGACTCGAGGGCTCGGGCGAGTTCCGTTTTGTCGTGGGTGCTGATCCCGAGGCGGATTTTGGCCGCTTGAATGGCCACGATATCCGCGTCTTCGAGGTCCTCCTGCCCCAGATGGATATAATCACACCCCGCATCAATCGCGAGGCGCCAATGATCGTTGATGACCAGTGTGCAACCATGATCCGCACAGACGGATTTCGCCCGCCTGATATGGGCGCGAAGGTGGTCTGCACTTGCATCCTTCATTCGCAATTGCACCAGTTTGATTCCCAATGGGACGAGGCGTTCGAGCCAATCCGCGCTGTCAAAAATGGGGTAAAATCGATCTAGTTTCATTCGAGAAACGCCTTTCCGATAACGGGGGTCGAGGGCGCAGCCATATCGCGCGGCTCCATCGGGTCGGCAATCGCCGCAAGCTGACCGGCGCGTATTGCGGTGGCGAATGCTTCGGCCATGGCGGCGGGGTCGCCCGCTTTTGCAACGGCCGTGTTTAAGAGCACAGCATCAAACCCAAGCTCCATTGCGCGTGCCGCTTGGGAAGGCAGGCCAAGCCCCGCATCGATCACCAAGGGCACATCCGGAAAATGGGCTCGCATCGCCCGTAATCCAAAAATATTATTCAACCCCAAGCCCGACCCAATCGGCGCGCCCCAAGGCATCAAAACCTCGCAGCCCGCATGGAGCAACCTATCCGCGACGACCAAATCTTCGGTGGTGTAGGGGAAAACCTGAAAGCCGTCCTCGCTAAGAATACGGGCAGCTTCGACCAGCCCGAAAACATCGGGTTGCAGCGTGTCCTCCTCGCCAATCACCTCAAGTTTGATCCATTTCGTGTCGAAAACTTCGCGAGCCATATGGGCGGTCGTGACGGCCTCTTTGACGCTATGACAGCCCGCGGTGTTGGGGAGGATATGCACGCCAAGGTCGCGGATCAGGTGCCAGAAATCCTGCCCCGCCCGATCCTGCCCACTCTCGCGGCGCAGCGAAACCGTCGCGACACTCGCCCCACTCCGCTTAAACGCATCTGCCAAGATCGCAGGGGACGGATATTGCGCGGAGCCCAGCATGAAACCATTGGCAAGGGTCGTGCCATAAAAATCACGCATCCTTTATCCCCCCTGCATCGGGGCAAGGACTTCGATCCTATCACCGTCGGACATCACGAAATCGGCTCGCGCGGTCGCGGGAACAAATTGGCCGTTCACGGCAGTTGCAACTTTGGCTTCCCCGAACCCTCGGGCCACGAGTAAGTCAGCCAATGTGTCGATCTGAACGTCCACGGGCTCGCCATTAATTTGCAGTATCATCCATCACCTCCGGCTGTTTGTTATCAAAGATTAATTCCGCCACCATGCGCGCCAACGCGGGAGCCAATAGGAACCCATGCCGATAGAGACCGTTGGCGCGGATAAGGTTTCCATCGCGGCGAATGCGCAGCAGGTTGTCGGGAAATGCGGGGCGACTATCAACGCCAATTTCCAACACCTCGGCCTCGCCAAAAGCGGGCGTCAGAGCATAGGCTGCGCTCAGCAGTTCGAGCAGCGCGCGGGCGGTGACGTGCTTGCCTGCGCGGCCTTCAATCATCGTCGCGCCCAGCATGAAAACGCCGTCGCCGCGCGGTACAATATAAAGCGGGACGCGTGGGTGCAGAAGGCGGATGGGGCGGCTTAAGGTGACTTCGGGGCAGGAGAGCACAAGCATCTCGCCTTTCACTCCGCGTAGATCAGCGATCTGATCGCGGGCCTGAAACCCTCGACAATCAATGGTTAGGCCTCGCTGGGCAAAATCCTCGGGGTCGGCTTCGGCCTGCTCAAACACCGCGCCATCCGCCACCAGACTTGCCTGCAATCGCGCCAAAGTTTCGCGAGGAGCCAGATGCGCCTCGCTTTCGAAGTAAAGCCCTTTGGTGAAACGGTCGGCCAAATCAGGCTCTAACGTGGAGATTTCGTCCGAAGTGACCTCTCGAAAGTTGGTCGTGCGTCGTGCAAATCGAGTCAGGTCCGCTTTGTCGCGCGTCAGTGAAACCACGAGAGAGCCGTTGCGATGTACGGTCTGCGTTTTCGCTTCCCACCAGTTGGCGGCCTCTTGGCCAAGTCGGATCACGGGCTCTTCGGCGCTTTCACCCTCGCAAAATGGGGCAAGCATCCCGCCCGCCCACCATGAGCAAGCCTGTGGCCCCGGGGTGGCGTGGCGATCAATAACCGTGACATGGGCGCCGCGATCCAACAAGGCGCGCGCCACACACAGGCCCGCGACGCCCGCGCCGATGATTGTGATTTCATGCATTACCATTGTCCATAAAAGTGATGAACGGGGCCGTGCCCCTTGCCAATTTGCAACTGATCCGCGGCGGCGATTGCTCCTTGCAAATAGCTATGCGCGGCGACCACGGAGGAATGCAAATCCAGCCCCTTGGACAGGTTTGCCGCAATTGCGGCAGAATAGGTGCACCCTGTGCCGTGCGTATTTCGCGTAACAATGCGGGGCGCAGAAAGCGCTGTCACCCTACCACCAGCCTCGATCAAAATATCGGTACAGGTATCGCCCTCGGCATGGCCACCTTTCATCAAAACCGCGCTCGGCCCCATGCCCAAAAGCCGCAGGCCTTGCGAGGTTATTTCCGCCAATGTGCGCGCTTGAGGTTCGCGCAAAAGACGGGCGGCCTCTGGCAGGTTGGGGGTAAGGAGCGTGGCGAGGGGGAGAATTTTCGCAACCATTGCTTCAATCGCCGCGTTCTGCAAAAGCGCGTCGCCGGATTTGGCGATCATCACGGGATCAACAACGATGGGGCCTTTAAAATCGGCGAGGCCTTGCGCGACGGCATCAATGATCGCGGTCGAGAACAGCATCCCAAGCTTGATTGCACCGACCTGAATATCCGAAAGCACAGCCTTGATTTGCGCGGCGACAACATCTGCGGGCACTTCATGGACGGCGGTTACGGATGTCGTGTTTTGCGCTGTGATGGCTGTTATGACGCTGGTCCCAAACGATCCATTCGCCGACATTGCCTTGAGATCAGCCTGCACACCTGCACCACCGCCGCTGTCCGAGCCTGCTATTGTTAGGGCGATTGGGGTGGTCTTTTTCACTGGCGCATCTCCATCGAGTTGGGGCATGCCAGCGAAAGAAAGAGTCTGCGCGAGATTTGCGCAAAGTACCCGTTCCCTACGCCGGTATAACCCGGATCAGGTTCGACGGGTCGGTGCAAGCACCTCTCAGCCCTAATGGGCCCCCCGACGGATAAAATATGGTGTCTGGCCACAAGTACGTGGACAAACAATCGTTGGGGCAATGCTTAGTTCAGATTTCTAGCAGTCACAACCCGATGTTTTGAGGCGCTTTCAAATGCATCCACTATCACTATGCCTAACTTGGAAAGCCCTTGCTACTGACCATCAAGTCAGTTACAATTTTCACATGTCCCCATCAGAGAAACCAGAACCAAAGTTTCGCCGACGTGCAAACGCACGCCCAGATGAGGTTTTGGATGCGGCCCTTGCCCTCTTTATTGATCAAGGGTTTGCACGAACAAGTGTGGATCAGGTCGCCCAACGCGCGGGTATTTCCAAGGGGGCCGTCTACCTGTATTTCCCCTCCAAAGAGGCCATACTTGCGGGCTTGGTGAATCGCACAATCGCGCCCTTAACGGATGCTCTATTTGACAATATTTCGCGTCATCAAGGGGATCCCCGCCCGGCTATTGAGCAATTCTTACGAATGATGGGGAAGGTCTTGACGGACAAACGCAACCGAGCCGTCCCCTTGATCGTAATCCATGAAGCTCCCGCAGCCCCAGAGATTGCCACGCTATTTCGCACCGCCGTTTTAGACCGCGCCATTCCTGCCCTTTCGACGCTTTTGGCGCAGGGTGTCGAAGGAGGCCATATTCGGCCCATCGACCCCGAACTAACCGCGCGAACTGTGATCGGACCAATCCTCGCACACATCATTTTTTACGAAATATTCGGGATTGAACCAGAGGGTGGATTTCATTTGGACCACCTAATTGAAAACCACCTTTTGATCCTAAACGCAGGCCTCGAACCCCAGAAAGGATAGCGAGATGAACTCCCTTCCGAATTGGCTGATCGTCATCATCAACGCCATTTTTCCAAGTTTTGGGGAGCCCGTTGTTTTGGAATATAACGGCTATGCTGAGGGTGATTACGTCTATATTGCGTCTGCTGTCGCGGGTCGGATTGTGAATATGCGCGCGCGAGAAGGCGAGTCCATTTCTGCGCTTGAGACGCTGTTTCAAATCGACGACAGCCACCAGACCGCGGCCTTACATGCGGCGCAGGCCCAAGTTGCTGTCGCGCAAGCAAATCTGGAAAATCTAGCGACAGGAAGCCGTGACGAAGAGATCGCCGTGATCCACGCCTCGCTTGATTCCGCCAAGGTGGATCAACGCCTTGCCCAGTCGACATTGGAGCGCACCCAACGCCTTTCCAAAACGGGGTCCGTTTCGCAAGCCCGCGTCGATACCGATACGGCTTTGTTACAAGGGGCCAACGCACGTGTCGCCCAGTTTGAGGCACAACTACACGTCGCTGAATTGCCTGCGCGGATTTCCCAAAGGATAGCCGCCGAAGCCACCCATGACGCCGCCCTCGCCCAACTTGAAGGCGCCCGTTCCGCCCTGAATGACACCACCGTCACAGCTCCGATTGGTGGGCGTGTTGACAAGGTGTTTTACGAGCAGGGCGAAGTTGCTTTGGCAGGTGCTCCGGTCGTCTCGATCCTCCCTCCGGAAAGCTTGAAGGCTTTGTTTTTCATCCCTGAAGGCGAGCGCGCCAGTGTGTCGTTAGGCGAAATTTTTGATGTCGCCTGCAGTGGTTGCCCTGACGAAATCACCGCGCATCTGACGCGTCTTGCCGCGACGCCGCAATACACGCCTCCCATCATTTACAGTCGCGAGGAGCGGTCGCGGCTGGTGTTTCGGGCCGAATCTATACTGGAGAATGCGGGTGATGTTTTGCCCGGACAACCCCTCACGTTGAGGCCACGCGATTGACCCAACCATTTGCCATATCCGTTACAGGCCTGACCAAGGTTTTCGGCGGGCGAAGGGTGGTGGACAGCTTTGATATGGAGGTTCCCAAGGGGGCTATTTACGGCTTTCTTGGGCCTAATGGGTCAGGAAAAACCACGACAATCCGTATGATGTGCGGGTTGCTCACGCCGGATGAGGGCGCGGGTACATGCCTTGGGTTTGATATCCTGTCGCAACAAGGCAGCATTAAGGAAAACGTGGGATATATGACCCAAAGGTTCTCGCTTTACGAGGACCTGACGATCCGTGAAAACCTCGATTTTATGGCGCGGATGTACCGGATTAAGAACCGCAAGAAATGTGTCCAAGATGCATTGAGCGACTTAGGCCTCGCTGACCGCGCAAACCAATTGGCGGGCACGTTGTCAGGCGGGTGGAAGCAACGTTTGGCGCTGGCGGCATGTTTGATCCACAAACCCACCCTGTTGTTGCTCGATGAGCCCACGGCCGGTGTCGACCCAAAAGCGCGGCGCGATTTCTGGGATGAAATACGCTCCCTGTCGGCAGCGGGCGTGACCGTTCTCGTTTCAACCCACTACATGGACGAAGCGGTGCAATGCGATTTCATCGCCTACATCGCCTATGGGAAAAAACTAATCGCAGGGCCCGCGCATGACATTCCGCGCATGATTGGCCTCTATACGTGGCGCGTCACGGGCCCTGAAATTTCGGATCTTGAATCCTTACTCCGGCAGGATGCCGATGTTGGTCAGGTTGCCCGCTTTGGCGCCGTTTTGCATGTGTCGGGGACAGATGAGGCAAAACTCAAAGCACTCGCGGCGCGCTATAACGCTGCCAATGTATATAGTTGGGTTCAAAAAGAGGCCGAACTGGAAGAAGCTTTCATCTATCTGATGACCGGTGTTGACGACAATTTCAGTGGGGCCAAACCATGAAATGGTCATTCTCACCTGCGCGGTTATGGGCTGTTCTGGCAAAGGAATTCGTCCAGATGCGGCGCGACAAAGTCACCTTTGTGATGATGATCGGCGTTCCGATCATGCAACTCCTTATCTTTGGCTATGCGATCAACTCCGATCCTCATAACCTTCCAACGCTCGTTGAAATGTCGGACGAAGGGCCAGTGACGCGGGCGATCCTTATGGGCATGAAATCGTCCACTTATTTTGATTTTCAAGGCATCGTAACCAGCCGCGAAGAAGGAGACAAAGCGCTGCGCGACGGATCGGCGAATTTCTTGGTGGTGGTGCCCCCCAACTTTGAGCGAGATATTTTACGTGGATTTTCCCCCGAAATACTCCTGTCCGCCGACGCCTCTGATCCCGCTGCGGTCGGGGGTGGGGCGTCGGCGATGGGGGGTATTATTGACATCGCGATGGCGCAGACACTGACCGGCCCCCTGCGCTATGCCGCTGGGGGCCAACCACCAATTAGCGTTGTGGTTCATCGGCAATATAACCCCGAGGGCAACACCTCAATCAATATTGTCCCCGGTCTTTTGGGGGTCATATTATCGCTGACGATGGTGATGATCACGGCGGTCGCGATTGTTCGCGAAACCGAGAAGGGCACCATGGAAACGCTGATTGCGACTCCTGTGCGGCCCCTCGAAGTGATGCTCGGAAAAATCCTCCCGTATGTCTTGGTTGGATATGTTCAGACCGTGGTTTTCTTGATCGCGTCGCAGGTGTTATTTGGCGTGCCTTTCATCGGATCGCCCTTCGCCTTTTTTGTGGGGTTTAACCTCTATATCGTCGTCAATCTTGCGCTTGGCTTCCTGATTTCGACGGTCGCGCGCAGCCAAATGCAGGCCATGCAAATCTCGTTCTTCACGCTATTGCCAACGATCCTGCTCTCGGGATTCATGTTCCCTTTTGCCGCCATGCCCGTGTGGGCGCAGATGATTGGCAATGCGATCCCCGCGACGCATTTCTTGCGTCTCGTGCGCAAGGTCATGCTCAAAGGGGCCGACATTAGCGATATTCTGGGTGATCTCACGAACATCAGCATTATCATGTTGGTGATCGTCGCGATTGCGCTCAAACGGTATCGCCAAACGCTAGACTAAGTGCAATGAAGAGGCATCCTCGAGCGCAATACCCGCCCAAGGATGCCGTTTTATTAAGCTATATCAAAGCGATCTGTATTCATAACTTTCACCCAAGCTGCGACAAAATCCGTCACAAACTTCTCGGCATTGTCGTCCTGCGCATAGACTTCGGCATAGGAGCGCAGGATCGAATTGGAGCCAAACACGAGGTCTATGCGTGTCGCGGTCCACTTCACTTTGCCCGAAGAACGGTCGCGAACCTCATAGGTACCTCCGTCCACGGGATGCCACGAATTAGCCATATCCGTCAGATTCACGAAGAAATCTGTGGTAAGGGCACCAGCGCGATCCGTGAACACACCGTGTTTTGAACCGCCATAGTTGGTGCCCATAGCCCGCATGCCACCGACCAAGACCGTCATTTCATTGGCCGTTAAGCCCATGAGTTGCGTGCGATCCAGCATCAATTCTTCTGGGCTGACAATGTAGTCTTTCTTGAGCCAGTTGCGATAGCCATCGGCCAGCGGTTCCAAAACATCAAAAGACTCGGCATCGGTCATCTCGTCCGTGGCATCTCCACGCCCTGAAGCGAAAGGAACCGACACCGGATATCCCGCAGAATTAGCCGCTTGCTCGACGCCGACATTCCCCGCGAGGACAATGACATCCGCAAGACTTGCACCGCTTTCTGCAGCAATGCCTTCAAGCACACCCAGCACTTTCGCCAAACGCACAGGCTCATTGCTCTCCCAATCTTTTTGAGGTGCGAGGCGAATGCGCGCACCATTGGCACCGCCGCGCATGTCCGAGCCGCGATAGGTCCGCGCGCTGTCCCATGCTGTCGAGACCATTTCGCTCAGGGTCAAACCGCTCGCTGCGATACGGCCCTTAACTGCCTCAACATCATAGTCCGTTTGCCCTGTGGGAATTGGGTCCTGCCAGATCAACTCTTCTTGTGGGACGTCGGGACCGAGGTAACGGGTTTTGGGGCCCATATCGCGGTGGGTGAGCTTGAACCAAGCGCGTGCGAAAGTGTCAGAAAAATACGCGGGATCCTTGGCAAATTTCTCTGAGATTGCGCGATAGGTCGGGTCCATTTTCATCGCCATATCTGCGTCGGTCATGATGGGCATACAGCGGATCGTCGGGTCTTCGACATCAACAGGCATATGCTCTTCTTTGATGTCGATTGGCTCCCATTGCCACGCGCCTGCAGGGCTTTTCTTTAGCTCCCATTCATACCCGAAAAGCATCTCGAAATAGCCGTTATCCCACTTGGTTGGGTTTGTCGTCCACGCCCCTTCAATTCCGCTCGAGACCGTTTCGCGGCCCACGCCTTTGCCTACCGAATTTTTCCAACCCATGCCCTGCTCTTCAATGCCAGCCCCTTCCGGCGCGTCGCCCAAGAGGCTTGCGTCGCCATTACCGTGGGTCTTGCCCACCGTGTGACCACCCGCCGTAAGGGCCACGGTTTCTTCGTCATTCATGGCCATGCGAGCAAAGGTTTCGCGGATATGTAGCGCGGTTTTGAGCGGATCGGGGGTGCCGTTCACGCCTTCGGGATTCACATAGATCAAGCCCATCTGCACAGCGGCAAGCGGGTTTTCCATCGTGGAGGGATCTTCTAGGTTTTCATAACGGCTGTCACTCGCGGCCAACCATTCGTTTTCCGAACCCCAGTAAGTGTCGATCTCAGGCTGCCAAATATCTTCGCGCCCAAAGGAAAACCCAAACGACTTCAACCCCATGGATTCATAGGCAATTGTACCAGCTAGGATCATCAGATCAGCCCAGCTTAATTTGTTGCCGTATTTCTTTTTGATCGGCCACAACAAGCGACGTGCCTTATCAAGGCTAACGTTATCGGGCCAGGAATTCAACGGCGCAAAACGTTGATTGCCCGTTCCACCGCCCCCGCGCCCATCGGCAAGACGGTACGTTCCCGCCGAGTGCCAAGCCATGCGGATCATCAGGCCACCATAATGCCCCCAGTCGGCAGGCCACCACTCTTGGCTGTCCGTCATCAGGGCATGAATGTCTTTTTTCAACGCCTCTACATCAAGGGTTTTTACGGCTTCACGGTACTCAAAATCCGCACCCATCGGGTTGGTTTTGGAATCATGCTGGTGCAAAATGCCGAGGTTCAGCGCATTGGGCCACCACGCCATAACCGACTTGTCCGAAGCCGTATTTCCGCCGTGCATCACAGGGCACTTGCCGACCGTATCTTTATCATTACCGTCCATGTTTTCCTCCGTCAGAAGCTGCATTACTTGAATTAGGTGACAAGGCGAGTAGCTCGTACTTCTACAAGAACTCGCCCTGAAACTATCCATTCCATCTAAAGCTAGCAGACCAGAATCATAATACAAATTGCATTTTCTAAACCCAATGATAGTATTTTCTAATGAGTCGACTCTCTATGAAACATCTGCGTTATTTCGATGCCCTCGCGCGATTTGGCCACTTTGGGCACGCCGCTGAGTCCTGCGCCATTACCCAACCTGCCCTCTCCGTTCAGATCAAAGAACTGGAACAATTGATCGGCACTCCGCTGGTCGAACGCGGCGCGCGGCAAATTCGCCTAACCAGTTTTGGCGAGGAATTTGCAAAACGTGCGGGCGATATTCTACGGTCAGTTGACGAGCTTGAAGACATGGCGCGGGCGTCACAAACCCCGCTCATTGGACGGCTTCGGATCGGGGTCATCCCAACCGTTGCGCCGTATCTTTTGGCCGATGTCATCAAAGAACTTTTCCGTCAATACCCCGGATTGGACCTGCGCCCTCGCGAGGCGGTAACCCAAAAACTGATTGAGGATCTGGTCGGAGGCCGCATGGATGCCGCCATCGTCGCCCTCCCGATTTCCGAACCGTCCTTGCATGAGGAGACCCTTTTTGAGGAGGAATTCGTTTTGGTGCGGCCCCTAAAAGACGCCGATTTACCGGTTCCGAACTCTGCAATGTTACGCGAAATGCGGCTACTTTTGCTTGAAGAAGGCCATTGTTTTCGCGATCAGGCCATTTCGTTTTGCAAGATGTCTTCGACTATGCCGCGCGACCTCATGGAGGGGAGTTCCCTATCGACATTGGTCCAGATGGTTGGGGCGGGAATCGGTGTGACCCTGATTCCCGAAATGGCCGTTCCGATCGAGACAAGCTCCGCAGCGGTTACGGTGTTCCGTCTAGCCGCGCCCCGCCCTTCGCGGACCATCGGCATGGTTTGGCGCAAAACCAACCCATTGTCCGATCAACTCGCCCAAATCGCCGAAGTCGTCAGACAAGCAGGGACGCGCAAAATTTAGATTCCATACGCTTACCTATACGACCGCCAAATAAACCTCTCAATTCGCCTTTGATGACACTAGGACCACCTTCATGCCCCGCACCCTGATTGTACTTGCCCATCCAGAAAAACAGTCCTTCAACAGCAGCTGGGCACAGGCCAGTGCGCAAGCATCACAGACCGAGGGGCACGAGGTTATGTGGTCCGACCTCTATGCGTTGAACTTCGATCCCAGCGAGAAAGCCGACCATTATGCCAGCGCCCGAAAGGATGGTTATTCTGACGTTCTAAAGGCCCAAGAGGACGCCGCGGACACGAACTCTTTGCCAGAAGATGTTGCGCAGGAAATTGCGAAGATCCGTGCGGCGGATCGGATCATTTTTCACTTCCCGATTTGGTGGTTTGCGCCGCCTGCCATTCTGAAGGGGTGGTGTGATCGGGTTTTTGCACAAGGGGCGCTTCACACCATCGACCAACGTTTTGACAACGGAATGTGCGAAGGGAAAACCGTCCTTTTTTGCGCCACCACGGGGGCGAATTCCGCCGAAAGCGCCTTCAACGGCAAGGAAGGCGACGTCCGAATGCTGTTGTGGCCCTTGGCCTATACGCTGCGCTATCTCGGGTTTGACGTCCTTGAGCCTCGGGTTTTACATGGCATTCACGGCTATCACGAAGGTGCAAATGAAGTGGCGTTGAAAGCACGCTTACGGTCCGAGCTTGAGGGCCACGCACAGACGAATTCTCAATTTGAAAGCCTGCCAAAAATCGTCTTTAACGCGGACACAGAATTTGATGCAGAAGGCAGTTTATTGCCAGACGCGCCGAGCCATTCCCATTTCATACGGCAAAAATCGTAAACCAAAATTCAGCAAAAAGGCGCGTCGTTCCATCCGTCTCATTTAATGTGAACCACATTGCGAATATACCGTCGGCAGGCTGGATATTTGAATTTCAACGCCCATCTTTATTGATGAAAACATAGAAAAGGATTATCGGATGGATTACCCCTTCAAGACGATTAGCCTCGCATGCGCGACGGTTGCCCTAAGCACGTTCGCCGCCACCGCTGGAACGGTATCGGGCACCGTGACCTATCTTGAGCGCATTGCCTTGCCGCCCGAGGCGACGCTCACCGTGCGCCTGCTCGATGTGTCCCGCGCCGATGCGCCATCGATGGAACTCTCGACCAAGGTCTATGCGTTGAACGGAGTGCCACAGCCGTTCAGCTTGGAATATGACGACAACATGATCGACCCTCGATTTACCTATTCCGTGGATGCGGAAATTGAGCATATGGACGAGGTGTTGTTTCGCTCCACATCCGCGTATTTGGTGATTACGCGCGACGCGCCATCCGAAGTGGATATCGTGGTTCAAAAAATGCCCTCCCCTCGCGCGACCCTTGAGGACACAAGTTGGGTTGTGACGAGTATTGGCGGCAATGTGATCGTCGCAGATCGCGTACCGATGGTAGAGTTTGCGCAGAACGGTGCGTTTGCCATCCAAACCACCTGCAACAATCTCGGAGGGGAGGCCGAAATCGGCGAGGGCACGATCACGTTTCCCACCAACATGCCAACGACCATGATGGCCTGCGAAGACCCTTATATGAGGCTCCAAGGGGACATTACCGAAGCGCTCCTTCAGGTCACGGGATACACGCTCAGCGACACCATGTTGGCCTTCACCAATGAGGCTGGGATTGAAGTCATGGAAATGCAAGAATCCAAGTAATCAATTACTCGTTAAAAACAAAAAGGGGCGGACCAATCATGGCCCGATTGTGCGGCCCACCCCTTCTCTCAGTCAGTCGTCGCCTGCCCCTTAACGGAACAAGTGAACGGCTGTCATTGAGACCGCTGGGAAATATGTCACGATCATAAGAGCCGTGATGGCCGCCAAATAGATCGGCGCCATTTTCCGTGCGATCGAAAGTACGCCCACACCAGAGATCCGCGACGCCACATAGAGCGTGGCCCCAACAGGTGGTGTGAACAGGCCAACCGCAACATTGCAGGTCATAATTACGCCCAAGTGAACGGGATCGACGCCAAATGCCTGTGCCGTTGGAAGAAACAAGGGCGCAGTCAAGAGGATCGCTGGTACAGGGTCGAGGACCAACCCAAGGATCAACAAAACAATGTTAACCATCAGCAAAAACATCCAAGGTCCGGTTGACACTTCTTGCACGAAAGCCACCAGAATTTGTGGCATTTGCTCAAGCGTAATGAGCCATCCAAGAACAGTGGTTGCGCCAATCACAACCATAACAACAGCACTGGTGACAAAGGCATCAATCATTAGGCTTGGAAGGTCGCGAATGTGGAAATCGCGATACACAAAGATCGTTACGATAAGCCCGTAGACCACCGCCAAAGCCGCAGCCTCAGTGGGGGTTACCCAACCGGTGAAGATCCCGCCAAGGATCAAAACGGGCAAAAACAACGCGGGTGCCGTGCCGACAAACGAGCTCCACAATTCCTTGCGCGACGTTTTGCGCCCCCCCGGATCACAGCCCGTGGATTTCCCGACGTAAAAGCACACTCCCATAAACGCGAGCCCGAAAATCAAACCGGGGACCATGCCCGCGAGGAACAGATCGGCGACCGAAACGTTGCCAACAAAGCCATAGATGAGCATCGGAATGGAGGGCGGAATGATGATGCCAATTGTGCCTGCTGCGGCCACGAGGCCCGCCGCAAACGCCTTGTCATAACCTTCCTTGGCCATGTTCTTAATCATGACGGAGCCAATGGCCGCACTGTCGGCAATCGCTGATCCGGAGATACCGCCGAAAATCATCGACGCCCCGACAACAACCATACCTAAACCGCCCGGCATGAAGCCAAAAGCCGCCCGCGCAAAACCGATAATCCGAAGGCCAACGCCTCCGCGGCTCATCAATTCGCCTGCAACGATAAACAGCGGAATCGCCAAGAAGTGGTTGGGTTCAACACCGCCGATGAAGTTCAGATAGAGCGCCTGAAGCGGATAGCCCAAGTCAAAAACAAGGATCGGAAGGACCGCCGTCAACAGGATCGCCCAAACAAGCGGAACCCCCATGAACACCGTCACAAGAAAGACGGCTACGACAAAAAGAAGGATCATATTTGGGCCTCGGTGTTCGATGACAAATCCGCGTCAGTTGGCGGAGTACGCAAGTCAATTGCGATATTAAAAGCGTGGAACAAGAGGGTGCAGGCCATTCCCACGGGCATCGACGCATAAAGCAGACCAACCGGCCAGTAGAGAACGGTGGTTTTTTGCGCCCATGTGTGGCTTGAAATCGAGAAGCCCGTGTAGATCAAACTGATCAATAGGGCGGCAACGACAAGGTCGATGAAAAGAACGAGGCGGCGACGCATTACCAGCGAGAAAAGGTTATCAACAATTTCGGTGACGCGCATATGTGCGCCCCGTGCGATTGCTGCGGCGCATCCAAGGAACGTCGTCCAAAGCAGAAGAAACGCGGTGATTTCAAGGGACCATGCCAAATCAAATCCAGCAGCCCCGCGCAGAAACGCGTTAACAAAAACGAGCGAAACGATTGCCGTTCCACCCAAAAAAAGTACACCGTCAATTGATTTGCTCAGTAGGCGCAAACCCGTTGGATATTTTGGCCTGTAATCCATGCCCCCTCCTTTAGAGAAGAGTCGGGGCCCTTAGACCCCGACTCTGTCACATTATTTGTGTGACTTAGTTGGCTGGAAGTGCAATGCGGATTGCTTCCGCATCGGCCAAGATTTTATCAACTTCTTCGGCGCCATAAACGTCGCGCGCTTTGCCGTAAACTGACGCAACCGCGTCGCGGAAGGGCCCGATCACAGGAACAACGACCGTCGCTCCGGCTTCAACCATTTCGGCCAACTGACTATCAACCGAGTTTTTCACCAAGTCGCGGCTAAAGGCAGCGGACTCGACTGCGGCTTGCAATACGGCAGCTTGATCTGCTTCAGAGAAGGACTGCCACGTTTTTTCAGCAATCGTCAAAGGCAACGGGCTGTACACGTGACGGGTCAAAGTGATATTTGGCGCAACCTCATAGAAACGCAGGGATTTAATTGTATCCACTGGGTTTTCTTGGCCGCTCACCGTACCCTGTTGGATCGCAAGGTATACGTCTGTGATTGGCATCACAACGGTTTGGAACCCAATCGCTTCCATGGTCCAACGGATCATATCGTTGGGGAAAACACGCATTTTTTCGCCAACGGCGTCGGCAGGTGAATTCAAAGGTTCTTTGGTTGTGAAGCTGCGAAAACCCGCTTCCCACGTCGAAAGAACGCGAAACCCTTTTTCGGGCAGTTTCGCGAATTCGCCAGTCAACCACTCGGAATTGTCATAGAGATCCCAGCCTTGCTCGTAGGAATCCACGAGAAACGGCATAGCCGTCAAGTTGAGGGATGGAAGATGGGACGCATAGGACCCCGTCGCCGAAACCGTAAAGTCGATCCCGCCAAGCTGAAGTTGCTCAATCGCTTTTGGGTCGTTTGCGAGTTGGCCTGAAGGGAAAATCCGCACTTCATAGCGGCCTTCCGTATACTCCGCGACTTTCTCGGCAAAAACTTCTGCTGCTGCTTGACGCGACCCACCTGGGTTGTCTGTGTGACTAAACTTCAAGACAGTTTGTGCGGTTGCAGCGGCCCCCATGGCAGCCAACATTGCGGTTGCGGTTGCAAATTTAATGAATGTGTTTTTCATTACGTCCTCCCTGACGTTTTCCTTATTGTATATTTTTAGGTATACATTAATAAATTCACTGTCAAGCTTGCAATAGGATTTGACGGTGCCAAAAGCTGGCGAATGCTACAAAAGAATCCATGCTTTGCAGCGCGCCACCGATGAGGCGCGAGTTTAGGGCAAAATGCGAGGCAGATCGCGGAGAGGAACTCGAAAGTGGCGGCTAGATCTCACCCGTGTCGATTTGAATACTTCGCTTTTCTATTTCCGCCAAACAATTGAGGACTGTCTTTTCCATCGACTTTGAGAAGTCCTTGCTCGCCACAAATACCGGATGCTTCGCAGCCGCTTTGATGTCGGCTCCAAGCTTCCGACGCCCTGCCGTGTCGTCTGCCAGTTTCCCAACTAGCTCCACATATTCATCTGGCGTGTTGGTAAGTAATTGCTCAAACCCAAGGGACCCAACGAGGAATTGGTCGATCGAGCGCGTGGATCTACGACGTAAAACGACCGGCGGAACTCCGTAGATCAAGGAAAGATGCGTCATGGTCGCTCCCCCATGCGGAAAGGACGACAAATATATATCAGACAAGGACAAAACGGTTTCAGCTTCGGCAACACTCATTTCGCTCAGGATTATGATCCGATCAAGGGAGACGCCGACCTCCTTGGCCGCCTCCGCAACTTGAATATTGAACTCAAACGCTTGGCTACGGCCCGCCCATCCGGGGTTATACGGCGCCAAAAGCAACTTGCCTTTGGGAACCCGCACCAACGCACGCAACATCGTCAACAGAAATTCCCTACGATTTTTTTGACAGGCCCCAGTGTTGATCATAACGACGTCATCGTCGGCAAGGCCAAGTGTCTCACGTGTAATTGCCTTGGTGGCCTTCGGGTCAGGGAGTTAATGTAATTGATGACCGGCCCCTCCACCCGCAAAATGCGCTCGGGATGAGCGGCATCTGAAATATCGAACTTGGGATCATCGCTAAGACCCGTCAGGCAATAGTCAAAAGAGGCAAAACCGGGCGCAATAGGAACATGTGAATTCAACGTCATTTGCAGCGGTGCAATGCGATGAAAGAGCGCGAGTTCTGGTTCGCCTACACCAAAAGTAGTTGCATTCGCATAGAGGAAAACATCCAGATCGTCGGCAAGCAGCCGTTCCCGCATCCCATGTGCATTACTTGAAAACTCTCGGCGGTGATCAATCACGGTGTCAAACAATTCGTCGAATTTATTGTCCGACGCAACGACGCGGTCTGTAAAATTCATCGAGTAGGCGAAAACCTCAAACTTAGTGCGATCAAAGCTTTTGAAAAATGCGACAACAGCCTCACTGTCGGGGCCTTTAACAAAGGTACGACATAGAACGCCTATCCGCAGGCGCCCCTGCGACATATCCATCGGGCGCACGGTTGATCGAGTTGGTGTATCGCTGACTACTGCGAGATGCTCCAATAATCTGTTGCGAGCTAACAGCACGTCACCGAAGGGCAGATCGATGAGGAACATTTTCCCTAAATCGAGGCGCGACGCGACCTCGGCGATCTTTTCGCGCTGTGCAATTGGCCGGCTTTCATCAAGATGAACTGCGAGCCAATCCAGCAGCCGAGCGGCAAAAGCGACGTAAATTGCGTCTTCTCTCTCAAGATACGGATAAGTAAGCGCCGTCAGCCACATAAGGTATAGATCTTGCACAGAAGGCTCTAGGCATCTCAAATCAGAAACCAGAGGCAACTTCCAAGTTGTGACAAGGACCATCGCGAGTGCAAGCATCCGCGCAAATTCTTCGTCGACCTCGGGCTCCTGGGCCAAATCGCCAGCAACTTGCTTTGACGCTTTTGAAAAGTAGGCTTTTATGTCTTCAATAGCCGCAAGCTCATCTGCATTATGCTCTTGCAACGCAATGAAACCCGACCAGATATTCGCCCAGTAATCTGTGAAAAATCTGTGTTTCAATAAATCTTGAACCTCGTCAAGGGAGGCGTTCTGTAGACGGTCCAACAATTGGCGACGCATTGCGACCAACCGGTCGCTGAAACCCTCCGGAGTTGGCTTCGAGATAAGGCCCCATGAACTCGTGAGCACACCCGCGTTGCTATTTGCCTCCAAAAGGTCGTCGAGCAAATCTATTGCCGACATCTGGGGACCCTCAAGTCTCTTTTCCGCTGTATTTTTTGAGAAAAATGGCGTCACAAGCGGCACCGGAACGAAAAAGTCTTCGTAAACGCCTTGAAAACCTTGAACACCGCGTATTGCGGAACTTTTGATCCGTGGGCCAGCAATATTGACAACGTGCGAACCAAGACATTCACCGAGCGCGCTCCAATAATAGTAATTCGTCCCGGGTGTATTTGAAAGCAGCGCAAACACACGCGCCCCTTTTGGCGCAAACAGCATGTTGGCCAAATGCGCGTCGCTCTGGCCAACGATATCACCTGCCTGAGCAAACAGGCGCAACAGTTCGGAGAATTGCAAGTCGACACAGGTATGATTTTCAAAACCTTGCTGGTTAAGCGCCTCCCTGACTTTCGGAAAGTTCGCGACTCGCTGATCATCACTTCCGTTGTCCAGAAAAAGGCGCTTTGCGCCCACACGGCATCCCTCAGAGAGCCCAAACTTAGCGAGCCGCTGGATAATCTTGGGGTGATAACGGACTGTGTCGAATCTGGACTCACCCTCGTTAAAGTAGTCTGAAACAATATTTGCCATGCTGCCGACATAAAGCTTATTGACGCTCACAGAGACATGCCGCGACAGGCGAACGACTTCTCGATTTGGAAAGAAATACCGCAGCGCTTGATAATGCTGAAACGGCATTTCGGCATCCGTTAGGATCGGCACATGCGCGGGCGCGATATCACATGCCAACATGACACGTGGAATAACTTCTAGGATAAAATGGAAATAATTGTGGCTGTAGGTTCCTGAGGCAAAAATCCCGTCTTCAACAATCATTTCTGACGAATACCGGCGCAGGAGAATCCTGTTCTGCTCCACAGCCACGACGGCTCCGGACTCCTTCACACACATCTTTTCGACATCCAAATTTAAAAGACCGTGATCAACCCAGGTACCAAAGTCCGTTAAGAACCCGTCGTTACCCGCAACCAAGGTAGCGTGCGAATATATCGAAGCTGTCGCTGCGGGTGCCAGATATTGGCCATTGGAGGGCGCAATATGGGTATGGGATGCAACTGATGGCCGCGGGAGGGTGACAGCTTCCTGAGGGTAGATTTCAATCGTCTCAGATGCGTCTGTGGGATCAACACTAAAGGGCACAACCTCGGTAATGAGGGTGGGATGAACGCCACCTGAGGTGTGATGAAGCGATGAATAGAGCAAAGAGGCGGATTCTTTGTCTTGCCCAAGCCTAAAGAAACGAATTGCCGCTTCACGGCCCAAGGTTGGAATTCCCGGACTGCTATGTGGGTCCGAGTGAAAATGCGGAGTCCCCTGGGATAAAAGCCAAAGGAGCGGCGACGCTTGGGAACTATCCGCCTGTGCGGTTTCAAACTCGGCATTCCCTTCAAACATCGGGTGCGGGAGTCGCCCCTCAAATTGGCCAAAACTCAAATAATGCTCAAGCGGATTACCCCCTGGCTCGTGGACATCAGGGTATTGCGTAAGATAGTATTGTGTCGAGAAATTCGGGTGCGGATCAATCGCAAAAGATGCACCATTCGTGAGGAAAAACTCAAGGATGCTCCCGTGAATATTAGCCGCATAAGGCGCTTGGGTCAGGATATGGCTTCTTTGAACCAACGGATGGGTATCAGCGTGCAGTTTATTCGTGGCGACCAGTTGAACAATTGTTTCCTGCGTCCTCAATGTGTCTGGTCTAGACCGCACAACGTGCTCAACCGAAATCAAAAGATGCGGATCACGACCGATTTGATTGCCTTCGATGAGATGCGCCCAAAGCGAGTTTAGCGCGGCCAGAATATAGCGCGCCAAGTCCTGATCCTTACAGAAATACGCAGGCTCAAAAAGGCCTGACACCTTGGCTTGATCGCGCCCCATTTCCTGATGTGTCAGAAACTGTAGGAGCGCGCCTGGGCGTACTTCGGGATCATGCGAAAGCCACGCGGGATGCAGCAGCGGATGCGGGCAGGTTCCTTTTTGAATGCCACTTTCAAGGAAATGCGCCAAGAGGGGCTGACCTTTAACCGGTAGTCGCATTTGCCGCACATAATAGCGCGGGTCAAAAAACATATTCGGCGCAATTTGGTCGCTGCGCTGTAAATACTGCGCGAGAATGTTTCCCGTGACGGGATCATCCGCCCCTGCTTCCTCGATTGAGACTTTGCAAAAGGCTGGGTCAAAAAGCGGATGGGGAAAATATCCCTGCGCTTCACCGCGCAAAACATAATGTATCAAGGGAGCCGGCGCTGCAGATTTTCGCTCTTGAACTGTCAGGTTGGACAAATAGTAATTGGCGTCGAAAAGAGGGTTTGGGCTGCGCAACTCATTTTCGCCGTTCGACAAGAAATGCTGCAGGGGGTCAACTCCCGCGGTGGCAATATCCGGATAGCGCCTGAGGTAGTATTGCGGATCAAAAAGCATCGCAATAATTTGGTCACGCGGCACGTTGAGCGGGGCACGGTGGCGCCCTTCGCACAGTCCGATGATCGCATTGAGACGGCGGCCAAATTTTTCGGTCGACCCGTTTGAGGCAAACCACTGGCGCGATGATGCCGCCATACGGCTCAACCGCGCTTTTGTTGGTTTGCCAAGATTCGATCTTGCGATATATCCCGCCCCCTCACTGCCGACGCTACTGACAACATCCGGTGTATCGGACATCAGCGCCCGAAGTTTGTCTTCCAACTCTTGTGCGGCTTTCCAATCTAGTGTGTCCGAGGGGGCTGGGTCGCACCAGAAAGGTAGCGGGAAACTTCATCGGAACCACCGCCATAGATCGCAACAGGTATTCCAAGGTAGGCCGCCTCGACAATGGTCAAACCCCCGCCAACGGGGAATGACGAGATAAAAAGATCAACGGTATTTGCAATCAGCTCTTGGGCGACGGAAGGAACTTCGCCTACAATCGACAGGTTCTCAGGGGGAATTTGTGCCGAGAGGAGAGCATGCTCAAGACGGGTTTTTAGCGCGTCGGTGACGGGTCCGATGTGGACGTGCTGACCACCCGTCGCACGCAATATGCGCACAATGGTTTCGGGAAGACCTAACGGGCCGTCAAGATTGAATTTATGGCTCCCGCCGCAGGTCGCCGTCATGAATGCGCCAGCACGGGGAAACACGCGTGGCCGCCGAAGGAGAACCCGCGCGACGCCTTTGCTCTTGGAAACAAGCCGCGCGCGCGCCGTTTTATTACGCAGTTTTATGTGCTCAGGATTAAACGCCAGCGGAAAGGAATAGACCTCGCGATCCGGCCGCATTTCCTGAATACGTTTCTGCTGCTCGGGTCGGATGGCGAGGTGCTTTGCCGCTGCCAGATCAACACCCGCACTCGCGGTGGTATCCGCGTGATGGACGACATAGGTGCTTGGTCGATCAAAATCGCACAAAGCGATTGCCGCGAGTACATCCTCTGGATGGTGCAGCCTAAACAGGCGGCGCGCGGTAAAGGAAGCCAGTTTGTCACGTAGCCACAACAAGCGATCAAAAAGCCCAAGCGTCTTGTCGGGATAGATCGGGAAACCACCCGCCTCGACAACCTCTTGCAAACCAAAGTCACGTTTATTCTCAAATGTACCCGTGAACAAAACGATATGCCGCTCACGTGGACGCGCCGCAATGAGTTGCCGTAGGAGCGTTCGGTGACCGCCCGTTTGATAAACCTCGGTGACAAGATAAACGTTTGTCTGCTTATCAAAACTTATGCGTTTGGGCGCGACCGGATATTCATCACGCAGTTGCGCCGCAAATTCACCGCAGGCCGTATCGATTTGTGACAAAAACACTTGCGCACGGCTCGCGGGTTCCACGACCGCATCCATTGCGTCCATCAAAAGCAAATTCAGCTTGCGAGGTAGATTTTGCGCGGCTTCAGACCCCTCGCCCTGCATTTTGAGATCAAAATCTTGAGAATCAGGTGATCGGAGGTCCATTTAGTATCCCAAAGCTTGTTTACGGCAGAGTACCCACAGTATTGTCGACAATTGTCGCAATTTCTTGTGCCTGTTCAAGGGACAGATGTGGCCCGGTCGGTAGACTCAAGCATGTCCGACAAATCTCTTCGGTAATGGGGAAAGACATTGCCCCAAAGGCCGCTTTAAACGCGCCGCTGTGATGATTTGGAGTCGGGTAGTGCATCGCCGAAGGTACGCCAACTTTCGCCAGCGCCTCTTGCAAACCCGCGCGATTTTCGTGACGCACAACATAGAGATGCCACACCGACCCGACGCCATCGGCAACGCCGGGCAATGTGAGGCCGGGTGTCACGGCAAGGGTCGTGGTATAGATATCGGCAATTTGAGAACGGCGCGCATTCCACTCATCCAACTTGCGTAACTTCACCGAAAGCATGGCCGCCTGAAGCGTATCGAGGCGCGAATTATAGCCAACCGTATCGTGCTGATACTTCACCTTTGAGCCGTAATTCCCAATCTCGCGAATGCGATCAATAAGGTCTTCGTCATCGGAAACAACCGCCCCTGCATCGCCAAATGCCCCGAGGTTTTTCCCAGGGTATAAGCTAAAGCTCGCCACATCCCCGATCTGACCGGCGCGACGATTTCCGTCAAACGCCCCATGAGACTGCGCGGAATCCTCGATGATTTTTAAGTCATATTTTTCGGCCAGATCCCTCAATCCTTTATAAGGAACGGGTTGACCATACAGATGCACAGGCATGATCGCACGCGTGCGCTCCGTGAAAACCGCAAGCACCAATGACAGGTCCATATCCATTGTGATCGGATCGGCATCCACCTAAACAGGCCTCGCCCCGACTTGTGCGACCGCCAACCAAGTTGCAATAAACGTTTTAGCCGGAACGATCACTTCGTCCCCAGGTCCAATCCCATAGGCGCGCAATGGAAACTCGATGGCATCCAAACCACTAAGCCATACCAACGCAATATTTAGCACCACAGTATTCGGCAAATTCGGCCTCAAACTTGGAAACGGGGCCGCGCCCGATATAATACCCAGAGTCCATTACACACTGATAAGCCACATCAATTTCGTTTTTCAAAGAACGATAGCCAAAGCCAACATCAAGAAAAGGGTACTTCATGGCATCCACTATTTAGCGGGGCTCTGTAGCTGCTTCCACGCCAAAAAATCCTCAAAGGTATAAAGATAATCGTCGATCTCGAAGGGACGCGAAGCAAGAACGCTCACCACAGTTCCTAGGGTATCAAAACTCAGGCTACGCCAAAATCCTTGCGCCACATATAGACCAACATCTGGCGAGGTAAGTTTGTATTCAGTGGTGCTTTATGAATCATTCAGGGTCGCGGTGCAACTAACGTGCAGACAAATTATGACCTGCTGAAGTTGCTTATGCCCATGCTCACCGCGTTGCGCACCAAGAGGCACATCAAACAATTAGTAGAACCGTTTAATTTCAAAAGGGAGTGCACCAAACTCTACAACGCCAAGTTATCCTCTGGCATCCAAGAAATTCGGCAAAGACAGCAAACATGGCTTTGAAATGTCGGAAATAATCATCGTTCTTCCAGAAAATAAACGTGTTTACGTGAGGTACGTGGAAGCGGTTGCGAGGACAAGGATACTGTAGGTCGAGTAGCGCATACACCTTCTAGGTGCTACTGAACGGCGATGAGTGGTTTGTTATTAACTATGTGGCGGCGCAACATGTTGGCGATAACTTTACCCTTTTTGGCAATGTGCCGTGCTGGAACAGGTGCAAAATTAGGGGTCAAAAATTGAGGGAATATTTCAAATAGCTCTTCGCGAGCCGCGACACCAACCCCCTTGAGGGCCTCACGCCCAAGCAACAGGCTTTCCGCTGGGGCGCCCTGTGCAAAAATGATTTCATGCTGATCAAAGAGGATATGAAAATAGGTTACACTCTGCACCTCATTGTCGACAAAAACTCCCGGCAGGTCCACGAGTTTGTGGGCGGACACCAAGACTTCTGCCGCATCAAACATCCGCGCAGCAATGGGCGAGCGCACGAGCATCCTATGCTGTGGTGACACACGAAAATCGCTCTCAGGAAGCCCGAATCCAAGCGCGCCGGCCATGATCTTGATGGGCCTTAGCTTGGCTTTTCGGGCTAATTCCTCGGGTCCAAGCTCATAAGACCCAATCCAGCGAATACGCTGTGCACCGTGATCGCTCGTCTGAACTTCGTCACCAACACACAGTTTTTCAATCGTCCGTTGCCCGTTCGGCGTACCGATCAAAATTCCGAGCACAAAACAGGGCACAACCGTGTCAACATCAATGGAAGGGCCGTTATCAACGATGGCTCCAATAGTGAGGGGCGTGTTCAACGGCGGCACTTGGCCGTCCAAAAACATCAGGAAATAGCCCTGCTCCGCACCTGGGTATTGGAAACTCCCGTTACCATTGATGTCATAGTCGACAACGCCAATTTCATAAGCATTCACACCATCATTAACTAGAATGGTATAGTCCCAAGCAATCGCTTTGCCGTTGTAGGTCTGGGTAGGGTCATTTGGGGTTTCGTTTGTGACGCTGTCGCCACTAATAATCGTGGGGTTGGCACCATCGGTCATCGTAATCTGACTGTAGGCATTGATGACAAAACTCGCGCCTTGGGTGGCATAGGTGGCCATATCGGCGGTCATTGTTGTATCGGTGCGCAACGCACCATATGCGTTACTTGTCATTGGTTTGCCTGTGCTCAAAACTTTCCAGCCACGTATTTACGTCACTGAGGGGTCGCTTTTTTCACGCGCTCGAACGTGATACTTTGATACAGCATCCATTTAAATCTGGGCCAATTTGAGGCAGGACATGGGAGTATTTGGAGTTTTTCTAGGTAACTGACGTCGCGAAACTGGCGTTCCACGCTGTTCGAGAAAACGCAAATGCCGAGTGCCTATACCTACCAACGGGAGGAGTGGTTAAACTAGGGACATGCTCTCTATGGTCTGCTTCAACCCTTCTCGCAAACTAACGAGAGGCTGCCAAGCAAGGCAGGTCTTGGCTTGGGCTATATCCAAAAAACTTCGCGGAATGTCAGACCCTCGACGTGAAACGTGATTTCGAGCAACGGGGCGTCCGAGCAAGTCTTCGATCACTTCGATAAGTTCGTTGACCGTATGATGTGCGCCCCCACCGATATTGATCAAATGTCCGACGGAACCTTCAAGATTAACCGCGCTTAAAAATGCCCGGACGACATCGTCAATATAGACATAGTCCCGACTATCGTTGCCGTCGCCAAACACCGTAATCGCTTCGCCATTCTGGATCTTACCCAACAGCGACGGCACCAAAAAACCTTGACTTGCACGGAAATTTTGTCCCGGCCCGTACGGATTGGACAATCTTAAAGTAACGAAATCCATCCCATGCTCTATGCGGAACAACTCCATATATTTTTCGATCATCAACTTAACTATCCCGTAGGAATTTCTTGGCATGGCAATGGCGCGTTCACTGGTTGGGGATTCAGAAGCGTTCCCATAGATTGCACCTCCGGACGAAGCGAAAATCACACGCTTCACTTTACTCGCGACACAGAGTTCCAGAAACCGAATTTGCGGCTGAACTTCCTGCTCAATATCTTGAATTAACTGGGTATTCCCCGTACTTGGGTTGATACCGTTTACCAGTTGAATCACGGTGTCGGCGCTGCACACAATCTCTTCAAGGGCAGTTGTATCCGCGAAATCCACCTTTACACATGTTAGGTTTTCGACAGTTGGCAAAAGGGGGCGACGCGACGCGGCAATAACCGAATGCCCAGCCTGCGCAAGTGATTGGGTCAAGGAACGCCCCAAAAATCCAGAGCCGCCCAAAACCACAATCCGCTGGGGTTGGGACAACGAATGCGCCCTGATAATACGTGTCACAGTCTCCACGCGCACTCTCCATAGCAACTGTAAATGGCTCACATTTCCGAACCCGTAAACTGCCTGAAAGCGCGGCGAAACACAATCTTTACCCTGCAAGCTCCCCCTATTTTACGCTAAAGTACTCCACGGGCGGATCGGTGGCCGATGTAATAATGAGTGTGCCAAAAATTCCTCTGCGCGTATTGAATACCATTTCTTGAAACTTAACGCCCCAAACTCGATGGACCGCGAAATCTCTATGCGTGGCGACGGACTTAAACCCTTCGAGGAGGACGCGCGTATCTCCACCGTTTCGTTCAACACGCCACTTGCCCTCGCGCGTACTGACACTATTGCCCATCGATTGAAAAACTGCATGCCGATAAGTTCCATTTTTCATGAGTTGGATCTGTTGGCGATATGCCAGTCCGTCACTGACATATGTCTGCGCAAGATTTCCAGTGGTCAACGGCTTGCAACCAACAGTCCCAAACAAAGCTATAAAAACGAGCAAAAGCCGCAGGTGCATAGAAATGTGCATTCGGTGGCCTTTTACTGAGTGTGACGCCTAGTGCCGATCCTACGCACAACCCATTTCAAATGTCCTAACCTTCTGGCTCTATTAACGGAAATTTGCGCTGTATTTATGTGCTCAAAGAACAGCGACAAACTCCCGTTCATTCCCCACATGCCGAAATCCCCCAAACTTACTAGATTTTTAACCCCGTGCGCCCTAAACACGGGTGTAAAACCTTCCAGTACTGTAACAGGACAATGTAGAATGAAAAAAATCTTGGTCACGGGAACTGCGGGTTTTATCGGTTTCCATTTGGCAAAACTGTTACTTCGCGAAGGTTTTGACGTAGTTGGGTATGACGGGATGACGGATTATTATGACGTCCGCCTCAAAGAACGGCGTCATCAAATACTGCACCAGTACCCAAACTTTTCATGCAAAATTGGGCTGCTGGAAGATTTTGAAGCCCTGCATAGTCTTTGCCTGAACGAAAAACCCGATGTGATTGTTCACCTCGCCGCGCAGGCCGGCGTGAGGTATTCCCTAGAGAATCCACGGGCGTATATTGATGCAAATATTGTTGGTACTTTCAACATCATGGAGTGCGCGCGCGAATTGAACGTAGACCACCTTTTGATGGCATCCACATCCTCGGCCTACGGTGCAAATACAGCCATGCCTTTCGTTGAAACCGAGAAGGCCGACACACCCCTCACCATCTATGCCGCCACGAAAAAAGCAGGCGAAGCCATGGGCCATTCCTACGCGCATCTTTGGAATCTTCCGACGACCATGTTTCGGTTTTTTACAGTCTACGGCCCCTATGGGCGCCCAGACATGGCCCTCTTTAAGTTCACGAAAGGAATTCTCGAAGGGACGCCGATTGATATCTATAACAACGGGGATATGTACCGCGACTTCACCTACATAGACGATTTGGTCAAAGGTATTCGCTTGTTAATCGACACGCCACCCGTGCGCCCAGACACCCCAAACGACATCGCAGAAGGGGATAGCCTAAGCCCCGTCGCACCCTACAGAATTGTAAACATTGGCAATTCTGACAAGATTCGCCTTTTGGATTTCATCGAAGCCATCGAGAGCGAACTCGGTCTCAAGGCCAAACGCAACTACATGGAGATGCAAAAAGGCGATGTGCCTGCAACGTGGGCGAACGCCGATTTACTCAGAACACTGACAGGATACCAACCTCAAACCGAGTTTCGGGATGGGGTGGCGAAATTTGTGACTTGGTACCGGGACTATTACCAAATCTAGGACCGGTTTCTAACTGGGACTGGAACCAGAGATGGGCCCGTGCCCCCTGTGACCACGATTGCCGCGCCAGCCTCGGTGCCCACGCCGTGAATTCCCTCTAGAAGCCTGGTTTGCCCCGCGCCGGATCGCGGACGCTTGAGCGGCATTCGAGGATGCGTTGGCGACTCTCCCCATTGCTTCGTCAAGATCCCTGAAATACTGTCGGTTTGAACTGTGTGCCGCTTCAGCAATGGCCCCTGCAACGACGCCCAATTGTGAATTAAAGCGTGCGGGGGCAAGACCCGCTGCCTTTAGCCGCTTGATTGCAACCTCAACTGCACTATTGCAGCCGTTTGATGAGGTCGAACAAGAGGAGACGAGTTGCTCACGACCGAAGTCTAGGCCTTGTGCAAAAGAAGGCCGTGGCCCTAGCCCAAAAACCAAAATCGCCAGCGTCACTGCCAAAATTTTCGCTAAACTTACTGACACTTTTGGCCCTTTCTCATTTTTCGCCCTTCCAAACCGCGTGTGTGGCGATCCAAAAATGCAACCTATACGCTTGTTTTTCGATATTTTTTCACCTACGAAAAGAGTACATTTCAACTCGCTTTGCGCTAGGAATTCAAAATCTGTGCCTGTCACTCGCATCTTTCTTGCCCTTCTCGCGCTGTGCATTGCTGCTCTTTCTTTTTCCTTTGGTCGCACCGGACTCGCCTCTCTTCGTCACATTCAATTGCCGTATTTCGTTCAACTTCAATCTCTGCGCCAATCGGAGAAAACCATTCCCTCGCCGCGCTCTATTCGATACCGTTCCGCTCTCGTTATTCCTTGCATTGAGGACCAACAATCGCCTGAAGCCCAGTTTTTCCCCCAAGCAGACCGCCTCGCGCTCGCCCGTACCTGCTCTCAGATAGCCGCCGAAACCCTCACACAATCGCCAACGGATTCCTTGGCGCGTCTTGCCCTTGCCAACGCGATATTTGTCCAAAATGACATGGTTCAGGTTAATGAAGCCTTAAATCTCGCGCAAAAAACGGCCCCAAATGAAGGTTGGCTGGCTGCATATCGCGTTGAACTTGCCTTCTCCCTAGGGCCTGCCCTGACACCGCCCTACGCGCTGGCTCTGGATCGAGACATTTCCCTGCTGCTTAGCGGGTATCGCAACCAGCCATATTTGGCGCGAATTTACCTTGATTGGCCCGACCAAAAGAAGCGCATACTTTTCCTCGTGGAACAGCACCCTCCCGACATTCAGCGCGCCTTCCTTGCTGCGGTTCAGGCGGCAATATGAGCAATTCCAAAGCCAGTTGGAGCCCTAGAAGCCTCCACACAAAATTCGCATGGACCCTTACAATCCTCCTCCTCCTTGCCCCCTTACCTCTGGGTTCAAATCGGCCCGTCCCATGGATGGCCTGGACCTTTGTTTTGGCTATTCTCCTTCTCCTCTATGTGGCGGTGCTTTCCCTCAAAACACCTGCCCGAAAACTGCGATCAAGGGCCGTTTGGCCGGCTTTCGCTCTTGGTATACCATTTGTTATCTACGCCCTCCTCCAAGCCCTGCCTCTTGGCCTTTCAAACCTTAAACTTCCCAACGACTTACAGCTATATTTACCTAGTGATTACATAAGCCTAACCCCCGCTGCCACCGCCCTCGGCACCCTGCGAATCTCTGGCTATGGCGTCCTGTTTTTCCTTATTTTTGAAACCGCCACGCGGCAGTCCCTTCTTAAGCGTATGGCTTGGGCGCTGTTCCTCGGCATTTCCCTTCATGCCGCATGGTCCATGGTCGCGCTCAAGCTGTTGGGAGATGTCACTTTGGTCGGTGAAAAAACGGCCTATTTGGGGTCAGCAACAGGTACGTTTATCAATCGGAATTCCTTCGCCACTTTCCTCGGAATGGGTCTTTGCCTTGGCCTTGCTATGATCCTAGATCGCTCCAACAAGCTCCCCTCTACAACCACCACAATCCGCCTCGAAACAGCCCTCCTTTGGATGTACCTCGCCCTCATCGCCATCGCCCTCGTATCGACCCAATCGCGCATGGGCGTTTTTGCCACGGCCCTCGGCACGTCCGTCGTTATTTACCGAATGAAGCCTGCCAAAACTTGGTACATTTATGCCGTTATTTTGCTTCCCCTCATCCTACTTTTCGCCGGAAATCTCGCCGAACGCGCATTTTTTTCCCTTATCGATTCCGAAGGTCGCCGCGAACTTTGGGCGCAATCCTTCGAGCTCCTAAAAATCCGCCCATTCACCGGCTTTGGTCTGGACTCCTTCCCCCAAAGTTTCGCCCTTCAACACGCCCCGCCCCTTGCGAGGGATGTGGTCTGGGAATACGCGCATAATTCATACCTAACGCTTTGGATTCAAAGCGGAGTTATCTTTGGTTCCCTCCCACTTCTGGCTCTCCTTTGGGGGGGCACCAAGTTGGTGCGCGCGCCAAACCCGCAGGATCCAATAGCCACATCCGCCCTCGCCATCCTTGTCCTCGCAGGCACGCACTCCTTGGTCGATTTCAGCCTTGAAATGCAGGCAAACGCGTTTCTTTTTACCGCAGTTTTCGCGATGGGCCTCGCCGCGGTCCAGCCGCGCAAAAATCGCAGCATCACTTAACCGTAAATTAAGGAATATTAATCAAGGTTAACCACGAACCATTTTGAGACACTGACCACACGGAAAGATGCAAACATGAAATCCGGATCCGCCAGCGCCTTTGATCTTCGCGAAATTTGGAACCTCTTGCGCCGAAAAATCCGAATGATTGGCCTGTCGATGGCGCTCGTCCTTGGCGCGGCCTTGATCTACCTTTTTTACGTCACCCCCCTGTACTCGGCGACCGCGTGGCTGTTTGTGGACACCGACCAGAAAAACCTGCTCGCGCCAAACGACAGCTATGCCTCCCCGGGTTCCAGAGACAATGCGCGCATCGAAAGCGAAGTCCTGATCCTCAAGTCAAATACGGTTGCGCTTGCGACGATCGAGCGTTCCCAACTCGTGAATCATCCTCCCTATAAGTTCCAGTTGGGCTTAACTGAGCGCGCCAAAACACTTCTCGGAATTGCCGCCAACAAGCCGCCAACGGGGCCGGATTTGGTGAGCCGTGTTCTGGAGAAATTCGATAGATCCACGACGATCCGTCGCATGGGGCAAACCTACCTAATTTCTGTCACCGCCACCTCTCAAGATCGCCACCACGCCGCCGAATTGGCCAATTCCCTGTCGCACACCTATATCAACCTCCAAGTGCAATCCAAGGTAAACGCAACCCTCGCTGCCCGCGATATTCTACAGGGGCAAATTGCCTCGGCCCGCGATGTTTTGGCGCAAACCGAGGGCGCGTTTGACCGCTATATCGACGCAAATCTTTTTCGTCTTACCCAAGAGAGCGGCAACGCCTCCCTCCACTCTTTGCGCGCGCAATTGCAGGAGACCAACGCTTTTCACCTTGAGGCCGAGGTGCGCGTCACTCAGGCGCAGGCGGCATTTGAGGTGCGCGATTGGAACACGTTGGCCCAGACTTTGGGCGACGAGGCCCTCAAAGACCTCACGCAACAACGGGCTGACCTTTCGCAAAAATTGGGCCAAACCGATGCCAGCACCCCTGATGCAATCGACCTGCGGGGACGGCTCACCGCCCTTGAGAAAAACCTTGAAACCCGCACATCCATGGCGGTTTCCGACCTCAGACTCGACGCCACACAGTTGGAAATGGTGCAACGGGATCAACGCAGAACTCTGCGCACCACCGTTTTGTCGGGCGATCTGTCGCCCACCACCCTCGCCCAAATTTATCAGCTGCAACAAGAGGCCGACATCGCGCAGCGCCATTATACAACCCTCCTGTCACGCGCCGCTGAACTACAGGCCCAAGCGCTGGTACATGTGGCCGATACCCGCATCGTGTCCGCCGTCCTTGCGCCCTCACGCGCGAGTTTTCCTAACAAGAACCTGATCCTTGTGCTGGCGGTGATAATTGCGCTGGTGCTTGGTGTTGGATTGGCCTTTCTCAGCGAGTATTACGTTGGCGGCATTTCCTCCACGACCCAACTCGCCAATGTCCTACCCGTGCCCGTTGCGACCGCCGTTCCGCGCATGGATCTCGCGCCGGATCAAAGCTCTATCGCTGATTACGTCCTTGATGCGCCGCTTTCGGTTTACGCCGAATCTCTGCGTCTTCTGGCAGCGCAATCGACCAGAGTTTACGCGCCCAGACCGCCCCGCAAACGCCGCCTACATGCACCGTTATTATGGTTACCTCCTCCATTCCCGCTGAAGGCAAAAGCACGGTCGCTCTTGGCCTCGCCCGCACTTACGCCGCTGCGGGAAAATCGACCCTGTTGATTGACGCCGATCTGCGCAAGCCCTCCCAGCATATATACCTTGACCTTAAACCTGACACCAGTTTGCAGGAGTTTCTCAGCGGCGACAGGACCGTCGCGGATGGCTCAGAGTTTTACACATCCGATCCGAAATCCAACCTTGGTGTGATTTTGGGTCGGGACCGCGCGGATGTGCCAACCGACCAGCTTCTTCAGTCCGACACGTTTAAAAACCTGCTGGAAACCGCCAAAATGGCGATGGATATCATCATTCTAGACACATCCCCGCTGCTGCCTGTGGTGGACGCGCGCTATATCGCGCCCCATGCGGATGTGGTGGTAGATTGTGTGCGGTTTGGCGTGACCGAACAGCGCGACCTGCGTGCGGCCTTTGGCCAACTCACCGCGAGCTTGCGCCCCGACACCCCCGTCGTCACGCTTTTGAACCACGATGAAAGCAAACACACCGGCTATCGTTACGATGGCTATTACGGCAAAGAATAGCGGCTTTAAAACAAAAAACCCGGCCACAGGGACCGGGTTTTTATAAAGTCTTCAGCGTTCGAAATTAGTGCAGTTTTGCGCCAACTTCTTTGATCGCATCTTCAATCAGCTTGTTACCGTCCGCCGCAGAGGTGTTTGCCGCGATAACATCACGGGCCGCGCCAATCGCAACCGTAATGGCTGTGTCGCGTACTTCTCTGATGGCTGCGGCTTGGGCCGAAGCGATTTGATCTTTTGCACCAGCAATACGACGTTCAATCGAAGTCTGCAGGTCCGCTTTAGCCACTTCAGCGACAACACGTGCCTCTTCTTTGGCCGCAGCAACAATACCGTCAGCTTGCGTTTGGACTTCTTTTTGCTTGCGTTCGTAATCCGCCAAAAGGCCGCGGGCTTCGTCGCGTAGGGCACGAGCTTCGTCGAGATCCTTTTTGATCCCTTCGGCGCGTGCATCCAACTGGCCCGTCAACATGGCGGGAACGTTGAACTTCAACAAAACCGCGATGAAAAGGATAAAGGCCAGCAGGACAACGAAGTTTGTGTTGGCCAGAGAGAAAAACGGACCAGATGCAGCCAGAGCAGGCGTTGCTGTGAAAGCAAGGAGGAAAGCGAGATGTTTCATCGTATTACCCTTTCATCCGTGCGGTAACCGCAGCTTTGAGTGTTGCAGCATCGGCTTTGGTGCCAAAGGCCGAAACGATCTCTTTTGCCGTATCTTTAGCAACCGTAATCACGCTGTCTTTTGCGCCGTCACGAATGGCCGCAATGGCCTTTGCGCTTTCGGCGGTTTGGACCGCGATCTCAGCATCCGCTTTGGCAATCGCGAGATCCAGATCAACCTGAACTTCGGCTTTTGTCTCGGCGGCGATGCGCGCTGCTTCGGCACGGGCGTTGGCAAGGGCCTTAAGATAGGCTTCTTCCGCTTCATGTGCTTTGGCTTTGAGCTCTTCTGCTGCGGCGATGTCACCGGTGATTGTGCCCTGACGTTCGGCCAAAACTGTTGCGATGCGAGGCAAGGCAACCTTTGTCAAAACGAGGTAGATCACAACCAGTGTGACGGCCAGCCAGAAAATCTGGTTTGGGAACGTCGAAAAATCGAGTTGCGGCATACCAGCGGATTCAGGCACGTGTGCGGCCTCACCAATGGCGTGCTCTTTCGCGAGTTTCGCTATTTCGTGTGCGGCTTCGGTTGTGCCGCTTTGTGCGTCATTTGCCATGTCGTCCTCCAGGAACCTTGTTTACAACGAGAGAGCGCCAAAGCGCCCCCCGCACGTAAGGATGGTCCGTGAGACTTAAACAGCAAACATAAGCAAGAGAGCTACGAGGAACGAGAAGATCCCAAGAGCCTCAGCAAACGCGATGCCGATGAAGAGAGTCGCAGTTTGACCTGCGGCTGCGGATGGGTTGCGAAGCGCGCCGGCAAGGAAGTTGCCTGCGACGTGGCCAACACCGATAGCGGCTGCGCCGGAACCGATTGCTGCGAGGCCTGCGCCGATGAATTTGCCAAGTGCTGCTGCTGCGAGTACTTCCATGATATTTCTCCTTACGGTGGGTATCTATTAAATTGAGGCGAGAGAGTTCAGACTTGATCCGCTTAGTGCGACGGATGCAGCGCGTCTTTCAAGTACACGCAAGTCAGAATGGTGAAAACGTAGGCCTGAATGAAGGCCACGAGAACTTCGAGGGCATAAACTGCCGTGATGGCAAGGATCGGCATGAAGGCAAATACGCCCAGCGCGCCGGCAAACCCTGCGAAAACTTTGATAACGGCGTGACCCGCCATAACGTTACCCGCCAAACGAATGGAGTGGGAAACGGGGCGCACGAAGTAAGAGATAATCTCGATGATGGCGAGGACTGGACGTAATGCCAGTGGCGCAGAAGCGACCCAGAACAGACCCAAAAAGCCAAACCCGTGCTTCACGAAACCAACGATGGTCACCGTAAAGAACACCAGCAGCGCGAGGATCGCTGTGACAGCGATGTGCGATGTGGAGGTAAAGGACAACGGGATCAAACCCATGACATTGGACACCATGATAAACAGGAACAACGTCATGATATAGGGGAAGAATTTCAGTGCATCCTTGCCCGCAACGTCTTCGACCATTTTATAAACGAAACCGTAAATCATCTCGCCGATGCTTTGGGTGCGCGATGGCACGACGGCACGACCACTTGAGCCAAACACCAGCAAAAGAACGATCACCGCAACGGTAATCATCATCCAAAGCGTCGCGTTTGTCGGCGTGTACCAATGAAGTTCGCCCCCATGACCGCCAAACAACGGTAGGATGTTAAACTGGTCCATCGGGTGGATTGCCAATTCTCTTACTTCTGGTTGCAAGAAGATAATCGCCAGAACCATCAACGCAAATGCGCCGTACAAAGCAAATTTCCCGTTAGAGGAGCCTGTTTTTGGGGCTTGTTCCGCCATGTTTAGTCCTTCGTCGTTTCAGCAGCCTTGGCCGCCTCGTTTTCCTTCGCCGCTTGTGCGGCAATTTGTTCGGACTGAAGTTCGCTCGCCGTTTTGATCATCGTCTTGACCCCCGCGGCAAACCCCAGAAATGTAAACAGCACCAAGAATATCGGCAGCGTCCCAAACAGAACATCCAACCCGTATCCGATGCCAAAGCCGATCCCAAGACCGGCCACCAGCTCGATCACCATCCGCCATGCATGATTGGCTAAGGAATAGTGCTCGTCTTTCTTAGGTTCCGGCGCGTGGCTCTTTTTGAGCCGGGCGATTTTGTCGTCCAACGCCTTCAGCTTGTTTGGATCCTGCATATCAGTCATCAAACTGGCCCCTAAGTCTTCGCGGCAACCTAGAAACACTCCCCCTCCGAGTCAATGCAGCATTTTCAAGAAAATTTACCGCGCAACTATCTGAAATATAACAATAATTTACATCTCCTAAAATTCACCTCGCCGCGCGCCCCTTGAAATCGGGACCATTTCCACAGGAATTCGATATTCAACCATTCGGTTGACGAACATTCCGCGCCCCGTATTTTGCGCGATCGGCCTTCCTATTAGGCGTCAAACGCTTAACCAAAAGGTTGAGGTTTCATACAACCCACGCTATCTCTACCCTATGACAGCAGCTCTCGACCTCGCGTTTTCCGCCCTCTCCGACCCAACCCGCCGCGTCATCCTTGCGATGTTGCTTGAGGACGATATGGCCGTGACCGATGTGGCCGAACCCTTCGAGATGTCGCTGGCGGCGATTTCCAAACATCTCGCCATCCTGTCCCGCGCGGGGCTGATCTCTCAGGAAAAGCGCGGACGGGTGAAATGGTGCAAACTCGAGCCTGACGCCCTCAAGGAGGCCTCGGTCTGGATGCAAAGCTTTGGCCAATTTGAGGCGATCAATCTGGACGCGTTCGAGGCCTTCCTCGCAAAAAGCGAACTGGCCTAATCCTGCCGGAGCAAGAGCAACAGCGCCCCGACCGTCAGAGCAACCCCGACCAAACTCGCCCCACTCGGCGCGCCATGTCCGAGCAAGATTTCCAGCAAGATCACCCAGCTTGGCACAAGATAAGTATAGGCCATCACCTTGGCCCCCGACAGGCGCATCGAGCCAAAATGGATCAGACTCAGACTTCCCGCTGTCGCAAAAACCGCCGTGTAAAAAATCGTAAACCAAACAAGTGGCGGCAGCTGTGCCCAATCCGTTGCCAAAATCTCCCACCCGCCGACAACCAGCATCAGCAGGCTCCCCGCAACAAGGGCATACATCACAAAAACAACGCCGCTCTCGCCACGGTTAAATTTGCGCAGCAGAGGTATATAGAGAGCATGGGCGCAAGCTCCGATGAAGAAGATCAGCTCGCCGCGCGCCACCTCAAACCGCATCAACGCGCCGACATCTGCCCGAAACACCACCCAAAGCGCGCCAATCCCGCCAAGGATCAGCACCCAAAACACCCGCAAAGGCAGTACTTGCCGCAGTACTAAATACGCGCACCCCGCCGTAATAAGCGGTGTCAGCGTAAAAACCGCCGCCGTTGAAATTGGAGGGGCCGTTTTCAGCCCCTCAAACATCAGTATCATATAAGAGCCGATTAACCCGCCCGTGACCGCATAGCGCCACGGAGCCTTGGCCGCCGCCTTTAGCGCCCGCAATGGCGCAGGTTCAAACCACAGAATTACCACCAGCAACACCAGCGCCGCGATCCAAAACCTCAGCAAGTTCAGGGCAGCAGGCGCGATATCATTCGCCACCATCCCCCCCAAGCTAAACGACCCCGCAACGATAACAGAAAACAACAGCATCGCCGCGTGACCCGCCATTTCGCGTCGCCGTATGTGAAGGCCTTCCCCCCGAGAGCCGCCTCACTCATCCGGCAAATCTTTCATCGCTTGCTTAAGGAACGTCAGAAAAGCTTGCACCTTGGGCGTACGATGTAGGTCCACATGGGTCACGATCCAATTGGGCGAGGCCCATTCGTCGCGCGGCGGCAATTGCTCGATCAATTCCGGATTCTTTTTGGCCACAGTCTCGGTCATAAACCCCAAACCAGCCCCCGCCTCGATCGCCGCCATCCCATCATCCGCGTTATTAAAGCGAAACCGGATCCGATCGCGCGAGACACGCTGATCTAGCCAGCTGAAAAAGGGTGCGCGGGCGTGTGCGGTATCGACGCCAACGAAAATATGGTTGGGCAGATCTCCCTCGCCCTGCAACTGACCATTGCGTGCAACATAACTCTTATGCGCATACAGCCCGATCCGTGTCGGACGGAATTTCTGCACCACATTGTCCGCCTCTTGGGGTGGACTTCCCGTGCGGATCGCCACATGTGCTTCGCCGTATTCAAGCCGAAACAGCCGCTCGCCCGTCAGAAACCGCACAATAACGCTGGGATGCAAACGTTGAAACTCTGCCAATACCGGCGCCAAGTACCGCGCCATTGTTGGCAAACTGGTGATGACCAACTCGCCGCTCACCTCTTCGCCTTGCCCCCGAATGCGCCCTGTCATCTGGGTGAACTGATCGTCGGTAATCCGCGCTACCCGCAGCAGTTCCTGCCCCGCTTCGGTCGGCGTATAGCCACGCGCATGGCGCTGGAACAACTTGGTTTGCAGGCTCTCTTCCAACGCATCAATATGGCGAATGACCGTTGCATGGTGCACTCCCAAGACCTCGGCGGCCCCGCTCACCGTCCCAACACGTGCGACATGATAGGCCGTTCTAATCTCATCCCAGCTGGACATTATACCCTCTTCATCAATCCGTGCGCATTCACACATATAGTGTTGATATATGCGAGTTGTGTTCATTCACGCAATGCATAAATGTTCGGTCAACAGAAACACTTCCGCCCGAAAGGCTCTCGGAATGACCCACAACATCCTGCGCATCGACGCCTCCGCCCGTTACCAAGGCTCCATCTCTCGCGACCTTGGCGACGACTTTATCGACCAAAAACCGAACGCAACCGTCACAACCCGTGACCTTGCCCAAGGCATCCCACAGATCAACGAAACATGGGTCGGTGCCACCTTCACCCCGCCAGAAGCCCGCACCACCGCGCAAAAAGCAACGCTCGCATTGTCCGACGAACTGGTCGCGGAACTGATTGCCGCCGATGAAATCGTCCTGACCACCCCACTCTATAACTTCTCCGCCCCCGCGGCGTTCAAAGCATGGGTCGACCAAATCGCCCGCGCTGGCGTCACGTTCAAATATACCGAAACTGGCCCCGTTGGCCTGCTCGACGACAAACCCGTCACGATCATTGTCTCTTCGGGTGGCGTGGCTCTTGGCTCCCCCGTTGATTTTTTCTCGGCCCACGCGCGTCAAGTCTTTAACTTCATCGGCATTACCAACGTGACCTTGGTTGGCGCGTCTGGTGGCACCGAGGCCGCCATCACCACCGCAAAAACCGAACTGACCAAAATCGCCGCTTAAGCAAAAATCCGGAGGGCCCCAACCACGGGGGCCTTCCCTCTCTTGACTCTCTTCCCCTGACCCCATAAACGCGCACCATATCCCGAGGGTTCCACACCTTCGGTCCCCGCTTTAGTAGGGATCGCCATCCGTCAGCGCGTTGCGCCCACGGGTGTCGTTGTGGTTTGGTAGTTCGCTACCTTACAATTGGTCGCGCCCAGCATATCTTATGGGCAAATGGTAATGGCGAAGGAGCCGCGATAATGTTTGAAAACCTATCTGAACGTCTTGGTGGCGTCTTTGATCGGCTCACAAAACAAGGCGCCCTCTCTGAGGATGACGTCAAAACAGCTTTGCGCGAAGTGCGCGTCGCCCTGCTTGAGGCCGACGTTTCCCTGCCCGTTGCCCGCGATTTCGTTAAGGCCATCCAAGACAAAGCCACTGGCCAAGCCGTTACAAAATCCATCACCCCCGGCCAGCAAGTCGTCAAAATCGTCCACGACGAACTCGTTCATGTCCTCACGGGCGAAGGCGATCCGGGTGCGCTCAAAATCGATAACGCCCCTGCCCCAATCCTGATGGTCGGTCTGCAAGGCTCCGGTAAAACCACCACCACTGGTAAACTCGCCAAACGCCTGACCGAGAAAAACGGCAAACGCGTTCTCATGGCCTCGCTCGATATTTACCGTCCTGCCGCGCAACAACAACTCGCGATCCTCGGCACCCAAATTGGCGTTGATACCCTGCCCATCGTGGCTGGCGAATCCGCTGTTCAAATCGCCAAACGCGCAAAACAACAAGCCACCCTTGGCGGCTACGACGTCTATATGCTCGATACCGCGGGCCGCTTGCACATCGACGAAACTTTGATGCAAGAAGTCGAAGACGTGCGCAACGCGGTCAACCCGCGCGAAACGCTCCTCGTCGTTGACGGCCTCACAGGCCAAGTTGCGGTCGAAGTGGCCGAAGAATTCGACGCCAAAGTCGGCATTACCGGCGTTGTCCTCACCCGTATGGACGGCGACGGTCGCGGTGGTGCTGCTCTCTCTATGCGGGCCGTCACGGGCAAACCGATCCGCTTTGTCGGCCTCGGCGAGAAAATGGACGCGCTTGATACCTTTGAGCCTGACCGTATCGCGGGCCGCATTTTGGGGATGGGCGATATCGTCGCCCTCGTTGAAAAGGCCCAAGAAACCATCGAGGCCGCACAGGCCGAACGCATGATGAAACGGTTCCAAAAGGGCCAATTCAACATGAACGATCTCAAATCCCAACTTGAGCAAATGATTAAGATGGGTGGCATGGAAGGTATCATGGGGATGATGCCGGGCATGGGCAAAATGGCCAAACAGGCACAAGGCGCTGGTATGGACGACAAAGTCCTTACGCGTCAAATCGCACTGATCCAATCGATGACCAAAAAAGAGCGCGCCAACCCCGCCCTCCTGCAAGCGTCGCGCAAAAAGCGCATCGCCAAGGGTGCGGGTCTTGAAGTCTCCGACTTGAACAAACTTCTCAAAATGCAGCGCCAAATGGGCGACATGATGAAGAAGATGGGCAAGGGCGGCATGCTCAAACAGGCGATGAAAGGCATGTTTGGCAAAGGCGGTATGCCCGAGGGCATGGACCCCTCGCAAGCCATGGGTCAAATGGATCCAAAAGCGCTGGAAGCGGCGGCCAAGCAAATGGGCGGCAAACTTCCGGGTCTTGGTGCGCCGGGCGGCTTGCCCATGGGCCTCTCTGGTTTTGGGAAAAAGAAGTAAATGAACAAGGCGCCCGTCATAAAAACCAAACGGCTCGTTTTGCGGGGACATATCCTCGCAGACTTCGAACCGTTGCGCGCGTTTTTTGACACGGACCGCGCAAAGTTCGTTGGGGCGCCGATTTCCGATGCCCGTCTGTGGCAGGGCTTTGCCGCCGACGTCGGCGCGTGGGAGCTTTTGGGCATGGGCGGCTGGGCCATCACCCTGCCCGATGGCACGATGATCGGCCAAATCTCCGTGAACCAACCCAAGCATTTCCCCGAAGTCGAATTGGGCTGGATGTTGTTTGAGGGCCACAGCCGCAAAGGCTATGCCGCCGAAGCCGCGATCGCCGTGCGCGACTGGGCCGTTGCCAACCTTCCCCTGACGTCGCTGGTCAGCTACATCGACCCCGAAAACGGACGTTCCATTCTACTCGCCGCCAAGCTCGGCGCGCGTATCGACAACAAAGCAACAAAGCCCCAAAACGAAACCTGTTTGGTCTTTCGTTATAAGTTGGCTGCAGTCGACGATACCGACGGTTCTGTGGAGGCCTACGCGTGAAGAAAATCATATGCAAAACATATGCAATTCATATGGCAAACTCATCGCTGTTTTGGGGGGTCAAATGACCGATAATATCACCCGCGCCGCCGAGGTTCTAAAGTCGCATCGCGAGAGCATCGACCGCCTCGATGCCATCCTTGTTTATACTCTGGGCGAGCGGTTTAAACACACCCAAGCCGTGGGCGCCCTCAAGGCCGAACACGCGCTCCCGCCCTCCGATCCTACCCGTGAAGCGGCGCAAATCGCCCGCCTCGAAGATCTCGCAACAGAAGCAGATCTGGACCCCGAATTCGCTAAGAATTTCTTGAATTTCATCATTCAAGAAGTGATTCAACATCACAAAAAACATACTGAATAATCAAACAACCCCAGCCATAAGATGCTGGAAACAAATAAAACTTAGGAGACTACTACTATGGCTATGAAAATTCGCCTTGCCCGTGGCGGCAGCAAAAAACGCCCCTTCTACCGTGTTGTCGCAGCCGACAGCCGTATGCCACGCGATGGCCGCTTCATTGAGAAATTGGGCACATATAACCCCCTTCTCGCAAAAGACAGCGAAGAGCGCGTACAGCTCGACCTTGACCGCGTAAAACATTGGCTTGACCAAGGCGCGCAACCTTCTGACCGCGTAGCACGTTTCCTCGAAGCCGCTGGCGTTCTTGAAGCAAAAACACGCAGCAACCCTAAGCGCGCAATCCCAGGCAAAAAAGCCACAGAACGCGCCGAAGAAAAAGCCGCTAAAGCAGTAACAGCAGCCGAAGCTGCCGCTACACCAGCAGAAGAAGTATCTGCCGAGTAATCAAATAGTTAGGTCCAAATCATGCCCGAATTTTCAGACGAGTTTCGGCAAGACTTGGGCCAACTTTTTCGGTGGCGGCGCGATGTGCGCCGCTTCCGCACAGACCCCGTCGATCCCGCGTTAGTCGACCTCTGCCTCGCCAGCTTTTCGCTCGCCCCCTCGGTGGGATTGTCCGAACCTTGGCGGATCATAAAAGTACACAGCGCCCAAGCCCGCGCTGCCGCTTTGCAAAACTTTGAAATTGAAAACAAAAAAGCCCTTGAGGGTCAGGTCGATGACCGTGCGAAACTTTACGCAAGCCTCAAACTTTCCGGCATGAAAGACGCCCCCGTTCAACTGGCGATTTTCTGCGACGAGAGCACCGAAAAAGGCGCAGGTCTGGGCGCACAAACCATGCCGGAAATGCGCCGATATTCGGTTGTTTCGGCCGTTACGCAAATGTGGCTTCTTGCCCGTGCGCATGGTCTTGGCGTAGGTTGGGTATCCATCCTTGACGCCCCAAAACTTTGCGCCGAACTAGACGTGCCAAAAGACTGGCGACTCGTCGCTTTTCTGTGCATGGGTTGGCCCGAAGATGATATGGATAGCCCCGAACTTGAACGCGCTGGATGGGAACAAAGAGCTCCCCATTTGACCGTCGAAACCCGATAGGAGACCGCAGTGTCCAAAGACAAAATTTGTGTGGGTGCCTTTGCGGGTTCCTATGGCGTTCAGGGCGAAGTGCGCCTCAAGAGTTATTGCGCGGATCCCGCCGCCATCGAGACTTATGGCTTGCTCTCGTCTGAAGATGGCGAGATCGAATATATTGTTGGCATAACCCGCGCTGTAAAGAACGGATTTTCCGCCCGCGTCGAGGGTGTCTTCACCAAAGAACAGGCTGATGCGCTCACAAACACACTGCTTTATGTAGATCGTGACGTTCTTCCAAGCTTGCCGGATGATGAGTTTTATCACAGTGATCTCATTGGGTTAGATGTATTGGATACCGGCGGAACCCTCCTTGGTAAAGTCCAGAAGGTTGTCAACCACGGCGCCAGCGACATTCTTGAAATTGCGGGCCCAAATCTGAAGGCCACCGTCCTTATGCCCTTTACACATGCGGTGGTTCCGACCGTCGATCTGGCGTCTGGCCGCTTGATTGTTGACCCGCCCGAGGGCGTGTTTCCTGATGACGACTAGGATCATCATTCACGCAGGGTTTTACAAAACTGGAGCTACTTCGCTTCAGGCCTATTCTGAGCGAATCTCGGCCCTGTTTGGGGACCAAATTTTCTATTGCAGTCGCGACCAATTATCCGACGCTGCCATCGCGGCCCCGCAAAAGCACTCCTTGAATTACTCTGGATGCAGGAGGACAGTCTCCGTGCAAAACTTCCATCTGCACAGCAGCGAAAACACGGGCAACACGCTAAAAACAAGAGATATTTCATGACAATCCCACCAATGAAAAGAGCCCTCGCCACAAAGTCCCACGGCCGTTTGTCAATCAGCACGTCCCTGAAACCACGCGAATTGATGACGGACACCCCCCGCCTGAAGGGTGCGTGGACCGCCAAGATCGTCACGCTTTTTCCAGAAGTTTTTCCGGGGATATTGGGTGCATCTTTGACGGGGAAGGCCTTAAAGGAGGGGCTTTGGGCGCTGGAGACCATCGACTTGCGCAGTTATGGCGACGGACGGCACAAAAACGTCGATGACACGCCGTCAGGAGGGGGTGCAGGGATGGTATTGCGGGCCGATGTGGTTGGCAAAGCGCTTGAGCATGCGACACACGGCGTTCCAAAAGATCGCGCGCGCTGGCCTGTTATTTATATGTCACCACGGGGCAAGCCGCTTACGCAAGCGATGGCCCAGAAATTCGCACAAGCCGAGGGAATGACCATCCTGTGTGGACGGTTTGAGGGCGTGGATGAACGTGTTTTGGAGCATTATGAAATCGAAGAGGTGAGCCTTGGGGATTTCGTTTTAACCGGTGGTGAAATTGCCGCCCAAGCCATGATTGACGCTACGGTGCGGTTGCTGCCGGATGTCCTTGGAAATCACGTGTCGACCGAAGAAGAGAGCTTTTCAAACGGCCTGCTAGAACACGCGCAATACACGCGTCCTGCGATTTGGGAAGGCCATGAAATCCCAGCGGTCCTCACCTCTGGCAACCACGCGAAAGTTGAAAAATGGCGCCACGAGCAGTCGGAAAAAATTACACAAGAACGGCGTCCAGACCTATGGGAAGCCTACCAGAAACGGCCTAAATGACGGGTGCCCTAAGCGTGGAAGACCTTGACATGCCTAGGCTTTCCTTCCCCTATTGAAACACAGAAACTCATTTAGGGAGAACTCAAATGGAATTTGTAGCCGCCTATTCGACCGCGATACTTTCGCTCCTCGTGTTTGTTCTAATTGTTTTGGTTCAAGGCGCAATGGTGGGGGCCGCCAAGGCATCGGCCGCGCTCACACCCGGAAGTTCACCCAAGGCCGACTACGAGACCGCGTTGTATCGCCTCGATCGTTCGCACCAAAACGGCGTGGAGAACTTGGCCGCCGCGGCGATTGCGTTGTTTTCATGCATACTCGTTGGCGCCCCAAGTTGGTGGGTAAATCTATTGATGGTCCTCTTCCTTTTGGGCCGCATCGTTTACGCGCTGATCTACTTGAGAAACGTGGGAAAGCAGACGCAAGGCATCCGAACAGGGGTTTATGTCTTTAGCTGGGCAATGATCGTCATCCTATGCTGCATGGCAATTTTGTCCCTTATTTAACGGGGCTTTCCTTAGGTCTCCGCAGGCAACTTTGTGGTCGCTTGGGGCTTGCCCCTAGGCCTTTTTGCGCCTATACCGCGCAGACTTGAGATGAGAAAACTGGGTGGATGATTCTGTTTGGGTTCTTGTTTCAGGTACTAGGGGCTATCCCTAACGCGGGGCGCGTCAAACCAAACATTCTTCTGTTTGGGTGTTATGTGCATCAACCGCTTGTGGGCCACCTCTCAAAGGAATGACGATCTTATCTCTGGCGGGCTGATTTTTCGGGACCCGGTGAACGACCAAGAGCACTTAGACCGCACAAACTTCGTGGAAAAAACCGCGAGCATTTATGGAGTAAATCAGATGAACCTGATTGCACAATTGGAAGCTGAGCAAGTCGCAAACCTTGCAAAAGACATTCCAGATTTCAAAGCGGGTGACACTATCCGCGTTGGTTACAAGGTAACCGAGGGCACGCGCTCTCGTGTACAGAACTACGAAGGCGTTTGTATCGCCCGTAAAAACGGTTCCGGCATTGCTGGTTCGTTCACAGTTCGCAAAATTTCTTTTGGTGAAGGTGTAGAGCGCGTATTCCCACTGCACTCCACAAACATCGACAGCATCACCGTGGTTCGCCGCGGTAAAGTCCGTCGCGCCAAATTGTACTATCTGCGTGAACGTCGTGGTAAATCCGCACGTATCGCCGAAGTTACAAACTATAAACCCAAAAAAGAAGCGTAAGGAAAAGGGCCATGAAAAAAGATATTCACCCCGACTACCACTTCATCAACGTCAAGATGACAGACGGTACAATCGTTCCTATGCGTTCGACATACGGCAAAGAGGGCGACCAGCTTTCCTTGGAAATCGATCCCTCCGTGCACCCTGCATGGAACGGCGGCAGCTCGCGTCTTTTGGATGCTGGCGGACGTGTTTCCAAGTTCAAAAACAAATACGCTGGTCTTGGCTTCTAAGCTGTCCACGATATTTATCAAAAAACCCGGCTGTTTTGCAGTCGGGTTTTTTTGTGCGCATTTCTGACGGCCTAAGCTTCTGCAAGAGATTGGTTAAGACCGTTCCACTCGTCGGTTAAAGTCCCTGTCGGCGTTTCCTGCCCGCCCATACGATCCCAATATCCCGCATTTGGGATGTCGCCCTCTATGCGGTGACACAAAGCATGAATGCGGTTCATAATCTGGACGTCCTCATAGGCTTGACAGATTTCATGCGCAGCTTCCCAATGCGAACCCAAAGCAAGTTCCCCTTGTTTCAAATGATCCAATGCGGTGCGCGCCAAACCTGTCATATCATTACTTTCCGGCATAATTCTCTCCCGTAAAATACTCGTGAAGGAACTATACGCCTACAGCGAATTCTGGCGAGCATAATTCCAATCCAATGCCGACAATCTTTCATATTCTCTTGCCGCCTGCGATGGCTTCCCATAAGGAAAATCACAACATATAGTGTCCCCATAAACTGGGGCTACTGGCAGGACTTTGAAGGGGAAAAGATTTGGCGCATATTATCGTTGTGGGGAATGAAAAAGGCGGTTCAGGCAAATCGACAACTTCGATGCATCTGGCAACGGCGCTGGTTCGCATGGGGCATTCGGTTGGGGCGCTTGATCTGGATTTGCGTCAAAAAAGTTTTGGTCGGTATATCGAAAACCGCAAAGCCTATGCAGAAAAGCATGATCTCACGCTCGCCTGCCCTGATTACCAAGACCTTCCCGAAATCGACTCCACCGCTCTCGAACCCGGTGAAAATATCTATGACCACCGCCTGTCAGCAGCCGTCGCGACCTTGGAGCCAACCTGCGATTTCATTCTTATTGACTGTCCGGGAAGCCATACGCGCCTGTCCCAAGTTGCGCACTCGCTTGCCGACACATTGGTTAGCCCGCTCAACGATAGCTTTGTGGATTTCGATCTTTTGGCCCGTGTGGACCCCGAAACAAACAAAATCCTCGGCCCGTCCGTCTATTCGGAAATGGTCTGGAATGCGCGTCAGTTGCGTGCCCAAGCAGGCCTGCCTCCGATTGACTGGATCGTTGTGCGCAACCGTCTTGCCGCGCAAAACATGCACAACAAGATAAAAATGGGCCAAGCGATGGAAGATCTTTCCAAGCGCATTGGCTTTCGTACCGCGAACGGTTTCGGCGAGCGGGTCATTTTCCGCGAGTTGTTCCCCAAGGGCCTTACTCTGCTCGACCTGCGCGATATCGGTGTCAAAGGCCAGATGAACATCTCGAACGTCGCGGCCCGTCAAGAGCTGCGCGAGTTGGTCAAAGTCCTTAAACTTCCCGGCGTCGAAGTAGACTTCTAGATCCTAGGTAAACTTCCGAAAAAATCGGGTGCGGTCGAACATATCTTCGAGCGCCTCCATCCGTGGCCGCGTGGTATCCCACGTGCGCTCTTGCACTGACGCCACCACCGTTTCCAACAAGAGCATGGGCACAATTGCACTGTCCCAAGCAGAGGGCACGATAATCCGACAGCTAAAGGTATGGGTCGCGATTTTCTCAATTGGCGACTGCCATTGATCGGTGAACAAAATGATTTTCGCGCCCTTCTCGGCGGCAAGTTCCGCGAGTTTAAGCGTCGAGTTTTCATAGCGCCGCACGTCGAAAATCACCACGACATCACCTTCTTTAACCTCAAGAAGGTAGTGCGGCCATGCGTTGGATATTGACTGAATATGGGTCACATTTGGGCGCAAAACCTGCATGTGGAGGAAAAAGTAATCCGCCAAAGCGCGCGTAATACGACCGCCCACAACGTAAATTCCGCGATCCATATCCGCCAAAAGGTCGCACGCTTCGTCAAATTCCGTCGTTTCAATTTGCCCCAAGGTCTGGCGGATATTCCCCATAACCGCATCGGTGAAACGATTGAGAATATGCTCCGTGGGCGCACGCCCCGCCCATGTGTCGTGCTTTTCTATTGGGTCGGATATTTGAGCTTGCAACTCGCCGCGTAGTGCACGTTGAAATTCGGGGAACCCCGAGAAGCCAAGCTTCTGTACCATCCGAACGACCGTTGGCGTCGAAACCTCCGCATCGTGGGCGACCATTGTGATCGAACCAAGCCCTGACATGGGATAGTTTTGCAGGAGCGAATCCGCGAGTTGGCGTTCCGCGCGGGTCAAGTTTGCGAAGCTGGCACGCAGAATATCGGATATAGTCTCTGGTGTACTGGTCAAAATAGGCCCCTTTTTTATGCGTATACCAAAGGAATGCGTTTTCGTGAAGGAAATGCTTTCGTAAAAGAGTTGACAGAGCGATGCGTTCTGAAACAATACTTTCAAAGCGCCATCTTTGGAAGCGTTGATTTGGGTGGATGAATGTTGAGACCAGAAGACATCGAGGGGAAACCGGCCTTATTCGTAAACCGCGAAGGCGCGACGCCCGTGGCAATTGTTTGCGAACACGCGTCGCGGTTTATTCCAACGGAATTTGACGGCTTGGGGCTGACGGAAGTCGCGCGCGAAAGTCACGCAGCGTGGGATCCGGGCGCTTTTGACGTTGCGCAGATGTTGGCTCACGGTCTCAACGCCCCACTCGTTGCTTCAGGTGTCTCGCGGCTTGTTTACGATTGCAACCGCCCGCCCGAAGCGCTCGATGCAATGCCAGCCAAAAGCGAACAGTTTGATGTTCCGGGGAATCTTGCCCTAACCAAAGCCCAGCGCGCCGCCCGCACACAAACCTATTACGCCCCATTCTGCGCCTCTGTCACCGACCTAATGACGACAGGCATTGAGGCCATCGTTACCGTCCACAGTTTCACCCCTATTTATCACGGCAACCCCCGCGCTGTTGAATTGGGTATTTTGCACGATTCAGACAGTCGTCTAGCCGACGCGATGCTCAAGAACGCCCCTCAAGAAACGACCCTTTTGACCCTGCGCAACGAACCCTACGGTCCAGAACACGGGGTGACCCACACGCTCAAAGTTCACGGCGTTGAAAATGGCATTGCAAATGTTATGCTTGAAATCAGAAACGATCTTTTAGCGACGCCGCAGCAACGACAGGAAATTGCGCAAATGCTTTTACGGATTTTGCGGAAGTCTCTCAATGAAATTGGTGTTTCGACTCCGCAGGAGGCGACAGAATGATCCCATTTATCCGTGTATACGTCCGCATCGTTGACGGCTTCAATCGTCGCCTAGGGCGCATCACAATGTATGGGATTTTCGTCATGATCGCGATCCTGATGTGGTCGTCTGTCTCCAAAATCGCCTTCAATCCATCGCTCTGGACGTTAGAGATCGCTCAATTTGCCATGGTTGCTTATTATATGCTTGGCGGGCCGTATTCGATCCAAGAGGGCGCGAATGTTCGGATGGATTTGTTTTATGGCGAGTGGTCGACGCGGAAAAAAGCGTGGTTTGACGTTTTCACGGTGCTGTTCCTCATCTTCTATCTCGGCGTGTTGCTTTATGGCGCCTATGACAGCACCGCCTATTCGTTCAAATACGGCGAGCGCTCGCCAACCGCTTGGCGTCCATACATGTGGCCGATCAAAATCACGATGTGCATTGGGATTTTCTTGATGCTTTTGCAGGCGATTTCCGAACTCCTCAAAGATATTGCGACCCTCAAGGGAGTACGCCTCTAATGTCCTACGAAATGATCGCAATCTTTATGTTTGCCACCATGATGCTAATGATGATGACCGGCCAACGGGTGTTTGGCGCGATTGGCGGGGTCGCTGCGGTTGCCGCCCTGACTCTTTGGGGTACTGGTGGTAGTGACATTCCATTCTCCAGCGCGATGAAGCTGATGAAATGGTATCCCCTGCTCACGTTACCGATGTTTATTTTCATGGGCTATGTCCTGTCGGAAAGTAAAATTGCCGACGACCTCTATAAAATGTTCCACGTTTGGATGGGGCCACTAAACGGCGGGCTTGCCATTGGCACGATCGGCTTGATGGTTTTGGTTTCGGCTATGAACGGCCTTTCGGTGGCGGGGATGGCGATTGGGGCGACGATTGCCCTGCCTGAACTTCTGCGGCGTGGGTATGACAAGAGGATGGTGACGGGAGTTATTCAAGCGGGGAGTTCGCTGGGAATTCTTGTACCGCCTTCGGTCGTGCTCGTACTTTATGCGATGATTGCACGCCAACCCGTCGGGCAGCTTTGGCTTGCCGGTGTGGTTCCGGGCTTGATGATGGCCGCTATGTTCATTCTTTATATCGTGATCCGCTGCAAACTGAATCCAGAGCTTGGACCTGCGATGAAGCCCGAAGACTTAGCGGAATATGACCGCGTCTCGGAACATCCTTTGCGGATCAATTTTGTCATCATCGCTGCCTTTTTGATGCTCCCCTTCCTGATGCAAGCAGAGTCTGTTTCGGCCAAAACAATCCTTGTGCTCGCGCTGGCAGTTGGTGGGCTCGCCTATGTGACCCGCAGCATACCTCTTTTCTATAAGGACGTATTTCTAAAAGAAAAGAACCGCCTTCTATTCTCGGGCCTCCTACCCCTCATCATCTTTTTTGCGATGATGGTTCCCTTTGTAAATGGCTGGACAAGCCTTGTGGAAAGTTCTGCGATTGGCGCAATGACGGCCTTTTTGGCGGCGGTCCTTAAGGGGCGGATGAACTCTGAAGTTTTCGAGAATTCCGTGCGCAACACGTTGCTGATCTCTTGTATGTTCATGTGGATTATCCTCGCCGCACTCGGCTTTGGCGCAGTGTTTGACGGACTTGGCGCGGTGAAGGCCATCGACAATCTATTCACCGATCAACTTGGCCTAAATCCTTGGATGATCCTGATCCTGATGCAGCTTTCGTTTCTAATCATGGGGACCTTTCTCGACGATACTGCGATGCTGGTGATTGTGGCACCACTCTATGTGCCCTTGGTGCAAGTCCTTGGGTTTGACCTTATTTGGTATGGTGTCCTTTACACAATCACGACACAAATCGCTTATATGACGCCGCCTTTTGGCTATAATCTATTCCTGATGCGCGCCATGGCCCCACCGGAAATCACCCTTAAGGACATCTACGGCTCTATCCTGCCGTTCGTTTTGGTGATGCTGTTGGCGCTGACCTTGATTATGCTTTTTCCGCAGATTGCTCTGTGGCTGCCGAATTACATCTACGGCAAATAATTTCAACGACCCCGAATGGGGCGAAACCTTTAACCTCAACAAGGAGACGACCATGACAACAAGACGCAAGTTTCTCACCACCGCAGGGGTTGGCGCAGTTGGCGCAACCCTCGCGGCCCCAGCTATCGCCCAAAGCAAAATCAAATGGCGGATGCAAACTTATGCTGGCCCTGCATTGGCCGAGCACGTCATCACGCCCGCCATCAACAGCTTTAACAAAATCGCTGGCGATGAGATGGAAATCGAACTGTTTTACGCGGACCAACTTGTCCCAACGGGCGAACTTTTCCGTGCGATGCAAAAAGGCACAATCGACGCGGTTCAATCCGATGACGATTCCATGGCGTCCCCAACCGAAGTCACTGTATTCGGCGGCTACTTCCCCATGGCAAGTCGCTACTCGCTCGACGTGCCAGTTCTGTTCAACCAATACGGCCTGAACGAAATCTGGGACGAAGAATACTCCAAAGTTGGCGTAAAACACATCTCTGCTGGCGCATGGGATCCCTGCCACTTCGCAACAAAAGAGCCTATCACTTCGCTCAAAGACCTCGAAGGCAAACGCATCTTTACCTTCCCAACTGCGGGTCGTTTCCTCACACAATTCGGCGTCATTCCCGTAACGCTTCCTTGGGAGGACATCGAAGTTGCGATGCAAACGGGCGAGCTTGACGGCATAGCATGGTCTGGCATCACCGAGGATTACACTGTGGGTTGGGCCGACGTGACCAACTACTTCCTCACCAACAACATTTCCGGCGCTTGGGCGGGTTCGTTCTTTGCCAATATGGATCGCTACAATGAGCTTCCTGAGCACTTGCAAGAACTGCTCAAAGTTTGTACCGACCAATCGCACTATTACCGTCAGTGGTGGTATTGGGGTGGCGAAGCTGCGCTCCGTGTCAACGGTCCGAAAATGGAACTGACAACAATCCCTGACGAAGAATGGGCTGTTGTTGAAGATGCCGCCGTTAAATTCTGGGATGAGATTGCTGCCGAAAGCGAGACCAAAGCCAAGGTTGTCAATATCATCAAGCAATACAACGCAGATATGATCAAAGCTGGCCGTCCATACCGTTAGGTCAATAAATACGGTGCGCCCCGTTCTGGGGCGCACTTGCTCACCCAAAGGATACGAAAATGCTAAGTTTTGAAGCTCTTAAAACCGCTGTCGCCGCTGGCACAGTTGATACAGTTCTGGTTTGTCTTGTGGACATGCAGGGCCGTCTCATGGGCAAGCGTTTTCTCGCACAACACTTTGTGGACTCCGCCTATGACGAGACCCATTGTTGTAATTACCTGCTCGCCACTGACCTCGAAATGGCCACGCCCGATGGGTTTGCCTCCACCAGCTGGGAGTCTGGCTATGGCGACTATGTGATGAAGCCCGATCTGAGCTCCATCCGCCCTATGCCGTGGCTCGACAGCACCGTCATGGTACTTTGTGACGTGCTCGATCACCATAACAATCCCATTCCCCATTCCCCGCGTGCCATTTTGAAAAAGCAGGTCGCGCGCCTTCAAGACATGGGCTTCACGGCAATCATGGCCACCGAGCTTGAGTTCTTCTTGTTTGAGAAAAGCTTTGAAGAGATTTCCAAATCCGGTTTCCGCGATTTGACACCGATCTCGGCCTACAACGAAGATTACCACATCCTGCAAACCACCAAAGAAGAGCATGTGATGCGCCCCATTCGCAACCATCTCTATGCTGCGGGCATTCCGATTGAGAGCACCAAAGGCGAGGCCGAGGCGGGCCAAGAAGAGCTCAACATCAAGTATTCCGAAGCTATGAATTGCGCCGAATTTCACACCATTGCCAAACATGCGGTCAAAGAAATCGCTTGGCAAAAGGGCCACGCCGTCAGCTTCCTTTCCAAAGTTTCGCGCGACCTCGTTGGCTCCTCCTCGCATGTGCATCAGTCGCTTTGGAAAGATGGCAAGAACGCGTTTTTTGATCCCGATGCCGAGCTTGGCATGTCTGATATGATGCGTGCCTACATGGGCGGCCTGTTGAAATATGCGCCCGACGTAACCTACTTCCTCGCTCCCTATATCAACAGCTACAAACGCTTCCAAAAAGGTATGTTCGCCCCCACCAAATCCGTCTGGTCCGTGGACAATCGCACCGCTGGTTTCCGCCTTTGTGGCGCAGGCTCCAAGTCTGTGCGCGTGGAATGCCGCATCGGTGGGAGCGACCTAAATCCCTACCTTGCGCTCGCCTGTCAACTCGCTGCCGGGATCAAGGGCATGGAGGAAAATCTTCCCCTTGCAGCCCCCGCCAAAGGCGACACATATGGAGACAGCGACGGCCCCGAGATTCCGCAAACTCTGCGCGACGCCGCCAAAACTCTTACGAACTCTGTGATGCTGCGAGAAGCCTTTGGCGACGACGTCGTAGATCACTATACCCGCTGTGCTACGTGGGAAATTGAAGAATTTGACCGCATCGTGACCGATTACGAAATCGCTCGCGGATTTGAAAGAGCCTAAACATGACAAACACAGTGAAATGTATCTCTCCCATCGACGGGTCGCTTTATGCCGAGCGCCCAGTCCTGACCCAATCCCAAGCAGAGGCCGCCGTTGCGCGCGCCCGTGCGGCGCAAATCGAATGGGCCGCACGCCCTTTGAGTGAGCGCAGCGCCTTGGTCATGGCTGGCGTTGCTGCCGTTGGTGCAATGAACGACGAAATCGTTCTTGAAATCGCCCACCAAATGGGTCGCCCCGTGCGCTATGGTGGTGAATTCGGCGGCTTCAACGAACGCGCAAGCTACATGGCCACGATTGCCAAAGACGCTCTCGCGGACATCGCAGTTGGCGAAGATGCCCAGTTCAAACGCTATATCAAACGCGTGCCGCATGGCGTGGTTTTGGTCGTGGCCCCATGGAACTACCCCTATATGACCGCGATCAATACGGTCGCGCCCGCTCTCATCGCAGGCAACGCCGTCATGCTCAAACACGCGAGCCAAACCCTGCTTGTGGGCGAACGCATGGCTGCAGCTTTCCACAGCGTGGGCATTCCTGAGGACGTGTTCCAAAACGTATTCCTAGACCATTCAACAACCAGCGACCTCATCGCCGCCAAGTGCTTTGGCTTTGTGAATTTCACGGGATCCGTTGGCGGCGGCCAAGCTATGGAGCGCGCAGCAGCAGGCACCTTTACTGGTGTCGGCCTTGAGTTGGGCGGTAAAGATCCTGGCTATGTGATGGACGACGCGGACCTCGACGCCGCCGTTGATACGCTCATCGATGGAGCAATGTTCAACTCTGGTCAATGTTGCTGTGGGATCGAGAGGATTTACATCCACGAGAGCCTGTACGACGCCTTTGTCGAAAAAGCTGTGGCGATTGTTTCTGCTTACAAACTTGGCAATCCCCTTGAAGAAAGCACGACCCTCGGCCCCATGGCCCACACCCGTTTTGCCGCCGAAGTCCGCGCGCAAACTGAAGAAGCCATCGCCGCAGGTGCAACAGCATTGATCGACCCTGCGCTTTTCCCACAGGACGACGGTGGCGCCTATCTCATGCCGCAAATCCTCACCAATGTGACTCACGATATGCGCGTCATGCGCGACGAAAGTTTTGGACCCGTTGTCGGCATTATGTCCGTCAAAGACGATGCCGAGGCGATCGCCCTGATGAACGACAGCAACTTTGGCCTAACCGCAAGTCTTTGGACCAAAGACATTGATCGCGCGGCCCGAATTGGCGACCAAATCGAAACCGGAACTGTGTTTATGAACCGTGCGGATTACCTTGATCCAGGTCTTTGCTGGACAGGTTGCAAAGACACAGGTCGCGGCGGCGGCCTCTCGGTCATTGGGTATCATAACCTTACACGCCCTAAATCTTACCACCTTAAAAAGGCATAAATGTCATGAACTTAACTGGCAATTGGTCCTACCCAACCACAATCAAATTCGGCGCTGGCCGCATCAGTGAACTCGCGGAGGCTTGCAAGGCTACAGGGATGAAAAACCCCCTGCTTGTCACCGACAAAGGCCTCGCGAACCTACCGATCACTACGGCGGCTCTCGATCAACTTGAGGCCGCAGGCCTTGGACGAGGGCTTTTCTCCGATGTTGATCCCAACCCAAATGAAATCAACGCAGAAGCAGGCCTAGCGGTGTATCGCGCGGGCAGCCATGACGGCGTTATTGCCTTTGGTGGCGGCTCTGGCCTCGACCTTGGCAAAGTGATTGCGTTCATGTCTGGCCAAACTCGTCCGCTTTGGGATTTTGAGGACATTGGAGACTGGTGGACCCGCGCCGACCCCGCTGGAATCGCACCGATCATCGCGGTTCCCACAACTGCAGGAACAGGCTCTGAAGTGGGCCGCGCCTCGGTGATCACCAATTCTGTAACCCATGAAAAGAAGATCATTTTTCACCCTAAAATCTTGCCAGCCATCGTTATTTGCGATCCAGAGCTGACAACGGGCATGCCCGCGTTCATCACGGCAGGCACAGGAATGGATGCGTTCGCGCATTGTCTCGAAGCCTATTCTTCACCACATTACCACCCAATGAGCCAAGGCATTGCGCTGGAAGGGATGCGTTTGGTGAAAGAAAACCTCATGACGGCTTTCACCAAGCCAAACGACCTTGAGGCACGTGCGCATATGATGTCAGCGGCGATGATGGGGGCAACAGCTTTCCAAAAAGGTCTTGGCGCCATTCACGCGTTAAGCCACCCAATCGGCGCGATGTACAACACGCACCACGGCACAACCAACGCCGTCGTGATGCAACCTGTATTGCGCATGAACCGTGTGGAGATTGAAGATCGCATCAACGCGGCGGCACGCTATCTTGGCATCGAGGGTGGCTTTGACGGCTTTTACGACTATGTCGGAACGCTCAATGCTGGCTTGAAAATCCCTGCGAGCCTGACCGAAATGGGCATCACAAACCCAGATATGGACAAGCTTGTTCAGGGAGCGTTGATCGACCCATCGACAGGGGGAAATCCGGTAGAAATGACGCCGGAAAACACGCGCGCCTTGTTTGAGGCTTGCTTCTAAACTACCTGCCTGTTGCGCGAAAACCTTCACCCACCGCCCGAAGAATATGGGCGGTGGACCAAGCCGTTACCGATTTGTTAGACTTGTTGCATATAGAGTTTGCCTGCATCAAACCGTAGGTTATCTAGCAAGCTGGGCCTAAACCCCAAGCGCAATCGAAGACGGGCAAAACATGAGTGTTTTTCATCATCGCAGCCTTTTGGGCTGCCAAGCTGGCAGTGTCACACTGCTGGATGCCGTCTCAATTGACATGGACGAGGGACAGGAACTGCGGTTCTATTTTCAATCCGGCACACCCGTTGAAATAATCGCGCCCCTCAAGGACTATCGCTTTAAATCCAACCGCAGCATCGGTGGCGGCCTATTGTCGATTGCCCACGCCCCCAAAAGCCTCACGAACCCGCCGCTTCCCCTTATCGGCCAGCGCTTGCCTGTGACCCCCAACAAACCCGAACCAGAGCTTTTTGCAGGCCTCAATACCATTATGGCGCAGCGCAATGGGGAGAGCGCTGAAACGGTTTTGGCTTGGCTCGAGTATCACGTCACGGTCCATGGCGCAGAAGGTGTGATTATACTAGATCGCGCCGAACCAGAGGCAGATGATAGCTTTGCTAATAAGCTTAAAAACAATCCTGTTGCAGGTTTAAAATCCCTTGTTTTGGTGAACAGCCCCGTGCCCCTTGGCGCAAAAAATCTGCCTGATGAGGGCCATGCTTTTAATGCCCCCGACGCTCCCGGTAAGGACCGAATGGAAATTCCACCGGCCGATCCATGGCGTGCGCCTCTTGGGGATATGCTGATTTATGAGCTTTTGAAAACTCGCTTCCTTTCACAGGCCCGCGCGGTGGTAAGCCTCGAATGCTATGACATGCTCACGCCAATCCCTGACGGCACCATTTTTGATGCGGTTCAAAAGAGTGAAACAGGGGCGCTCCTGTTGCTCGGACAACGCTGTTATCCTTGGCGATTGCGCAAGGGGACAAAACCAAGTTTTGGCGACCATATCTGTCGGCAATTTGATGCACAAAAGGCCAATCGCCGCTGGGCGATTGATTTGTCGCGCGTTGGGATTGATCGAATTTGGCGCCTCGCGCGGGTTGTCGGCGCGGAGGCCGCACCACAGGATACTGCACAGTTCTTTCGCTGCATGGCCCTGCGGCATCATTGTGAAACCGTCAGTGAAATTGTTCCAAAAACCAGTCTGGTTGAGGACGCCGACTTACTGAAAACTGCCGAGGAGCATTTCAACCACAAGCCAGTTCGTGTCCCCGTGCAAAAGTCCGCTAAAACCGTGCACACCAACACTTCGGCCATTGTAACCACGATGAAAAATGAAGGCCCGTTTATATTGGAATGGGTCGCATATCACAAATCCATTGGCGTCGATGAACTGCTTGTTTACACTAACGATTGCGACGATGGCACCGATACTTTGCTCGACGTTCTACAGGAAAAAGGCGAGCTTCAGCACCGCGACAATCCTTTTAAGGAAAGCGGACTAAAGCCCCAACACGCCGCCCTTCAGGCCGCAGAATCCGAGCCGCAAATCAAAAATGCCGATTGGGTGACCTGTATCGACGTCGATGAATTTATTACAATCCATGTTGGGAAAGGCAAGCTCGCGGATCTTTTTTATGCCGTCAAAGATGCGAACATGATTTCAATGACTTGGCGGCTTTTTGGCAACGACAATGTGCATGAATTCAAGGACGGTTTTATCACAGAACAGTTCAATTCCTGTGCGCCAGAATTTATTCGCAAACCGCATCAAGCATGGGGCTTCAAAACGTTGTTCCGCACCATTGGGATTTTCAAAAAACTTGGCGTACATCGCCCCAAGGGGTTGCGGCCACAGCTTTGGGAACAAATCAAGTGGGTCAATGGCTCAGGCGCGCCCCTCCCCAGTAAAATGTTCCGAAATGGCTGGCGCAGTACACCTGAAACCTATGGCTATGACCTCGTGACGCTCAACCATTATGCGGTGAGGTCCGCCGAGAGTTTCCTTGTGAAACGGGATCGCGGACGGGTCAATCACGTGGACCGCGACCAAGGGCTTGCCTATTGGTTTCGTATGAACAACAACGCCGAGCACAACACCCAAATTCATCAAAATTTGCCCGCCGCCAAGGCCGAGTTTGATCGGCTTATGGCCGACCCAGATATCCGCGCCGCGCATGAATTCTCGGTCAAAAGGCATCGCGAGAAAATAGATGCTTTGCGCGCGACCGACAACTACGCAAAGTTTTACCAAGAGTTGACTGGGGAGCGCATGCAGAGAATGTCAAAAATGCATGCGTATTTCGGGGCAAATGTATTCCTTTCGGGGCCAGAAGTTGTGCCGGATAACATTGTCATGCAAGATCACCCCGAAGACTTCTTTTTCACCGTGGAAAAAGGCGAAACAGTGCACTAAAGCATCGAGCTTTTAACTTGATCCGTATCCCGCCTCACAAAAGAAGTTCCAGCATTCGTCTGGCGTGAAGAGATTGCAAATTTTGGCGAGGGCATCGAACATCTGGTCAAATGTTCTGGCTCCGATCCTTCGAAGGTGGGCTTTGAGTTTTGAGAAGGCCATTTCAATGGGGTTGAGATCGGGTGAGTACGGCGGCAGGTAGAGGAACCAGCACCCGACTTCCCGCAAGGCTTCTGCAGCCGCCTTGTTGTAATGGGTGGCAAGGTTGTCGCAAATGACGACAGTGCCTGGTCGCAGTTCCGGGGCAAGGACATTGCGGACGTAGACTTCAAACGCCTCACCATCCATCGCCCCCTTGATGACCCATGGTGCAATCAGGTTATCTTGCGTCAGGCCTGCAATGAACGTCTGAGTGCCCCACGCCCCAAACGGTGCGTCCATTTCCAGACGCTTTCCGCATAGACTGCGCCCACGTAGTCGGGTCAGATTGGTTTTTACTGACGTCTCGTCTATGAAGACGAGCCGTTCAGGATGCGCTTGCATTGCCGGAATACGGTACCGGAACCAGTCCCGACGACGCAGCTTCACATGGGCGCGGAGCCGCTCGGTGGCCACCAGTGACTTTTTTTGTACGTGTAACCAAGTTTGCGCAGGAACCGTCCGATAGATGCAGAATGGGCAACAACACCCGTGGCGGCCTTCAGCGCTCCGGCCAGTTCTGGCAGTGTGATGTCACCATCCTGCGCGACCAACTCTACAAGAAACTCACGGTGGAGCGCGAGCTTTCCGTGTCCTTTTGGTCGCCCTTGGACATCCGGTGTGGCATTGCCTCGCTCACGGATTCTGCGAAGCCAGCGAACGCCCGTGGCCGCCGAAACCTTCAAACGCGCCGCCGCCGCACGACCGCTCAACCCTTCCTCAATGTACTCTTGAAACCGCGCCCGAAGCGCCATCGGTAATGCTGCTGACATGATCCATCCTCCCAACCAGAGTGAATCACAAAACTGAACTCAACGGAATCCTATCGATTCAATATTTAAGCTCGACGCTTTAGCGCCTGTCAGAAAGTTTAAAAATGGCCCCCAAAGCGAAAACAATACCCGAGGAAGCAGACACGGTAGCCCTGGCACAGGTGGACAAATCGGACATGAGTCGCAAGGATTGGCGCGCACACATGAAAGCCATGGGGGATGCCGAGGGATTTTACGAAGACATCGGAGACGAGCATACCGCGCTTTTTGTACGACGTGGCGCGACCCTCATTGTAACCTTCGAAAACCTAGATCACGTCTATGAAAACTCCGAGTCACGCATGCCTTGGGGTTTCAATTTTGTCGAAGATCGTGGCTGGTCATTCCTTGGGATGATGGCGCACACATGGTCGTGGTATCGCGATGAATCCATATATGATTTCTTTGACCGTTTGCGCGACGAAGGTTTCTTTGAAAGCTTTGATAAGGTTGTGTTTTACGGCGCGTCAATGGGGGCCTATGCCGCCTGTGCCTTCAGTTCCGCCGCGCCAAAATCCACAGTCATCGCCATAAGCCCGCAGGCCACACTCGACCGCCAAATCGCAAGCTGGGAAACGCGCTACAAAAAGGCATGGCGGCGCGATTACACCACCCGCTATGGCTATGCGCCGGAAATGACTTCAGCCGCCGAAAATGTCTATTTATTCTACGATCCCACTGAAGCCTTAGACGCGATGCATGCCAGCCTTTTCCAAGGCCCGAATGTGCAGAAATTTAAATGCCGATACTTGGGGCATCGGATCGCAAGCTTTTGGATTTCTCTCGGCTTGTTGAAACCTATCATTCAGGATTGTGTCGATGGCACCCTAACGGAACCGAAGTTCTATGAGAGAATGCGCGCGCGCCGAGAGAGCATGCGGTACAAACGTGAATTGCTGGGCCGTGTGCAGTCTCGTGGGCGGCACGATCTGGTTGTGCGCCTGTGTGAATATGTTCTCGCACAAAATCGAGGGCCAAAATTTCGCCAAGCGTTGAAGGCGGCGAAGGCAAAACTAAAAATTTAGCCAGATCTGGCGGCACATCTATTCTATTTGCATCTGCCAATTCGGAACTATTTTCCCGTTTAAACCAAACAATTGGGAAACAATCTTCCCTTCTTGATGAAATTCAATTCTATTGATTTTCAGCTATGGAGGTATTCTCGATGACCCATCAACCCCAAATTGACACATCTCCAAAAGTCTCAGACGAAGTCCGCAATACAACCTGCTACATGTGCGCTTGCCGCTGCGGGATTGACGTCCACATGAAAGACGGAAAAGTCGCCTATATTGAGGGCAACCGCGACCACCCCGTCAACAAAGGGGTCCTTTGCGCCAAAGGGTCGGCGGGGATCATGCAAATTAACGCCCCTTCACGCCTACGCACCCCCCTCAAACGGGTTGGGCCGCGCGGATCTGGCGAATTCGAAGAGATCAGTTGGGACGAGGCCCTAGAAATCGCAACCAAACGCCTTGGGGAAATTCGCAAAGACGCTCCGGAGAAACTGGCGTTTTTTACAGGCCGCGATCAGTCCCAGAGCTTTACCTCCTTTTGGGCACAGGCTTATGGCACCCCAAATTACGCGGCCCACGGTGGTTTTTGTTCCGTTAATATGGCGACTGCAGGCATCTATACTATCGGGGGTGCTTTTTGGGAATTTGGCCAACCCGATTGGGACCACACCAAAATGTTCATGCTTTTTGGTGTGGCCGAAGATCATGACAGCAACCCGCTCAAAATGGGCCTTGGGAAGCTGAAGAAACGAGGTGCGAAGGTCATTGGCGTCAATCCCATCCGTTCTGGATACAACGCGATTGCCGACGAATGGATTGGCATCACACCGGGCACAGATGGCCTGTTCATCATGTCCCTTATCCGCGAATTGCTGATGGCTGGAAAGATCGACCTACACTATCTCGCGCAATATACGAACGCGCCGGTGTTGTTGAATTGCGATCCGAAATCCGCTGAGTTTGGCTTGCTGATGCGCGACGGAAACGGAAAAATGTTGGTTATTGATCGTGCCACAAAAAAACCGACCGCCTTCGATAAGCAAGGTGTTCAACCCGATCTTTCCGCCACCTATCGTAAGTCTGGCATTACCCATCACCCTGTATTCCACCAATTGGCCGAAACCTATATGGTCGACGAATATGCGCCGGAGAATGTAACGGAACGTTGCGGGATACCTGCGGAAACTATCCGCAGGATTGCCGCCGAATTGGCCCATGTGGCCTTTGAGGAGGCAATCACCCTCCCCATTGCATGGACTGATTTTAGAGGTGAAAAACATAGCGAAATGATCGGTCGCCCCGTCTCGTTTCATGCCATGCGGGGTATTTCGGCCCATGCCAATGGCTTCCAGACGTGTCGCGCCCTCCACATCTTGCAAATCATCTTGGGAAGCGTTGAAGTACCGGGAGGCTTTCGCTTCAAGCCCCCCTACCCCAAGCCCTTCGAGGCGCATCCCAAGCCACATTGCAACGCGAAACCAGATGCGCCCCTTGATGGCCCGCACCTCGGTTTTGTCCATGGGCCAGAAGATCTCGCGCTGCGCCCCGACGGGAGTGCCGCCCGCATTGACAAAGCCTTCACGTGGGAAAATCCAATGTCTTCTCATGGCCTTATGCATATGGTCATTTCAAACGCCCACGCGGGCGACCCCTACAAAATTGACACGCTCTTCTTGTACATGGCTAATATGGCGTGGAATTCGTCGATGAACACAAGTGGCGTCATTAAGATGCTGACGGACACGGACGAGAATGGCGAATACGTCATACCCAACATCATTTATTCCGATGCTTATTCGAGCGAAATGGTCGCCTATGCCGACCTCATTTTGCCCGATACAACCTACCTTGAGCGCCACGATTGCATCTCGCTTTTGGACCGTCCCATAAGCGAAGCGGACGCTGCGGCAGATGCCATTCGGTGGCCTGTTATCGAACCTGATCGCGATGTGCGCGGATTTCAATCGGTCCTCTGTGATTTGGGCGCACGCCTTGGATTGCCCAATTTCGTCAACGAGGACGGGAGCCAGAAATTCGCCGATTACGCCGACTATATCGTTAATCACGAACGCAAACCGGGCATTGGCCCGCTGTCGGGATTCCGTGGCGACGGTACGCAACAGGGTCGTGGTGAAGTTAATCCAGCGCAACTTGATCGCTACATTGAAAACGGCGGTTTTTCGGTCACGCATATTCCCAAACCCGCCTCCTACTACAAACCATGGAACACCGAATACCAAGATTGGGCTGTTGGGATGGGCCTCTTTGACAGCCCGCAACCCTTTCTGTTTTCACTCTATTCTGAACCCATGCGCCGCTTCCAATTGGCCGCCGAAGGGCACGGCGAGCGACAACCGCCCGAACATCTGCGGCAACAAGTGCACAATGCGATGCGGCCCCTCCCCACATGGACAGAGTCGGCACAAAGCGGCGATCAATACCCCATCCATGCCCTCACGCAACGCCCGATGGCTATGTACCACAGTTGGGGGTCGCAAAACGCATGGCTGCGTCAGATTCATGGGCGTAACCCATTGTATCTACCGACAAAAATATGGGCGGAACACGGGTTTTCTGAGGGAGATTGGGCGCGAGTCACCTCCCCTCATGGCGAGATAGTAGCTCCCGTTGCACTCCATGCGGCCCTCAATGAGCACACGATCTGGACATGGAATGCGATTGGTAAGCGGAAGGGCACTTGGGCATTGGATGAGGATGCGCCGGAGGCAACCAAAGGGTTTTTGCTCAACCATTTGATCCACGAATTACTGCCCCCAAAAGGGGACGGACTTCGCTGGGCGAACTCTGATCCCGTCACCGGCCAAGCCGCGTGGTTTGACCTGAAAGTTCGGTTGGAAAAAACCGCGCCGCCACAGAACGCGCAGCCCACTTTTCCACCGATCAAGTCCCCTGTTGGACGAGGCCCGAAAAACCTAACGTGGAAGGTGGGGAAATGACCGCATTACCGCAGAAAACCGAGCGCAAACTTGGCCTCGTAATTGACCTTGATACCTGTGTCGGGTGCCACGCTTGCGTCATATCATGCAAAGGGTGGAACACCGAAAACTACGGCGCGCCTCTGTCCGACCAAGACGCCTATGGCGCAGATCCCCAAGGAACGTTCCTCAATCGAGTGCACACTTTCGAGGTACAGCCCGAAGTTGGCACCGCCAAAACCGTACATTTCCCCAAGTCCTGTTTACACTGCGAGGATGCACCCTGTGTCACGGTTTGTCCAACAGGTGCGAGCTACAAACGCGTCGAGGATGGCATCGTTTTAGTCAATGAGGACTCCTGTATCGGTTGTGGCCTCTGCGCGTGGGCCTGCCCATATGGCGCACGCGAACTCGACAAAGCGGCGGGTGTAATGAAGAAATGCACGCTCTGTGTAGACCGTATTTACAATGAAAACCTTCCCGAGGAAGACCGCGAACCCGCCTGTGTGCGCACCTGCCCCGCAGGCGCACGGCATTTCGGGGATTTCGCCGATGAAACCAGCGCTGTAAGTCAGCTTGTGGCTGAGCGGGGTGGGTTCGACCTCATGCCGGAAATGGGCACAAAACCCGTCAACAAATACCTTCCTCCTCGACCAAAAGACACTGGTACGGAAATCGATATCCTAGCTCCGTTCCTTACGCCGATTGCCGTTGAGCCAAAAGGTTTTCTAGGCTGGCTTGATAAAACACTGGAGAAACTCGTATGAATCCTGCCCCCTCAGTGATCCTTTTCACCGCTTTTTCGGGCCTCGGTTTTGGCCTTCTGACATTTTTAGGCTTCGGCGTGCCTGCAGTTACGGGCTGGATCGCCTTTGTGTCTTACTTCATCGCCTATGCGCTCGCGGTGGGAGGGCTTGTGGCCTCGACATTTCACCTCGGCAATCCAAAGAACGCGTTAAGAGCCTTTTCCCAATGGCGCACTAGTTGGCTTTCACGCGAAGGCATCTTGGCGGTGAGCGCCCTTGGGACGATGGGGCTTTATGCCATTGGCGCGATATTTCTCGACCAACTTTGGTCAACTTTGGGAGTAATAGGCGCCCTTTTGTCGATCACAACAGTCTTTTCAACATCCATGATCTACGCTCAGCTTGCGACGGTTCCCCGGTGGAATCATCCAATTACAACGCTGTTATTTTTGGCGCTTTCCCTATCGGGGGGGCTTTGCTGGCTGGAAGAATTAGCCTCGCGATCCCCCTGCTTCTCGCCGCAGGAGGTGTACAAATCACCGCTTGGATTCTCGGAGATGCCCGCTTTGCCCAGCGCGGAACAACGCTGGAAACCGCCACAGGTCTTGGATTTCTCGGCAAAGTTCGTCTTTTTGAATCCCCGTATACGGGTGGGAATTATCTGCTCAACGAGATGGTCTATGTCGTTGGGCGCAAGCACGCTCAGCGATTAAGGGTCATCGCAGTTTTAGGGTTTTCGGTCATCCCTGCAGTTTTGCTTACACTCTCTCACAGTCACATTGCTGCGCTATTTGCAGTGATTTTTCACGTTGCCGGAGTGCTTGCGGCGCGCTGGCTCTTTTTCGCAGAAGCCGAGCACGTTGTTGGACTGTATTACGGCAAAAGGTAACTTTTTTGGCCGCGCGTCCCTGTGGACATCACCACCTAGAGCCAGTTGGAATTGGGCACCCAACAGGCAACGCGATCAAGGCTGTTTTTTACTAAGGATTGCAGCGTCGAGTACGGGTGAAAGCGAAAGGACGCGGGAAACCAACCCTACTAGAAAAGCGGTGCTAATCCCAAACGTGAGCAAGCCCGTAACTGCCGCAAACGCTGCAAAAACGCGATGCTCCGGCCCTAAGGTGATATCCCCATAGCCAAGGGTTGTAAAAGTCACGAGGGAAAAATAGACCGAGGTTGGCCAATCGGAAAAGGCACCAATATAGATAAAACTAATCGCCCAAATCCACACCTGAAGCGTGAGGGAAAAGACCACCATTACAAAGGTGACGCCAACAAAAATTGGTAACCGCCACGAGTAACTCAAGTTCTCAATGCGTTTGGAAAAATGCGGGATTGCATCGACACTTTTTGACACAAGGACAACATGTAGAATTGCACAGAGGCTCAGTAGCCCAGTGCCCGAAAGTATTTGTCCCGTAAGTTCCATTGTAGTCCCACATTATTGAAGCCAAACATTATGGCGTAATTCTCTGGGCCGCAATCCTGTTCTCGCCACTACGTAGCACGTTAAAATCGCTCTTTGCACATCAAAAAGGCCTGCGGCCTTTTAGAAGCGGTGGGGTATTTGCCATGTGGTCAATGCCCCTTTACGCCTCAGACGACTTCGCCTTTACGCACTGCAGCTTCGACAGATGCGATATCTTCAGCGCTTAAGTTATAATCTTTGGTTGCGGTTTCACTCGAGATGTACCCAAGGGCGAGGTCGCGCATCACTTGGGTTTTTGACCGCTCGTCGGGGTTTCCGTACCCCGCGCCACCAGGGAAGGCCATCATCACTTTGCGCCCATGCGGTACAAACTGCTTGCCTTTGCCTTTCATCTTGCTCCCATCATCTTGGCCAATGGTTGTCGCAGCACCCGAACCGCCACCGCGGCGGCCGCGCGCCGGATGATCGACCCGATCTAGCATGGCTTGGAAATCGAACTCATAGCCGTCCTGCGCGCCCACGACCATGTATTGCCCCAAGCCGCCCCGTTGTTTCCCTGCGCCACCCGAGTCCGAACGCAATTCTTTGCGCCAGATAATAACCGGCCCCGCATGTTCGGTTGCCTCTACGGGCATTGTCATCACTCCGGAGGGAAAAGCCGTCGCATTCAGGCCGTCATGTGCGGGCCGTGCGCCAGAACCACCAGAGTTGAAGGTAAGCACTTCGGACCGGATAGCACCAGCCGGAGCAGGCGCGTCCATGCGTGGACGCAGCGAAACTTGGAAATTGCACAAACAGCCTGCACCCTCGGCCGGTACAACGTTGGGCAAAATTTTGTCCAACGCGTTGTAAACCGTATCTGGTACAAAATGCCCAACGATATGACGCAATGCCACTGGGGCGGGATGCAGCGCATTAACGATGCAGTTCTCCGGTGCCTTGATTTCGAATGGAGCCAAGGATGCCGCGTTGTTCGGGATTTCGGGCGCGATCGCGCACTTCAATGCGTAACACGCATAGGCCTTGGCATAGACAAGCGGGCAATTGATGCCTTTGCGGTCCAAGCCAGACGTTCCCTCGAAATCGGAGATAATGCGGTCGGCTTCGATTGTGAGTTTGACCTTGAGAGTGATCGGATGGCTAAACCCGTCCACTGTCATTTCCCCCGTTGCCGACTTGCGCGGTAGTGCTGCAATCCGTTCAATCGTCGCGCGACGTGAATTCTCAAGGATAAAGGTTGCAATACCGTCCAGGTCGCTCAGTTCGAATTCCGTCATCATGTCGATCAGGCGGCGGTGGCCAATTTCATTGCAAGCAGCCAAAGCATAGACGTCGCCAATAATCTGATCGGGTTCGCGCACATTGCCACGAATAATCGACACCAGCGTTTTGTCCACTTCGCCCGCAGCCGCGAATTTCATGATCGGAATATAGAGACCTTCCTCATAGACAGATGCAGCATCTGCGCCGAGCCCGCGTCCGCCGATATCAACGACGTGCGCTGTACAAGCAAAGAAACCGACCAACAGCCCGTTGCAAAAGGAGGGCGTGACCATCGTGATGTCATGCAAGTGGCCCGTGCCTTGCCAAGGGTCGTTGGTAAGGTAGATATCGCCTTCGAAAATGTTCTGGCGACCAATTTTGCGAATAAAATGTGCAACCGCATCGGCCATTGCATTCACGTGGCCGGGCGTGCCCGTAACCGCCTGCGCAAGCATCCGGCCATGGCTGTCATAGACGCCAGCCGACAAATCGCCCGCTTCACGCACGGAAGTTGAGAAGGCCGTCCGCACCAGTGCTTGCGCCTGCTCTTCGACGATGGAAATCATTCGGTTCCACATGACTTGGTAGGCGACGTTGGAATGTTGTTTTGCCATGGGTTTAGCCTTTCACGATAACGTCGATACAGCCATCAGGCTGGCGAATTGCGCGGCGGGACGCCGGAACAATAATGGTGGTTTCATCCTCGGTAATGGCAGCGGGGCCCTGGGCCTCCTGCCCCTCTCCCATATCACTCCGCATGACGACGGCGCTGTCGATAAAGGCAGCTTGTGCGGGATCAAATATGCGCCGTCGGCCAGCGATGGGCGCGTCCCCTTTACGCGAGGCTGTGGCCACGCGCGCGACCTGTTCAGGGGGGTCGTCGCGTTGACCGACCATACCGTGATTTCGATATCCAAACCTTCGACTGTGCGGCCAAACAGTTTGGTATAATCTTCCTCAAACAAACGCTCAAACGTGGCCATATCTGGATTGGCCGCTTGTTCCGCCGTCAACATAATTGGGATTTCCCAGCCCTGCCCCGTATAGCGCATATAGGCTTTGAACTCGGGCAGGATCGTCGCTTCGGCATCGCAATTGCGCACAAAACCAGTGGCCTCGGATTGCAACTCCTCAAGCAGGGATTTGATCCGGCCCCCATCAAAGCTCGACAGTTTCATATAAACGGAACGGTTCGCTTCAAAACTAAAGGGCGCGCGCAGGAAACCAATCGCCGAACCAACCCCAGCACCCGGTGGCACCAAAAGGCGCTCAACACCCAGCTTTTCACACAGGCGCCCTGCATGGAGTGGAGCTGCACCACCAAACGCAATCATCGTGTACTCACTCAAGTCTTCGCCATTTTCAACCGCATGCACCCGCGCAGCGTTCGCCATGTTTTCGTCGACAACTTCGGCAAGGCCAAAGGCGGCGGTGGCGGCATCCATATCGAGCACAGACCCCAATACTTCCATCAAGGCGGCCTCGGAGCCATTGACGTCGAGCTTAAACGATCCGCCGGCAAAGTTGTTTGAGTCCAGCTTGCCCAACACAAGATCAGCATCCGTCACCGCAGGCTTGGCTCCCCCACGGCCATAACACGCTGGTCCAGGTTCTGATCCTGCGCTTTCTGGTCCGACGCGGATTTGGCGCATGCTGTCCACATGGGCGAGCGATCCGCCCCCCGCACCGATCTCGACCATATCAATCACAGGAATCGAAATTGGCATGCCGGATCCCTTTTTAAACCGATAGGTCCGCGCCACTTCAAAAACGCGCGAAGTCTTGGGTGTTTGATTTTTGATGAGACAAATCTTGGCGGTGGTGCCGCCCATATCAAACGACAACACCTTATCCAGACCATATCCCGCCGCAATATGCGCCGCGAAGACCGCTCCCCCTGCTGGACCTGACTCGACCAGTCGCACGGGAAAGTCCGCGGCGTTTTCAATAGAGATAATCCCACCACCCGAGTGCATCAGGAAGATGTTGCAATCCACCCCTTCGCTGCGCAAACGCCCCTCAAGGCGACCCAAGTAGGACTTCATCAAAGGTTTAATATAGGCGTTCGCCACGACGGTATTGAACCTCTCATATTCACGCATTTGCGGGGACACTTCGGACGAGATCGACACCATAACATCTGGCATTTTCGCAACCAACACATCGCGCACCATCTTCTCGTGAGCGTCATTTAAATATGAATGCATCAAGCCAACCGCGACGCTTTCGTACCCTGCCTCAATAATCTGGTCGACAAGGGCTTCAACTTCGGATCGATCAAGCGGGATTAACACCTCGCCACGGGCGTCCATGCGCTCCTCAACCGTATAGCGCATTTGGCGCGGCAGGAGAGGCTCGGGTAGGCATAGATTCAGATCATATTGTTCAAACCGAGACTCGGTGCGCATTTCGATGACGTCGCGAAATCCCTGTGTCGTAATCAGCGCAGTCTTGGCACCCCGTCGTTCAATCAGCGCATTGGTGGCCAGAGTGGTGCCGTGAATGATTTGGCCAATATCAGCGGGGGCAATGCCCGCCTTTTTGCACACTTGATGCAACCCGTCGATAATCGCGTTTTCGGGGGCAGAATAGGTTGTCAAAACCTTGGCCGAAAACTGTTGCCCATCCTTCTCAAGAACGACATCCGTGAACGTACCGCCAATATCGACGCCCAGCCGGTTTGATGATTTTAGCATGCAATAACCCCATATATTTTATGGGAGGATATGACCCAACATTAGATAGTTGCAAATTATTTAATTCTATACAGGTGATAGATTTTATTTATCCTAGACCGCCTTTTGGCGACCATGTCATCCCCTCTGGAATTTCGCAGCACATTCTGCCGCTATTTCGGCGGCATGCCGCACAAACCGCGTGGCTTTCTCGGCATGGAATCGCGCTGCAAACTTCAACGGGCTGGGTCGCCAAGAATAGTGGATTTCCACCAGCGTTTCCTCCGCTAACTGTGCTGCCACCACAGACCTCGGCAACACTGCAATCCCCATACCGTCCAATGCCATATGCACCGCCGCCGCCATACTGTTTGATGGTGCGAGCCGCATCGCATCGCCCGCAGAATTACCAAATCTTTCCGACAACTCAAGATAGGCTTGGGTTTGGCGCGTATGTGTCAAGATCGGGTGCTTCATTAGAGCTTTACGGGAAACATCACCCTCTCCGATTTGACGCGCAACTTCGGCATTTGCAACCCAGACGTACTCATAACTTCCCAGTTCAATACTCCCACTCACCGGCGCCGCAAAGGGTTCCGACTGAATGGCAAGATCAAGCGATCCAGCGGATAATTCGTTGTCCAATTGCCACGATAGATCGACCGTAAGCTCAACCGAGACATTGGGATAGGCTTCCTTCATGCGCACCATATAGGGGCGCAACCACGTCGCTGCGATAAGCTCCGTCACCCCAAGCCGCAAACGGTTGTTAACCAAATCGGGACGCGATGCGATATCGACTAACTTTTCCGATTCACGCAAGATTTCACGTGCCTGCGTTAGGAAAACCGCCCCCTTTGCGGTCATTCGAACTGAGCCGGCATCCCGCAACATCAAACTGATTCCAAAAGACTGCTCAAGACCAGCAATGCGAGAAGAAATATTCGGTTGCGTGGTGTTCAAATGATGTGCAGCTTTTCGAAAACTACCCAGATCGGCAACCCAAACCAAGGCTTCGAGTTGTTTGAGATTAAGAATATTTCCGATCATGTTCATCGCCGCAAATTATGTGAATTTTTATGTGTATCAGTGTGCGGAGACCAGCCAATGAAGTCAAAGCGCAAAAACAATCGCCTGAATGGATGGTTGATAAAATTGTATCTAAGAACCGATCCCACACCAGAAACGTTATCTTTTTTTTAAATCTTGCCGTCAAGGTGACCCAAATTCAAATGCAACTTTAAACTACGAGGCAAAAAATGCAGTTCTTTGGGAATATTCCTTTTTCAATTAAGCTCCCTCTAGTTTTCTCGACTTTGGCTCTGATCGGCCTCGCAACCACTGGCATTACAGCCTACTCAGGCGCGCGCGATATTTTGAGTGAGCAGGCCCAAGTCCGCCTTTCAGCCACGCTGCAAACACGTGGAAACGGATTGTTGGACTGGTACGAAGGGGGCGAAAAGGAACTGCTCTCGCAAACGAGTGGTCCGACAACGCAAACGGCAGCAAAAGACCTAATTTTGGCCTTTTCACAGATAGAGGGCAGTCCGCAATCTTTCCTTCAGAAAATTTATGTGACGAAAAATCCGAAGCCCGCAGATGAACGTCATCTATTTGACAAGTCATTTGACGGTTCGTTCTATGCATTTGCCCATGGGCAATATCATCAGTTTTTTCGCGACTTGATGACCTTAGGTGGGCATCAGGACGTCTATTTGTTGGATACCAATGGAAATGTGATTTATTCTGTCCGCAAGGGGAACGATTTTGCTGAGACATTATCAGGGCCCGTTCTCGCCGACAGTGGTCTCGCTGAAGTTTACACCGCCGCTCTTGCCTTAACGAATATGGCGCACGCGAAAATCTGGCTTCGAGCTTTGTTGCCGCGCCTATTATTGACCCAAACGGGTTAAAACTCGGCGTACTCGCTTTTCAACTCTCCACCGAAAGCATCGACACTTTAATGAAGCAGCCCATGGGCCTTGGAGAAACCGGAGAAGTTTTTATCGCCGGTAGCGATGGTTTGCTGCGCAGTAATACACGTTTTCCCGAAACCGCAGACATTCTAAGCGAAGCGCCCCAAATGGACGCGATTTCAATGGCCCTGGAAGGAGATACTGGGCTCATAAACGGCGTTCGAGCCAACGGCGTGCCTGTCCACACAGCTTTCATGGGATTCACTTTCAAAAATATCCATTGGGCACTTTTAGCTGATCAGACGAATTCTGAACTCTTTGCTCCCGCGGCAAGTCTACGCAAGAAGATGATAAGGGATATCTCAATCATTATGATTGGGATCGTCTTGATTTCCATTTTAGTTGCTCGAGGTATTTCGAGGCCGATCATTGCAATTGGGCACTCGATGAAACAGGTAGCAAACCATGACCTATTGAGTGCTATTCCTTTCGCAAATAGGCACGACGAGATCGGAACAATCGCCCAGAGTCTGGAAAATCTGCGCGAAGACCTCTCGGAAGCCGCGGAAATGCAAGTGGATACAGAATTCAAAGGAGCCGCATTCTCGGGGTCATCCGTGCCAATGATGATGGTTGATCGCGACTGGACCTGTCGCGCTTTAGTGCCGCCCCAAGTGCTCGTTTAAGCCACTTTCCGTTCGAAAGCGACGGGACTTTTCCATCCTAGTGCTGAATGGCGCCGTCGCGGATTGTAGAACCCATTGATGTATTCAAAAATCGCCATCTCAGCCTGCCTGCGGGTTTCCCAAGCGTCGCGCCAGATCAGTTCAGCTTTGATGGTTTTGAAGAACGTTTCCACTGCCGCATTATCATAGCAATTCCCTTTGCCACTCATCGATACCTTGAAGCCATGCAGGCGCAGAATCTTCTGGTAATCGTGGGAACAATATTGGCTGCCCCGGTCCGTGTGATGGATACAGCCCTTGGGTGGTACCCGAAAGGCTATTGCCATGTTCAATGCCCGGATGGCCAGATCGCATTTCATTCGGTTACTAACCACTGCCCGACAGTCGAAACGCAGTATCGATGAGAGGGAGCCCAACCGACCACTCGGCGCGAATGCAGATCCAAGATCACAGCAAGATAGAGCCAGCCTTCTCGCGTCCAAATATAGGTGATGTCAGCTGCCCACTTCTGGTTTGGTTGCTCAGCGACAAAGTTCCGATCCAGTAAGTTAGGCGCGATGTTGAACTTATGATTGCCTCCTCTCGGGCATACTGCGCATACCCTGCCGGGCAGTGGTCCGTCGTTGCCTTGTGTTTCCGCGTTCTGATCACTGATATGCCGTTCTGGCGCATCCACTGACCGGCAGTTGATTGCAAAGCAATCAATGAGAGGAGAACGGCCGACGCGGCGATGCCCGATGTCCAAACCAACTTCTTTCAGTTCTTCAGTCATGCGCGGCCTGCCATAGCTGCCAAGACTGAGACGGGATTGTTCTTTGATGTGGGCCAACGTGACCATATCAGACCGCTGCCTGCGACTGGCTGGACGGTTACGGAACGCCCGTAAGCCGCGTGCGCTGACATTCCTGACATGGCACATACGTCCAATGGAAAATGCAGATTGGTGTTCTTCCCCTCTCATCGATACTGCATATCGACTGCCGGGCAATGAATGAACCTAAACCTCACGGCTTTTGGCTCGCGAAGAACACCGTGGCCTTTTTTAGGATGTCCCTTTCCTCCTTGAGAATACGGTTCTCACGTCGAAGCCGGTCATTCTCCTGAGCCAGTCCCAAATCCTCCTTCGACACCACATACGTGTCTCGGTACGCTGTGATCCATTTGTTCAGCGTCGACATACCGACACCAAGATCATCAGCCACTTGCTTTCGGGTAAGCCCACTGGTCAGTGCGATCCGCACCGCATCTTCCCTAAATTCGTCTGTTCGTTTCAGTCCCATGTTCAGTCTCCTTTGTTGCAGTAAATGCTATCAAAGGAGCGGCATCAAACCGTGACAGGTCCAATATCTCCAAAAAGATGATTGGGGCATCCCTTTAACCAAAGCCCAGCATGAACCACTAATCAGCTATGATACGTTCCTTATCAACCAAGATCGCATCAAAAGAAAACTGGTTGCTCCTTCGCGAAAAGACATCGACAAAGACTTCCCTCTTCGAGGGTTCCTGCTGTGTGAGCATTGTGGGTACAGTTTGACTTCTTGCTGGTCGCGAAGCGGCACAGGAAAACTATACCCCTATTACCTATGCCACCACAAAGGATGCCCAGAACGAGGAAAATCAACTAACCGCGAAAAAATTGAAATGCAATTTGAAAACCTGCTCGCACAATTGGTGCCCACGTCAGACACACATGAATTGGCGACTAGAATGTTTTCCGATGCTTGGCACAAACAGTGTTTGAACACCGAAGAAGAAAGCAAACGACTTCGAACTCGAGTTCGTCAAATAGAAAGCGAAATTGAAGCTTTCCTAGGGCGGGTTGTTCAAACTCAAGAGAATGTGACGGTACGCGCATATGAAAGGAAGATCGTCGAATTGCAGTCGGAACGGGCGCTTGTCGCAGAGAGGATCGAGACAATTGCCGTCCCACATAAAAAATTTGAGGATATGTTCGAACTTTCGATGCGTTTTCTCGCAAACCCTCATGACGTATGGAAAAAAGGTGGGCACTTTGCCAAACGAACTGTCCTCAGACTAGCCTTCGCTAGGCCTTTGAGCTTTGACCGAGAAAAGGGTGTTCGAACCGCAGAAACCACCTTACCGTTCAAGGCCTTACGCTTCTTAGCTTCGTCGGAAAGTAAAATGGTGCACCCGAGAGGATTCGAACCTCTGACCCCCTGATTCGTAGTCAGGTACTCTATCCAGCTGAGCTACGGGTGCATTAGGGGTGATTTAGCTGTGCCCGCTAAAGTTTGCAAGGGCTAAACATCAAAAAATTGAGCAAATACTGTAAGTGCATAAAAACTTCATATTTACTCATCCGAATAAGGCAGCAGCTGCGCCCCCGACCTTGGGAAGGCAGATTAAAAAGCATGTACCCGAAGAATCACTTTGCGCCAATTCAAGCCGACCACCATGGCCGCGGATAAGTTCAGCCGAGATCACAAGCCCAAGCCCAGTCCCACCCTTGCGAATTCCTCCTTGAAAGGCCGTAAATAAATGTTCACGCGCTTTGGGTGGCAGTCCTGGCCCAGTGTCACGAACCTCAATAAGCCAATTTTCTTCGTTCTGGGTAGCCGAGATGGTGACGTTCCCCGCCAGACCTGTTCCGGCGATGGCCTGTCGGCCGTTCCTTGTTAGGTTCGACAGCACACGATACAACTGTTCCGGATCTGCTCTCACAACAAGGGTTTCTGGCATGTCCGCAGAAATGGAAACCAACGTATCCCCCGAAGCCAACCGCTCGTTTTCGACAACGTCAGTTGCGAGTTGAAATAAATTCACATCCCGCAAACCCGGGGGCGCTTCTTCGGCCTTCCCGAAGGCAAGTGTTGTTTCACAAAGGTTCACGGCGCGCCGAATCGAGTTCAGCAATTTGGGAGCCGCTCGTTTAACTGCAGGATCGTCGGAATCCTCCATACGGTCAGCAAACAGTTGGGCCGTGGTTAAAATATTGCGTAAATCGTGGCTAATTTTTGCGACCGCGCTTCCAAGCTGGGCAAGACGCTCTTTTTGCTTCAAGGCCCCCGTAAGCTGGTTTTGCATCGACATCAAAGCCTCTTCGGCTTCACGCAATTCGGTCACGCCCGCGTTGGGTTGGATAATGTGCCGCGGGTCCTCAGGCGCTGCGGCATAGGCCTGCATGTGGCGCACCACACGTTTGATTGGCACCACAAGAAATCCCCGAACGGCGACAAACAAAAGAATTGCGGTGAATACTGAGATTACAGCGGAAAGTAGCAGGATGTTAACGCCATAGGCCAGCATTGCTGCGCGCAAATCTTGTGTATCGGTTGTCAATTCGATCAACAAACCCGCGCCGCGCACGGGTTCACCCATCACACGTATCACCCGATTTTCGCTATCCCAAAGACGTACCATTGCGTCACGGATTAGAGTTACTGGCGATGCATCCCTAAGATCATAGGTTTCGTAAATCGGCGCGGGAATTGGGGAGGACAACATAAGTTGGCGCACCTCGTCCCGCCGTAAAACCACGTTAAAAACTCCAGCATTTGCAAGAAGTTCGCTTTCGAGTTCAGGATCAATCATGTCATCAGCCAATAATGCCAATGACGCAATTTGCGCTTTCTCCAACTTGAGTAAAAGAAAATCTTCTCGGAAGCGCGCGACAGACGGCACAAAGATCATGACTTCTGCCAGCATCACAAAAAGAGCCGTCAAAATCAGAAATCGCCCCGAAAGCGAGTTAAGAACGCTGTTTTTTCTCATTCTTTTTCCCGTTTACCCTAGGGTATAAATCGCTGAATTAGCCGCACAACGCGTTTCACCTTTGAGCTTTCAAAGATCATAGGGCTAAAATAGGCACCCGCCACACGTTTGTTAACCTCCCCAATGTCGGATAGGGGAGAACTGTGTCCGCAATCGCACCCATTTTGAGGTTATTTGCAATCGCCATCGCCCATGTGCCGATCAACTCGCCCGCCTGCGCGCCAACAATCGAAGCCCCAACCGGCCTCGACTTCACGACCATTACTTTAACCAGCCCTTCAGTTTTCCCTTCAGTTATGGCGCGATCATTTTCGCTATAGGGAAATCGAATTACGGTGACATTATCGCCATATTTTTCCCGCGCTTGCACTTCGGAAAGGCCCACTTGCGCCAATTCAGGATCAATATAGGTCGCCCAAGGGAGGTGGGTGTTTTTTGCTTTCGAGGGCAGGCCAAAGAGGGCCGATTTGATCACGACTCCTGCGTGATATCCGGCAACATGCGTAAACTGAAGGCCGCCAGCAACATCGCCAATGGCATAGATTTTTCGGTTGCTGCTTTTGAGTTGCGCGTCGACGGTCACTCCCGAACGCGTCATTTCAACACCAGCCTTCTCAAGGTTCAAACGCTCGATATTCACCTTGCGCCCAACCGCCATGAGCAGGTGGCTGCCCTTAAACACGCGCCCGTCTTTTGCTGTTACTTCAAGCGCGCCGGCCTTTCCGCTCACTTCCGACACGAGTGCGTTTTCTTCAATTATGATCCCCTCGGCCCGCAGGTTCTTCAGGGCGATTTCCGCCAACTCGGGGTCATCCTTGCCCAGCGCTTTAGCCCCTTCGATGACGGTTACTTTAGATCCCAATCGCGCATATGCTTGAGCCATCTCAAGACCGATAGGACCGCCTCCGATCACCAATAAATGCTCGGGTTGGTCGCGCAAATCAAAAAGGCTTTCGTTTGTTAAGTACGGCACAGTATCAAGGCCCGGAATTGGCGGTACTAAGGGGGAGGAGCCTGTCGCGATTACAAAACGACGTGCTTTGATAATGGTGTCACCCGCCTGTAGTTCCGTCGGCGAAATGAATTCTCCGAATTCCGAAAGTACCGTCACACCCAGCCCTTCAAAGCGCTCCACAGAATCGTTTGGTTCAATTGTGGAGATAACTGAGTGAACAAAATCCTTAGCCGCCGCATAATTTATTTGTGGTTGGACGGGCATCACACCAAAGCGCGCGCCCGATGTTTGTGCATGAGCCGCCTTCCCTGCTGCAATCAACGCCTTGGAGGGTACGCATCCGTAATTCAGACAGTCCCCCCCCATTTTATGCCCTTCAACAAGGACGACGCGCGCGCCCATCTGCACAGCCCCAGAAGCAACGGAAAGTCCCCCTGACCCACCGCCGATAACGCAAATATCTGTTTCTAAACGTTTCATTGAACGAGGTCCTTTTTGAAAGCTTTCAATACAATTGGAAGGAGCGCAAGAGCCGCAAGTCCTAGAATGGGCAGCAAGATATGCGCCTCAAAGATGACACCGAAATCTGGGGTGCCACCCTGCGCTAGAACTTCGCCGACCCCTGCCCCGATCGACGTGTAAACCAGTGCCCCTGGAATAATGCCAAGGAAGGTTGAGATGACGAAACGGTAGAGTGGGACCCCCACCGAAGACAGCACCAAGTTAACGAGGAAAAACGGCAAAATCGGCACAAGGCGCACCGCAAAGAGCACGGACCATTGATTTTCGTCGATCCCATCTTTGATTTTCTTCACCGCACCTGAGCTGTTCTCCATTTTCTCGGCCAAGGTTGCGCCAATCCCCCACCGCGCCGCGAGAAAAATGAGCGTGGCGCCAATAGTCGCAGCAGTCATATTCAAAAGAACACCAGGGAATAGCGAAAACAGGAACCCACCCGTGATCGAAGACATACCCGCTCCGGGAAGGGAGAACGTGACGATGAGTGTGTAGATAGTGATAAACCCCAGCATCGTTAGGATAAAATTGTTATCGCGAAAAACAACCAAAGCTTCATGATTCGCGCGCAGCGCCTCAAAGCTCAACTGCTCCCTCAATAGAAAGGCGCCCAAAACGGCCACAATCAAGATCACCACTAAGGGAATCAAACGCAAAAATCGGTGCGTCACCGGAACAGAGTTGTCTACCATCGTTTCGCCTTTATAATCGCCTGTGACGCATAACATGTGGCCAATCGGGTTTGAGCGATAGGGGTATCACGTCTGCTTGATGTTGAGTGATGGGATGGGTACCGTTTGTAACTTATGGGCGCCTCTTTGTAACATTCGTCGGCAAAATCGACCGCCTTGTTGCAAAAACCCTCCCTTCAAGAATTGACTTCTTTGTTGCACACCCCTAAAGAACGGGCTTCGAGATACATTTCTCTTCGATTCCGCTCTTCGGGGCGCCAAGGATTCGCAGGCAACATAACGGAGACGGGCGATGAAACGCACCTTTCAACCATCGAACCTAGTTCGCAAACACCGCCACGGCTTCCGGTCGCGTATGGCAACAAAAGCGGGCCGCAATATTCTGAACGCACGTCGTGCGAAGGGCCGGAAATCCTTGAGCGCATAAGCGTTTAGGCTTTGGCTTGGGCTCGTCATTGGGCCTTTTAGTTCGTTACCGCCGGAACCTTGGGTTCCCGGCGGTTTTCGTTTGTCTATTGCCTCCCCCTTTTCGATCCAGTGAAAACAGCTTATCTGTGGGTCAGTCCTCCTTTTGCGACGACTCGGATTAAGGTCACTATGTTGCTCACTCTAAAAAACCGACCCGACTTCTTAAAAGCCGCCCGCGCGAAGCGTCAGGCAACGGCTGGGTTTATTCTCCAAGCGCGCAAGCGTGACGAGAGTGATGCCGCCGTGAACTCTGAAGACATTAGAATTGGGTATACCTGTTCTAAAAAAGTCGGCAATGCCGTGCTACGCAACCGTGCTAAGCGTCGGCTGCGTGAAGTAGCGCGCTCAGGCTTAACGTCCGGCGGTCTGCCAGGTTGGGACTATGTCCTGATCGGTCGCCAAGGGGCGACCACAACCCGCACGTTCGCAGCACTGCAAGAGGATCTGGCATTTGCTCTTCGCAAACTCCACGCGCCAAAGCCTAATTCCTCGGCAGGTCTGTCATGACCCCCATAGCCTTTATCCTCTCCCTACCCGTGCGCGCCTACCGTGCCGTTTTTTCACCTTGGGTAGGTTTTAACTGTCGCTACCAACCCACGTGTTCTGCCTATGCGCTGGAAGCCTTGGAAAAACATGGAGCCCTCAAGGGAAGCTATTTGGCGGCGAAACGGATTGGCCGCTGCCATCCCTTTGGGAGTGACGGATACGATCCCGTTCCTGAGCCGAAGGCCAAATCAAAAAGAGAATCAGATAATGCTTGATGAGCACGACGAAATTCATCCTCTGTTTTACGGTGCGCCCAAGTCGGCTAGTTTCAAGAAACTACGCAAACGTATTGTGCGCCAGACGCGCGAGGCGATCGAGCAATACGGCATGATCGAACGCGATGCACGGTGGCTTGTCTGTTTGTCTGGTGGCAAAGACAGCTACACGCTGCTCGCGGTTTTGCATGAACTCAAGTGGCGCGGCCTACTGCCAGTCGACCTATTGGCTTGCAACCTTGACCAAGGCCAACCCGGATTTCCCGCGACAGTGCTCCCAGAGTTCCTGAAAAAGATGGGGGTTGAGCATCGAATCGAATATCAAGATACCTACTCAATTGTTATGGATAAAGTGCCGGCCGGACGGACATTCTGCGCCCTTTGTTCGCGTTTAAGGCGCGGCAATCTGTACCGAGTTGCCCGCGAAGAAGGTTGCTCCGCAGTTGTACTTGGGCACCATCGCGACGACATCCTAGAAACCTTTTTCATGAACCTGTTCCACGGAGGGCGCTTGGCGACCATGCCGCCTAAATTGGTCAATGAAGAAGGGGATTTGTTTGTTTACCGCCCCCTTGCGCACGTCTCAGAAGCGGATTGCGAGAAGTTTGCACAAAAGATGGCCTATCCAATCATTCCCTGCGACCTTTGCGGAAGCCAAGACGGGCTACAGCGTCAACAAGTCAAGCAAATTTTAGATGGTTGGGAGAAAAATTCTCCTGGGCGGCGTCAAGTTATGTTCAAGGCCTTAACAAATGCGCGCCCAACCCATTTGTTGGATCCAAACCTCTTCGATTTTGCGGGTCTTGAGCGTAGAAGTGTCGAGCCTAAAGATTCAATTGTAGATAAAAGCAATTCAGTCCCCATTTTACGTTAACCGTCCGCTAAAGGTGACCCGCTAGTTTCCAAATGAACGCACCACAAACGCGGTGCACACCCAATACTGGGTTTCAAAAGGAAACTGTTATGTTGTCTCGGCAAATGATCTACGAAAACGTGAAGTCATTTCGTGGTGCAATCAACGGCCCGCACATCCTAGCCTTCCTTCCAGCGATCACTTTGGGGGCGTTTTGGCTCGGAGGAGAGTCCGCGCTGCTTGTCGTCGCGCTCTTGCTCCCCGCTGCCTTGGGCCTCGTAGGAGGAGCCACCGCGCGCATCCCCCCTCCCGAAGCGCGTGACGGGTTAACCGGCTTACATTTACGCGACGCCGTTGAGGGAGCGCTTGACACATCTTTGGAAAGCCAGCCCAAGAGCGGTCTTTCGACAGCCTGTTTACAGGTGGAACTGGACGATTTTCGGGACTTCACAGATCGATTCGGACGCAAGGCGGCGGAAGACATTTTGGTCCGCGCAAGCGAGCGTATTTTGGGCGCCTTACGCAGTAATGACGTAATGGCGCGCCTTGATGGTGGTAGTTTCTCGATTGCCGTGGCCCCAATACGTCGCGCTGATTTAGAGAATCTCATACAAATGGGGTCTAGAATTCAATCGACCATCGCCGAGCCCTTTAGTCTCGACGCGACGAATGTGTATCTCACCGCATCAATTGGTTTCTGCCTTTCGACGCGGACGTCCATCCGTTCGGGGTCCGCAATGCTTGAAGCCGCTGAATGCGCTCTCTTCGAAGCAAGGCGACACGGCCCGGGAGGGCTACGAGCTTTTTCACCCGAAATGAAGAAAAAGGCAGAGGACCAGTCCGCGCTTATTGGCGAAGTTGGGGCTGCTTTAGAAGCGGGTCAAATTCAACCATGGTTTCAACCACAGGTATCAACTGACACGGGAGAAATTTCTGGATTTGAAGCTCTTGCACGCTGGAGCCACCCAACCAGAGGTATTGTCTCCCCTGCAGAATTTCTTCCCGCAATTCAACAAGCTGGATTGTCCGAACGCCTTAGTGAAATAATTCTGTTCCACGCCCTATCTGCCCTTCGCAGCTGGGACCAAACGGGCATTCACATTCCAAGTGTTGGCGTAAACTTCTCATCCGAAGAGCTCCGGAACCCCAAACTTGTAGAGAAAATACGCTGGGAGTTGGATCGTTTTGACATGACCGCTGATCGCCTGTCTGTCGAAATCCTAGAATCTGTTGTCGCTGGTTCGGACGATGATACAATTACCCGCAACATAAGCGGCCTCTCCAAACTTGGATGCGGGATTGACCTCGACGATTTCGGCACCGGCCACGCTTCCATTGCAAATATTCGCCGTTTTGCAATCAACCGCATAAAAATAGACAGATCTTTTGTAACGAAAGTCGACGTCGACCCTGAACAAAACCGAATGGTCTCCGCAATTCTTACAATGGCCGAGAGACTCGAAATCGAGACCCTCGCTGAAGGTGTAGAAAGTGTCGGAGAACATGCGACACTTTCGCAACTTGGTTGCGGGCATGTTCAGGGCTTTGGTATCGGCCGCCCGATGCCCCTTTCTGAAACAGTGCTTTGGATGGAAAAGCATGCGGGAAAACTAACCCAAACACCTGCCATTGGCCGCAAACAAGGGTAAACATACCCGATCCTCACAAATAACAGGGGTTTCCCCTTGACCTTTTCCGCTTAGACGGGTTGAACCTGACTGTGTTTTTTCCGGAAAATGGCGGGTCCAATGGACGATCAGAATAAGAACCTAATCCTTGCAATCGCTTTAAGCCTCCTTGTGCTTATTGGCTGGTCGTTCATAGCGCCTCAGTCAACACCGCTTGTAGACCCTGAGGCCGGGGCAATCACTGCCAATGATGGGGACTTAATGCCGCCGGCAACTTCACTTGTTCCGGCAACCGAGGTTGTAGCCGAGACCATAGAACAGTCGGTTGAAGAACAAAGGATTCCAATTGAAACAGACCGTGTCGTTGGCTCAATTTCCACACGCGGTGGGCGGATCGATAGTCTTTCCCTAAAAGACTACACCGTTGATCTTGACCCCGATTCAGACCTTGTTCAAGTCCTTCGCCCCGAAGGTGAAGAGCATGCGTATTATGCGCTCTATGGCTGGGGGCCCGCTGGCGGAATGGATCCAAAACTCGTGCCTAATCGCGGTACAATTTGGTCACTGTCCGAAGGAAAGATCCTCACTCCAGAAACGCCGATTACGCTCGCTTGGGACAATGGTCAGGGGCTTTTGTTTAAGCAAAAAGTTTCAATCGACAAAGACTTCCTCTTCTCCATCGAACAATCCGTCACCAATAATACAACAACATCCCAGCGCCTCTATCCTTACGGCATGATCGCCCAGCACGGCACGCCTGATCAAATTGGCTTTTTCATCCTACATGAAGGCGCCATTCGCATGTCGGACGGCCATCTGACAAAAAACAAATACAAAAAAATGCCTGACATGGACTATTCGGAGCAAGAGAGAGCGCGAGTAGACAAGCAAGATGTCGTGGAAAGTGGCTGGATTGGCTTCACAGGTAAGGAATGGATGACAACGCTCATTCCTGAACAGGGCCAACCCTTCACATCTGTTGCAAAATACATTGAGAGCCAAGACGTTTATACGGCCGAGGCGCGTTTTCCAGTTATGGAAGTTTCCCCCGGTGGCACTATCCTGAACGATAGCCGCCTCTTTGCGGGCGCAAAAGAATGGTCGCTGATCAAGCATTACGAACGCGACGAAGCCGTCGAGCGCTTCATCGATTCAATCGATTGGGGCGTGTTCTCCATGATCACCAAACCAATGTTCTGGCTCCTTTACACAATTTACGGATTTATCGGTAACATGGGCTGGTCGATCATCGTTTTGACTTTGATCATCAAGGCAATGCTCTTCCCGCTTGCCTACAAGTCTTACGTTTCCATGGCCAAGATGAAAAAACTTCAGCCAGAAATGGAAATAATCAAAAAGAACGCGGGAGATGATAAACAAAAACTCCAGCAAGAAATGATGGCTCTTTATAAGAAAGAGAAGGCAAATCCCGCCTCAGGCTGTTTGCCAATCTTGCTGCAAATTCCAATTTTCTTTTCGCTCTACAAGGTGATTTTTGTAACCATCCTCCTACGCCACGCGCCTTGGTTTGGTTGGGTCAACGATCTTTCCGAGCCTGATCCCAGTTCAATCCTGAACTTGTTTGGTCTTTTGCCCTACGCGACGCCCGAAGCTGGAAGTATTTTTGCGATTATTTCCCTCGGAATCTTGCCAATTATTCTTGGCATCTCAATGTGGCTTCAACAGAAGCTCAATCCAGCCCCCACCGAGCCAACTCAAGCAATGGTCATGGCATGGATGCCGTGGGTCTTCATGTTTATGTTGGGAAATTTTGCCGCCGGACTTGTTATCTACTGGATTGCAAACAACATGATCACTTTTACGCAACAGTATCTCATCATGCGCAGCCAAGGTGTTAAACCGGATGTTTTTGGCAACATCATCTCCGGATTGAAACGCAAGAAGTCGGACGCGAAGTGAACCATTCGGCCCCCTTTGTCGCTCAAATTTGGCGTCATCCAATCAAGGCGCATGGGGCCGAACACCTAGAGTGTGTTGATCTCTTGGCAGGGAAGACTCTGCCGTGGGATCGTGTTTGGGCTGTACCGCATAGTGCAGCAAAAACGGACGGCGGAACATGGGTGTCGTGCCGAAACTTTACGCGTGGTGCAAGCTATCCAAGCCTTATGGCCATTGATGCCCAGTTTGATAGCAAATCCGAAGAGATCACGCTTTCGCATCCTGACCGCGAAAATATTCAATTCCGGCCCGACGATAACCCTGCCGCATTTTTGGAATGGGTTACCCCTTTGTTGCCACCTGAACGCCCCGCGCCAACAGGCCTTTTGCGGGCCACAGCTCAGGGTTTGACGGATCAATCCAAACCATGGGTTTCGATTCTAAATCTTGCCTCTTTGCGCGCGCTGTCTGATAAGTTAGGAACAACATTGGACCCGCGGCGCTTTCGCGGGAATTTTTGGATCGATGGATTGCCCGCTTGGGCGGAGCGCGAATGGATCGGTCAAAAGGTATCTTTCGGTTCAGTTGAGCTTGACGTTACGCAACACATTACGCGATGTCGGGCAACTGAGGTAGATCCAGAGACGGGCCTGCGCGATGTCGATACGCTCGGGGCTTTGCACGAAAACTGGGATCACCGGGATTTCGGCGTTTTTGCCCAAGTGTCCACCGGCGGCACTGTTACCATCGGCGACACTGTGGAGATCGCAATATGACACAAACGTTTTCAATCGTAGAAACCCCCGATGCTGAATCCGCCGAAAAAGGGCGCATGCTTTTTGCAGGAGAGACCGAGTTCCTAAAGGGCGTCGTCGAGATGGACGGCATGCCTCCCGGTGACCTTCTGGAAGTTTGTTTTGCGGGCCGTTCCAACGTCGGGAAGTCTAGCCTTATCAATGCTGTAACAGGCCGCAAGGCCCTTGCGCGTGCGTCAAACACCCCCGGTCGTACACAGGAAATCAACTTTTTCACCGCGGCAGACAGCCATTATCTTGTCGATTTGCCCGGATATGGGTACGCCAACGCACCCGTCGCCATCGTCGCAAAATGGCAGCGCCTTCTTAAGGCATATCTTTCAGGTCGCGCCAATCTGCGCCGCGCTTTTGTGCTGGTTGACGCGCGACATGGCGTCAAGGTTGTCGACGAAGAAATCATGTCTCTTCTTGATCGCTCTGCTGTCACGTTTCAATGTGTTTTGACCAAAATTGATAAACCCAGCAAGGCGGATCTGGACAAAGTTATTGAGCAAGTTCGTGGCGCACTAGCCAAACATCCCGCGGCCTTCCCCGAGATTGTCCTAACGAGTTCGGAAAAAGGTCATGGAATCTCTGAGTTGCGGTCTATCATTGCAACGCTCATCTAAACATTGCCCATTTTCCAACCTTGGATAACCCGCGTTCACCCACTACCAATAAGGGTGAACCTTAGGATGAGCTCATGAAGAAACAAGATGCGATGAACAAAGACTGGATTGCAACCGCCCGTACACTTTCTCAAGCCCTGCCTTTCTTGCAGCGGTATGATGGCGCTACGGTTGTCATAAAGTTCGGTGGACATGCAATGGGCAGCGACGAGGCGATGGATAGCTTTGCGCGCGACGTCGTTTTGATGCAGCAAGTTGGCGTGAACCCTGTCGTCGTGCACGGTGGCGGTCCGATGATTAACGAAATGCTCAGCAAACTCGACATTCAATCCGAGTTCGTCGGCGGCAAACGTGTAACGGATGCGGCTACAGTTGAAGTTGTCGAAATGGTGCTTTCTGGTCGGGTAAACAAGCGGATCGTTCAGGCGATCAATGCGCAAGGGGGCCGCGCTGTCGGACTTTCGGGCAAAGACGCCAACTTGATGATTTGTGAGCAGACGGATGCGAAACTTGGATTCGTCGGTACGCCTGTCGAAATGAACCCAGCCGTCCTTAAGACCTTGTTTGAGGCGGATATGATTCCCGTTATTGCGCCGCTTGGTATGGGTCGGACTGGCGAGACTTACAATGTGAACGGCGACACGGCGGCGGGGGCAATCGCTGGAGCGTTGAAAGCCGACCGGCTCCTTCTCCTTACCGATGTCGCCGGTGTAAAAGACGCATCGGGCGAGGTTGTGACAGAGCTAACGGCTGCCCATGTTCATGAGTTGACTGAACTTGGCATTATTGCGGGCGGGATGATTCCGAAAACTGAAACTGCGCTTGCGGCGTTACAGGCCGGTGTCCGTGCGGCTGTTATTCTGGATGGGCGCGCCCCAAACGCCTGTTTGCTTGAGCTGTTCACCGAACATGGCGCGGGTACAATTATCCGGCAAGGGTAAGGTTTTCGTTGAACAGCGCCGAATTTCGGAGCACCGTGATATATGCAAAATGAAACTTTCCTTAGACTAGGCGTCTTCCTCGGTCTATTCGTTGTACTGGCACTCGCAGAGGCCATGCTCCCTCGCCGCCCCAGTACACGCTTGGGGCGTTGGCCGGTCAATTGGGCCATGATTATTCTGGATTCGATAACCCTCAGGATCATGGCAATTGCCGTGCCGCTGTTGGCCGTTGGGGCCGCGCTTGAGGCTTCACATCGCGGTATTGGCCTGTTCAACCACACAACTTTGCCGTCGTGGATCGAAGTCCTTTTGGCCATCGTTATCTTGGACTTTTTTATCTGGTTGCAGCATTTGATCACCCATAAGGTACCGTTTTTATGGCGTTTTCATCAAGTTCACCATGCTGACCCTGAAATGGATGTCACAACGGCCATTCGATTTCACCCTGTGGAAATCGCCCTTTCAGCAGGATTTAAAATTGGTCTGGTCTATGTGTTTGGACCATCGGCGGTTGCCGTGATTTTATTCGAGGTTTTGCTAAATGGCACCGCGATGTTTAATCATGCAAACCTTCGTCTACCGATTCCGTTGGATCGCGTTGTACGGCGAGTTTTGGTGACGCCGGATATGCACCGTGTTCATCATTCGGTTTATCGCGAGGAAACCGATAGCAATTACGGGTTTTCGTTGTCGGTGTGGGACCGTTTGTTTGGAACGTATATTGCGCAGCCTAAGGATGGTCACACGAGTATGCGCATTGGTCTTTTGGGGGAATACGCGAAACCCAAGGGTTTCATTCATGCACTTATGATGCCGTTTCGAAAGGGACGGTAATGAAACTTATTTTGATGCGGCATATGAAGTCTGATTGGGACGGAATGACGAGCGATCATGCGCGTCCCCTCAATCCGCGCGGCCGTGCCTCTGCATCGAAGATCGGGTTCTGGCTTGAGAACAAAGGGTTTTTGCCTGATTTGGCACTGGTTTCAGATTCCCAACGGACCCGCGAAACCTTCGACGGGTTGGCGCCATACCTGTCGCGAAACCTTGTTCCGGTGTTTACCCGCGCGCTCTATTTGGCGGAACCCGCTGCCATACTTGCGATCCTTGCGGCCCATAGGCCCGCCCCTACAAGCACGGTTCTCCTGCTGGCGCATAATCCCGGGATTGCGGCGCTTGCGGCCACCCTAGTGGAGGAGGAGCCGCGCCATCCGAAGTTCTATGACTATCCCACGGGCGCGACGACGGTACTGGAATTTGACGGGGAAATCGGACCCCACAAAGGTAAACCACTTGGTTTCGTAATTCCGCGTGAATTGTAGAGTTATTTAAAAAACCGGCCCTCAGAAAGAGCCGGTATTTAAAGTTTTTAAAGTTTTCCAAGATGCCGAAACGGACCCTTAGTGCCCCAAAATCTGGGAGAGGAACAATTTCGTGCGCTCGGATTTTGGATTGTTGAAGAACTCCTCAGGCTCGTTTTGCTCCACGATCTGACCGTCGTCCATAAAGATCACACGGTTCGCAACCTGACGGGCAAAGCCCATCTCGTGGGTCACGCACAGCATGGTCATGCCTTCTTCGGCCAACTCGATCATGGTGTCGAGAACCTCTTTGATCATCTCCGGGTCAAGAGCTGAGGTTGGCTCGTCAAAGAGCATGATGCGGGGTTTCATACAAAGCGAACGGGCAATCGCCACGCGCTGTTGCTGCCCACCCGAAAGCATGCCGGGGTATTTGTTGGCTTGCTCGGGGATTTTTACCTTCTCAAGGAAGTGCATCGCAATTTCCTCGGCTTCTTTTTTGGGTGTTTTGCGCACCCAGATCGGAGCCAAGGTACAGTTCTCCAAAATCGTCAGATGCGGAAAAAGGTTGAAGTGCTGAAAACACATTCCCACTTCGGAACGGATTTTGTCGATGTTTTTGAGATCGGACGTGAGCTCGGTTCCATCGACAATAATGTCGCCCTTTTGGTGCTCCTCAAGACGGTTGATACAGCGGATGAGCGTCGATTTCCCCGAGCCGGATGGCCCCGCAATAACGATACGCTCGCCCTGATTGACCGTCAGGTTGATGTCGCGCAGCACGTGGAAGCTCCCGTACCACTTGTTCATATTGTTGATTTGGACCGCAACCTCTTCAGAGACCTGCATTTTGGAACGATCAATTTGGCGTTGAGTAGCAAGTTCAGACATATCGTGAACTCCTTATTAATGGCCAGTCTTGAGCTTGCGCTCCAAGAACATGGAATAACGGGACATAGAAAAGCAAACGACGAAGAAAAGCAGCGCGATGAAGGCATAAAGCTCCCACACAATACCGTTCCATTCTTGGTTTGCGCGGATCGCACTGGACAGGCCAACGGGATCCATGAGGCTAATGATCGAAACCAACGTCGTGTCTTTGAACACGCCGATAAAGGTACTCACGATGCCCGGAATGGAAATCTTGAGCGCTTGCGGCATAATGATCAGCCGTTGCGCCTTCCAATAATCAAGTCCCAGAGCATCCGCCGCCTCGTACTGCCCTTTTGGCAAAGCGGCGAGCCCGCCGCGCACAACCTCGGCCATATAGGCCGACGCAAAGAGCGTTACCATGATCATAACCCGCAGAATAACATCAAAGTTCGTACCCGGAGGCATGAAGATATTGAGCAGGTTGTTGGCCACAAACAGGAGGGTAATCAGAGGCACACCGCGAATAAACTCGATGAAACCGATGCAGATCGACTTCACGATCAGCAAGTCAGACTGGCGACCCAGAGCAAGAAGAACCCCAATCGGCAATGACCCGAGGATCGCGACGATCCCAATGGAGATCGACAGAACGAAGCCCCCAAACTGTCGGCTGGAAACGGCTTCCAGAGCCAACCCCGGCGTTACACTTGCGAGGACACCCGCAACGGGGCCAGCCGCAAATAGCCACCAAAGGATTGGCACCACGGCGGTCAATATAATCCCGACCAAACTGCCGGTATGAGGGCGCACATAGTGGAAGACCAAATACCCAATAACGAAGCCCGCAAAGGCCATCGTCGGCCCCCAAATTGAGCCACCCCACATGAGGAATACGTCCACAAACGGGAAGAGCATCGTCACGATCAGTAGCTTGCGCGGTGCTTTTTCCGAAAGAACCGGAAGCAGACCAACGAACATCAGCACCAAGGCCAAATTCAAACGCCAGTAGCCAAGGATCATCACAATCGGGGTCGCAACATGTGCACGTGGGTCGGAGCTGATAAGCTCAGGATCAACGCCGCTTAAGGACGACAGAAGGCCAACGTCTAGGGGATAGAAGCCATAAAGAAGCTGCAACCAACGATCGTTGATCACACCCCAACAGGCACCATGCCCACCCGCGCCGATGATCTCGCGGCATTCGGTTAGTGACTTGGCGTTCCACGTTGGCGTAACCCCCCAACCAAGAAGGTTGAGGACCGTCCATACAACGGCGAGGAGAAACAGGACCGATATGATCGAATTCCAAATGCCGTTGAACAGATTTTGACGCAACCAACCGATTGGGCCAACCATGGTTGAGGGCGGGACTTGCTGCGAGAGCATTTCTGTGCGGACAAAACTAACTTCTGGCATATTACCGCTCCACCAATTTAACTGAGTTATTATACCAATTCATCACGGCCGAAATGCTGAGGGAAATCGTGAGATAGATCAGCATCAAAAGCAGGATGGACTCAAGCTCGCGCCCCGTTTGGTTCATGGTGATCCCGCCGAGTGTGGCGGTAATATCCATGTACCCAACCGCAATGGCGAGTGAGGAGTTCTTGGTGAGATTCAAGTAGTTAGAGATCATTGGCGGGATAATCACCCGCATCGCCTGTGGCAAAATCACCAGACTCATGGTGCGTCTCGAACTCATGCCAAGGGCCTCAGCGGCCTCACTTTGCCCTTTTGAGACAGACATGATGCCCGAGCGAACGATCTCGGCGATAAAGGCGGCGGTGTAGAGCGAGAGGGCAATCCAGAGCGCGAGCAGGGAGTTGCGTAGATGGGTCCCGCCTTGGAAGTTGAAGCCCTTTAGCGCCGGATAGCCAAGATGGAAACCAAGAGCAACAAGCACGATCGTCACGGGAAGCAGTACCGCTCCCAAACGCAGATACCAAGTGGTTGGTCGAATGCCCGTCGCTTCTTGAATGCGATTTGCGCGCTCTTTGATTTTCTTGGAGGCAACAATGCCGGCGATCAGAACAGCCGCAATAAGGACGAGGTTCAAACTAATATTCAAGAACCCGAAAACGCTGACGTCACCCAAACTTCTGCTGAACAGGGGTTCGGGCATATATATGCCCCGGTTCGTTATGGCGACGGTGTCGTTCAAAATCATAGACGCGGTCGCGTTGTCGCCTCTGAAATCATTAGGCTGGGGCAATGTCTCGATCATGATCGCCATGGTAAACACGATCCACAGCAGGACGGGGACGTTTCGGAACGTCTCGACATAGACCGTCATGATTTTGGAAACGATCCAATTGTTCGAGAGGCGCAGGATGCCGACAAAAACACCGATAATCGTCGCTGTGATACAGCCGAGGAACGCAATCAGCAACGTATTAAGAAGACCCACGCCCGCCGCGCGCCAATGGCTGTCACGGGAGGTATAGTCAATTAACCGTTGGTTGATGTCATACCCTGCGGAGTCGTTCAAATAAGTAAACGACGGTTCTTTTCCGAGATCCGAAAGGTTTTGCGCTGTATTACCAATGAGCCAAGCAAACACTGCCATGAACCCGAGAAGTGCAACAACTTGAATGGTCATTGACCTGTATCGGGTATCGTAAATCAGCATAGATAGCCGAAACGACTCCTTAGGAGGGTCGGTTATTGTTGTCATGAAAATATCCCCGTCGTCGCTAGGCATTCCGGCGCATTATTTGCGCTCATACAACCTAAGCCTTTTGTTTAGTTATTGTTCTTATAGATAGTCAAAAGGGCGCGGAATGAACCGCGCCCTTTTATTAGTAAGCCCTAGCGGAAGGGTGGGGAATAAAGCAGACCACCATTTGTCCACTGTGCGTTCAAGCCGCGAGCAATCCCGATTGGTGTGCTTTGACCAATAGTTTGCTCGAAGATTTCACCGTAGTTGCCGCCAGCCATGATAGCCGCTTTGGCCCAACCAGCTTCAAGACCAAGCATTTCGCCGAGGTTACCCTCTTTGCCCAAAAGGCGCGCGATTTCTGGGTTCGTTGTGCTTGCTTCCATTTCTTCGATGTTTGCAGAAGTCACACCGAGTTCTTCAGCGGCGATCAAAGCATTCAAAGACCAACGAACGATGTCTGCCCATTCGTTGTCGCCGTGGCGAACAAGAGGACCGAGTGGCTCTTTGGAGATGATTTCAGGAAGGACGATGTGCTCGCTTGGTGCTTCGAAGGTTGCACGAGTCGCTGCCAACGCGGAAGCGTCCGTTGTGTAAACGTCACAAGCGCCCGCAAGGTACTGTTGTTGACCTTCAGCGTTTGTTTCGATTGGCACAGGCTCATATGAGAGATTGTTGGCGCGAAAGTAGTCGGCCAAGTTCAACTCAGTTGTCGTCCCAGTTTGAATACAAACCGTTGCGCCATCAAGTTCCTTAGCAGAGCTAACACCCAGCGCTGTTGGAATCATGAAGCCTTGACCATCGTAGTAGTTCACACCTGCGAAATCGAATTTCAGGTCCACATCGCGGCTGAATGTCCATGTTGTATTACGGGCCAACATGTCGATTTCGCCGGAAGCCAACGCGGTAAAACGAGTCTTACCAGTTGTCGGGATAAATTCTACAGCAGTGCCATCGCCCAAAACGGCCGCAGCAACGGCGCGACAAACAGCAACATCAAAGCCGGCCCATTCGCCGTTCGCATCTGGAGCACCAAAACCCGGAACGCCGGTGGTAACGCCACAGTTTAGTTTACCGCGCGCTTTTACGTCATCCAACGTACTTGCTGCGGCAACACCTGCGGCAAGGCTTGCCACGGTCAGTGCACCAAAAAATACGGATTTATTCATTTTTAACCTCTTCCTGATTGTCCATCCTTTTTTGGATGGTTTGGCCGATGGAGTAACATCGGCAGTAGACATGAAGACAGCAATGCTGTCCGCATTACGCGTAGAATGGACAATTTCTGTTGCAGCCGTCAAGGGGGCAACGGTACGCCAATGGTCCGTTCCCTTGGGGCCCCCCCGCAAAGGTGGGGAGCTTCCCGTTCGTTTTTCGTAATTCACAAGATCAAGGTGCGACTTGCAGGCCTTGATAGAATTCAATTGCCTCAAAAAATGCTTGCCGCTTTTTCGCGGCCAATTCGGTGGCTTCGTCGTCTTGCCCCCATTGGCTTTCCTGCCAATTTTCGTCCAGACGGGAGGCCTGCCAAATGTCTTCGGGGGATTTAAAGGCATGGAGAGCCGCGAGCCCAAGAACAAGGGAACCACTTATCGCCACAAGATCATGGAAAGCGACCAGTTCAAATGTGTTCAAAGCAAACACTGGCGCCCGCAATTTCTCGATACTTGCCGCGGGTTGGGCGACATGCATGATGCCTTCGCCAAGGACGAGCGGCGCGTCGAAAGTCGTTTCAGCCCAAAGTAAAAAGGGTGTCCAAACCGCATGTTGCTTCTCAACAAGTTCAATCGGAAAGGCCGCGCGGTAACACAACAAATCGGTTTCCCCATAGGACGCAAGCATATCGGCAACCGCGTCGAATTGATGGGCAACCTTGTCGATCGCAGAGTTGGCCATGCGGGTAACCGGCATAGTAACTGGATCAATTTTCGTGTCCTGCGACTGCCATTCACGAGCAACTTTTTGGGCAATCTCAAGGGTTGGGATAACCAATGCGGCCTTGGACGGAGTGCGCAATTTGCGCCCATCCAACAGGACTTCAAAGCCCCCTTCGGTGGCGGCCACTTCGGCGTTTTTCCAAAACTTTTTTGTCGCCCAACTCGTCATTTCCCACTCCAGATTTGGTCCAAATAGGGGATCAATTCGTCAAATCCCTGCAAGATCACTTCCGCGCCAGCTTCCGTAAGGTCAACTTGTGAATGATAGCCCCAATCGACCCCAATGCGCCCTACCCCCGCAGATTTTGCCATCGCCATGTCAAAACTCGTGTCGCCAATCATCACCGCATTCGCGGCATCAACACCGGATTCCGAAAGCGCCTGAAAGATCATGGAAGGGTGTGGCTTGGAGGGGTGGTCGTCGGCAACCTGCTGGGTGAAGAACATTTTTTCTAGGCCGTGACCGCTTAGAAGGCTGTCCAAACCACGGCGACTTTTGCCCGTGGCAATACCAAGGATATGATGGTCCACCGTCTGAAGCGCGCGCAGGACGTCGAGCGCCCCGTCGTAAAAGGGTGACCCGGATTGTGCGCCCAGTTCTTCGCGTTGCGCGTTGAAGGCCCCTTTATAGGCATCCACCATTTTCTCACGTTGGCTTAACGCGCAGTCAGGCATTAGGCGCAAAACAGCCTCAGGGAGGGAGAGGCCCACAATCGACAAAACCGCCTCCCGACTTGGAGGTGCGACCTCCACCGAGGCGCAAGCGGCTGTCATCGCCGCGAGAATATGGTCCTGACTGTCGACAAGCGTTCCATCGACATCAAAGATTATGAGCTTTAGCTCGGTACTCATTGTTCCTCGTCGAAGGGGTCAAGCGGCACATCGCGCACGTCCCACGCAAGGGTATCCCACGTATGGACCATGTGTTTGGGCATCGGCGCCGTAAACGTCATACGGGCCCCTGTGGAAGGATGTGTCATGGTCAGGCTGCGCGCGTGCAGGTGAAGTTTTTTCGAGATCTCCCCGCCCAATTGTGCGCCCCAACCGTCGCCAAGGTTTTCCTGACCTGATCCGCCATATTTACCATCGCCGATAATCGGATGCCCAAGCTCGGCCATGTGTGCGCGCAATTGGTGCGTGCGGCCTGTGATTGGAACAAGCGCCACCCATGATACGCGGCCCCCAAGAGCCGAAAGCACCGCATAATCGGTTGTCGCGCGCTTAGCGCCCTCCGTGGAATCGACTTCGCGCGGGTGAATACAATGCATTTTTTCAAAGTCGGCACCTGCTTTCACAAGGCCAAAGCGAATGGTCCCCAAACGGGGTTTTGGCTGGCCTGCGACGGCTGCCCAGTAAATTTTACGCGATTCGCGGTCACGGAAGGTGCGGGTAATTGCTGCTGCTGACGCACGTGTGCGGGCAAGAACCAAGACACCGGACGTGTCTTTATCAAGACGGTGCACAAGGCGCGGCTTCTCTTCCAACCCAAAACGAAGCGCATCCGCCATACCATCGACGTGACGGTGATGATTGGTGCCGCCTTGCGTTGGCAATCCCGGAGGCTTGTTAATTACAATCATATAATCGTCGCGATACAGGACCGTGGCGCGGATCATATCCGCATCTTCGTCCGACATCGGAGCCGCAGGTTTCGCTTTGGCTGTGATCTGGCTGGCGGTTGGCAGCGGTGGCACGCGGACGATTTGCCCTGTGGTCAAACGAGACGCGGGTTTAACACGCCCCTTGTCGACGCGGATATCGCCTTTGCGGCAGAGCTTTTCGATCCGTGCTTGGCTAACTTGTGGAAACTGGCGGCGAAACCAACGATCAAGGCGTTGATCATTGTCGTCAGGCGTAATCGTAATATGTTGAACACCGCTCATGCGAAGCCCCCTTTTGCACACCATACCCCGAGCGCAACCGCCGAGAGGGACATAACCATTGATAGAGCGACATAGAGTGCCGCCGAGCCGAGTTGCCCAGCTTCAAAGAGCCGTAACGTATCGAGTGAAAACGCCGAAAACGTTGTGAACCCGCCCAAGACACCGATCATTAAGAACGGCGCCATAACCGAGGAGTCACGCCCTGCAAGTAGCACAAAAAGCAGCCCCATTACAAACGACCCAACGACATTCACACTTAAGGTCCCCCATGGGAAACTCATACCCAAAAGTCGCACCGCGTAAGCCTGAGTCAAAAAGCGCATCACGGCGCCTAAAGCACCTCCGAGCGCCACATATAATAGGGTCAAAAACATCGGCCGTGTTTTCCCTCTAGCGCCCGGAATGTCAACCGCTAGCGCGCTTAGATCTCAGTTTAGCAAAGTAATCTTGACGTTTTTTAAGTTCGCGCTCGAATCCGCGCTCAACCGGTAGATAAAACTCGGGGCGCTCCATGGTTTCAGGGAAATAATTCTGGCCCGAAAATCCATCTTCGGCGTCGTGATCATAGGCATATCCCGCCCCATATCCTTGATCTTCCATCAGGGCGGTTGGTGCATTGAGAATATGCTTTGGGGGCGGCTCGGAGCCGGTTTTTTGCGCCGCAACCATGGCCATTTTGTACCCCGCATAGGCCGCGTTTGATTTGGGGGCGAGGGCCAAATAGGTCACCGCTTGCGCCAAGGCCAATTCGCCTTCCGGACTGCCCAAACGCTCGTAAACTTGCCATGCGTTCAAACAATGAGTTTGCGCATCTGGGTCCGCGAGGCCGATATCCTCAATTGCCATGCGCGTAATGCGGCGCGCCAAGTAACGGGGGTCTTCGCCGCCTTTGAGCATGCGGGCGAGCCAATAAAGGGCTGCGTCTGGGTCTGAACCGCGCACGGATTTATGGAGCGCGGAAATCAGATTGTAATGGGAATCGCCGGATTTGTCATAAACCGCCGCGCGTTTCATCAAGCGTTGGCCAAGGCCTTTTGCGTCCAATGGCTCCTTGACCTTCCACGCCGAGACCTGCTCAACAAGGTTGAGCAAAGTGCGGCCATCGCCGTCCGCCATTTCCAAAAGCGCATCTCGGGCGTCTTGGGTGAGGGGAAGGTCGCGGTCTATTTCGCCTTCAGCCCGCGCAAGCAACAGATCAAGGTCTGCGAGGGTAAGCCGCGTGAGCACCATAACCTGTGAGCGACTTAACACCGCCGCATTAAGCTCAAAGCTGGGGTTTTCTGTGGTGGCCCCCACCAAAAGGATCGTGCCGTCCTCCATATGGGGGAGGAAGCCGTCTTGCTGGGCTTTATTGAATCTATGAATCTCGTCGACAAATAGCAGAGTCCCCTGCCCGTTTTGGCGACGGATTTTAGCGGCTTCAAAAACTTTGCGAAGGTCGGGCATGCCGGTAAAAATCGCGCTTATCTGCACAAAGGTGAGATCTGTTTCATCCGCCAAAAGGCGCGCAATTGTGGTTTTACCAACGCCAGGTGGTCCCCAAAAGATGAGCGACCCCAAACTGTTGGACGCAAGCATCGTCCCCAAGGGGGCTTCAGGACCCAAAACTTGTTGCTGCCCGATCACTTCCGACAAAGTTTTGGGGCGCAGACGATCCGCCAAAGGGCGCGGCGCGTTCTGAACTTTGGCCTCGGAGGTACTGGAATCAAACAAATCAGTCATGTGCCGACACTATGCCCTGTATGGCACAGGGGGAAGCATCGTTTTGGTGCGATAAAGGGCCCCTCAGGAGGGGGAGGCCCTTTTTCGTTTCGTTGTCGTTTAGTGCAACTTAGAACTCAGATTGATGGAAACACATTGATAGTCACCATCACCAATAAACATCGGACGCCCAGCAGCTTCGGCATCCAAACCACAGCGGCCAAACCAACGTGGCCAATTCGCTGCGGTCAAAGCGACAATCTTAGTCGCACCCAACTCGCGGGCAGATTTTAGCATCGCCATAACCATGTATGCGTGCACGCGCCGACGAATGCGTTGTGGCGTGGTATGGGAAACGAACACGCGTGTGCTTTCCCAAATGTTCTCATCAACGGGGGCTTCCTCAAATAGCAGGTCTTGAGGAATGGTCCCGAGCAACCCACGTTGTGCATCACGGATCATGTAACTATAAATCCCACAGCGCGCGACTGTGGGTGTCAGGCGAATGCCTGCGTAGACTTCGCCATATTCGTGGATGGCAATCCAACGACTAGCCGGAGTATCATATTGATCATATTCCATTCCGAGAGCTTCGGGCAGGTCCCAGTTTTTTTGCACGATGAATGATTGCTTTCTGGCACGAAAAAGGTTCGCGAACAGTTCGCCATGATTGTGCATATTTTCGAACGAAAGAGTAGTTGTTTGCATGGTAGATCCCCCAGCTTGTTTAAAAAAACAAAGCCCCACGTTCAAACAACGATCAAATCCGGTTAAAGCAGCCTATAATCCTTCGCGCGTTGAATGGCCTCAGCGGTCGTCCGAGCGAGCAGTTTCTGACGGGCCGCTATTAAGCGTGCTTTAAGGGCGCTTTCTGAGATATTCAATTTTGCAGCTGCCGCCGCATGCCGATCGCCGTCTGCGATACACCGCAGGGCTTCAACTTGAGCCTTAGTTAGGCTCTCCGGCGGCTCCGTTAAGTCATGAAGCCGGCGAACTACGCGCGAAAGGTCTTCCATTTCGCTATCGGTAAACTCGCGATCGCTACGTGCAAAGCTTGCGATTGTGCGAGAGGAAATTGGACCACAGGACACGGTAACCCCAAAATTGAGTCCATATTCCTTGGCCAGTCCTAGAATGTTAAATGTGTCGGGAATCCCAAAGGCAGTCCAGCGACATGCGCCATCCGAGCTGAAGCCCCAAGCAATTGTCGGGTCGCGCAGTGCGAACCCTTGCTCGGTATAATAATCCGTCCAGCGGTGATCATACGTCTGAAAAGACATAAGAGGCGCGGCGAAGCGAATATGGAGCCCCAAAAAGTAACCCGCAGGCGCGAGCAACGTGAGCTTATGAAGTTCGAGGTCGAGACCTATCTTATTAGACATGTCTTTTTAGACTAGTTGTCAGAATCTTAGTCAACCTTAAAGTGTACGGTACAGAAATAGTAGTGAGTGATGGTACCATGGAAACAATGGACATAGATTTAAAGATGAAGTTGAACTCCCTTTCAGAGAGCGCACGTAGCGATTTGCTGGATTTTTTGGGGAATTCAGCCTCTGGTGAGAATAGCTTAACCAGTTTGTTAGAGAGAATTGAGAGTTCAATTCAGAACCGAATCGCGACCCAAAAGTCGCACAGTTAATACCTACCCAAGCAATTGTGGGTTCTAACGAAAAAAGCCCCGCCATATTAGGCGGGGCTTTTTCTTTAGGCCAATTAAGACCTTAAAATTATTCTGCTGCGGCGTCTTCGGCCAAAACGCGTGCTTTGTCGCCTGCGCCTTTTGCATTCACGTCGCGGTCAACCAATTCGATGATCGCCATTGGCGCCATGTCACCGTAACGGAAACCAGCCTTAAGAACGCGCACATAACCACCTTGGCGGTCTTTGTAGCGTGGGCCGAGAACTTCAAACAATTTCGCAACATAAGCGTCTTGCTTAAGGCGAGCACCTGCTTGGCGGCGGGCGTGAAGATCGCCACGTTTACCAAGAGTGATAAGTTTGTCGATGATGCGCTTAAGCTCTTTTGCTTTAGGCAGTGTTGTTTTGATTTGCTCGTGCTCGATGAGTGAGCCTGCCATGTTGGCAAAGAGCGCCTTACGGTGCTCGTGAGTACGGTTTAAGCGGCGGTAGCCTCTAGCGTGACGCATGGTGTATCTCCTATAGCGTTGTTTTACTTTGTCCGGCAGCCGATGCGTGTCAGCTACTCTCCTTGGGGCAATTGCCCTGACATTCCCCGGCATTCCGGGCATTTATGAGGTTGGGGCGGACCGTTAAGCCCACCCCAGATTTCTTAGAATTGATCTTCGAATTTCTTCGCAAGATCTTCAATATTGTCCGGTGGCCAATCTTCGACGTCCATACCGAGGTGCAGACCCATGCCCGACAACACTTCTTTGATCTCGTTCAAAGACTTGCGGCCGAAGTTTGGTGTGCGGAGCATTTCTGCTTCGGTTTTTTGGATCAAATCGCCAATGTAAACGATGTTGTCGTTCTTGAGGCAATTTGCGGAACGTACGGAAAGCTCCAATTCGTCCACTTTCTTGAGAAGAAGCGGATTGAATTCGAGGCCATCGTCTTCTTCTTGACGGTTTGCAGACTCTGGTTCGTCGAAGTTGACGAAAGTCGCAAGCTGGTCCTGAAGAATACGCGCAGCATAAGCCACGGCGTCTTCTGGGGGGATGGAACCGTCTGTTTCAAGCGTCAACGTGAGCTTGTCATAGTCGAGAACCTGACCTTCACGTGTGGGCTGCACGTCGTAAGACACGCGCTTCACAGGGGAAAAGATCGAATCGATCGGAATAAGACCGATTGGCGCGTCTTCTGGACGGTTCTTATCAGCGGAAACATAGCCTTTGCCAGTTTCAACAGTCAATTCCATGAACAAGTCTGCGCCTTCGTCGAGGTGACAGATAACGTGATCCTTATTCAGAACCTCGATACCCGCGCTCTCGGAGATGTCGCCAGCGGTTACAACCATCGGGCCTTTGGCCGAGATGGAAACACGCTTTGGACCGTCTACTTCCATACGGATCGCGACGCCTTTGAGGTTCAGAACCACATCGGTTACGTCTTCGCGAACACCAGAAATCGAGGAAAACTCATGCAAAACATTGTCGATTTGAACGCTGGTAATTGCAGCACCCTGTAGCGAGCTCATAAGCACGCGACGTAGAGCATTGCCCAATGTCAAACCAAAACCGCGCTCAAGCGGCTCTGCAACAACAGTTGCTTGACGCGCAGGCTCGTTGCCTGGCTTCACTTCCAACTGTGTTGGTTTAATCAGTTCTTGCCAATTTTTATGGATCATGCTGTCGCCTCCATTCTTGTTTCTGGCCCATGTCCCTAAGCCGGAAACACCCGAGGTAAAAAATAACAATCTCGGGTCTGGCGTACGAATTACAGACCCGAGATCATTTAGTACTACACGCGACGACGCTTTGGAGGGCGACAGCCGTTGTGAGCCATTGGTGTAACGTCACGAATAGATGTGATGTTAAACCCAACTGCGGCCAGAGCGCGCAATGCGCTTTCGCGACCGCCACCGGGGCCTTGCACTTCGACTTCAAGCGTTTTCACGCCGTGCTCTTGTGCTTTTTTACCTGCATCCTCAGCAGCCATTTGAGCTGCGTAAGGTGTAGATTTCCGCGAGCCTTTAAAGCCCATTGTTCCAGCAGAGGACCATGCGATCGCATTGCCTTGAACATCGGAAATCAGAATTTTTGTGTTGTTGAACGAGCTGTTCACATGCGCAACACCAGAGGCAATATTCTTGCGCTCTTTTTTCTTTGCGCGAACTTTTTCACGTGCCATTGATCAAATCCCCCCTATTTCTTCTTACCAGCAATAGCCCGTGCAGGACCTTTGCGAGTGCGAGCGTTCGTGTGTGTACGTTGACCACGAACAGGAAGATTACGACGATGACGCAAGCCACGGTAGCAACCGAGATCCATCAAACGTTTGATGTTCATTTGTGTTTCACGACGCAAGTCACCTTCGACAGCGTAGTTCGCGTCGATGTACTCACGAATGGAAAGCACTTCACCATCGGAAAGTTCGTTAACACGACGCGCTGCGTCGATGCCTACGGCTTCACAAATAGCTTGTGCGGAAGTTGTACCGATACCGGTAATATAAGTCAGGGCGATCGGGACCCGTTTATGGGTCGGGATATTTACGCCGGCGATACGTGCCACGTTATGTATTCCTTTTTGTTGCGGTTCCGTATTTCCAGAACCTTTTTTCACAACATAAGCCCGTAGGATTATCTCCTGCGGGCTACGCTGAATTTCTGTTCTCGGCCATATACTTGTCCGTAGATTGCGTATCAATGGACAAAAGCCGATTCTCTTACGAGATGGCTGGAATTAAGCCCTTTTTACCACAAGGTCAACCCGCGATATGCCTAATCCAAGATCACACGAATTGCTTTGGCAACTTCGTCGATTTCACCCAAGCCATTTACCGGAGCCAAATCGCCCTTGGCATAATAATAGCCAATCAAAGGGGAGGTATCACGGTAATAGGCCATCAAACGTGTCTTGAGGGAATCCTCATTGTCGTCGGCGCGGCGCACCATATCTGTGCTGCCACAGACATCACAAACACCCTCGACTTTGGGGGCTTTTAGCTCGTCGTGATACCCTTCGCCGCAGTTGCCACATGTATAGCGGCCAGAGATGCGTTTGATCAGGATATCGTCCTGGACGCGCATTTCAATAACGGCGTCCAGCTTTTGCCCTACGCGGCCAAGAAGCTGACCAAGCGCGTCGGCCTGCGCCAACGTGCGGGGAAAGCCATCAAAGATGAATCCCCCTTGGCGGTCGGTGCCTTTGAGCTGCTCTTCGATCAATCCAATCACAATGTCATCGGTAACCAATTCGCCCGCATCCATAACTTTTGCGACTTTCTTGCCCATCTCTGTGCCAGAAGTTTTCGCCGCGCGCAGCATATCGCCTGTGGAAAGTTGGACCATGTCACGCTCTTCAACCAGAAGTCGTGCTTGTGTTCCTTTTCCGGCGCCCGGTGGCCCCAAAAGGATTATGTTCATTTTCTCGCTGTCCCTTTTTTACCGCCGCGCTTCTTGCCACGTAGCTGCGACTTTTCGATCAGGCCTTCATACTGGTGTGCCAGCATGTGTGACTGAACTTGTTGAATTGTGTCCATTGTCACGGATACGACAATCAGAACCGAAGTGCCGCCAAAGTAGAAGGGAATCGAGAATTGGTAACGTAAAATTTCAGGAAGGAGACAAACTGCCGCAAGGTAGGCCGAACCGATGACCAAGATGCGGTTCACAACTTTGTCCAAATACTCGGCGGTTTTCTTGCCCGGACGAATTGCTGGGATAAAGCCGCCTTGGTTTTTCAGATTATCCGCGACTTCATCGGTCTTGAACGCCACGTTATGGGTGTAAAAGAACGCAAAGAACACGATCATAACTGTAAAGAACGCCAGATAGAGCGGTTTGCCCGGCCCGAAATACGCGAGAATAATGGACAGAACGCCGCTAGTGGAGTCGCCGGAGAAGGTGGCAAGCGTTGTTGGCAGCAAGAGAAGCGAGCTGGCAAAAATCGCAGGAATAACGCCAGCGGGGTTCACTTTGATCGGAAGATGGCTTGCGCCGCCTTCGTACATCTTCATGCCAACTTGACGGCGTGGGTACTGAATATGGATCTTGCGGAGAGCCCGCTCCATGAAGACCACGAACCCGACCACCGCGACAACCATAATAAAGACACCGACAACGATCAGGGGATTCGCGCCAGATTCGGAGGATTGTACGAGGAATTGTGTCAGAGCGGCTGGAAGCTCGGCAATAATACCCACGAAGATGATCAACGAAATACCGTTACCAATCCCGCGTGCTGTAATTTGCTCACCCAACCACATCAGGAACATTGTGCCGCCAACAAGGGTCACAACGGTCGAAATACGGAAGAACCAGCCCGGATCGGTCACAAGGCTACCTGCCTCAAGACTCACCGCAAGGCCATAGGCTTGGAACGTCGCCAAGAACACCGTGCCGTAGCGTGTGTATTGATTGATCTTCCGACGACCCGCGTCGCCCTCCTTCTTCAGTTGCTCAAGCGGGGCCCACATGGAGCTTAGAAGCTGGATAATGATCGAAGCCGAGATGTAGGGCATGATGCCGAGCGCAAGAATGCCCATGCGGCTCAGGGCACCACCGGTAAACATCGAAAGAATACCACCGATACCAGCGGCCGCACCCTCCATGAAGTTGCGCAGTTCAGCGCCGTCAATACCCGGGACAGGGATATAGGTCCCCAAACGGTAGACGATCAAAAGACCGATGGTGAAAACAATACGTTGGCGAAGCTCGGTGGCTTTACCAAAAGCCCCCCAGCTCATGTTGGCTGCCATTTGTTCTGCTGCGGATGCCATTCGGCCTCTCCCTGTCACGAAAAGCGCCGCCAGACCATTCTCCGGTCGGCGGCGCTGGAAAACTAATTTGTATGTAAGCGGCCAAGCGACCGCTCACAAGCGCTTATTCAGCTGCGGCCTTAGGTGTTGCTGTAACAGTCAGTTTACCACCGGCTTTTTCAACAGCTTCAACAGCTCCAGCTGACGCACCCGTTACTTCGATCGTAACTTTGGATGTGATCTCACCTTTGGCCAAAACGCGGATACCATCGAGCTTGCGACGCACCAAACCACACGCAATAAGTGCGTCTTCGGTGATCGCTGCTTTTGCGTCGAGTTTCTTGGCGTCGATGAATTTCTGGATCATACCAAGGTTCAATACAGAGAATTCTTTGCGGTTTGGCTTGGTGAAGCCACGCTTAGGTAGACGTTGGTACAAAGGCATTTGACCGCCTTCAAAACCCTTGATCGCAACACCCGAACGGGATTTTTGACCCTTGATACCACGGCCACCAGTTTTACCAGTACCGGAACCAGCACCGCGACCAACGCGTTTGCGGTTCTTTGTTGCACCTGGGTTGTCGTGCAGTTCATTCAATCTCATGTCGCTACTCCTTCTTGCCGGAACTGTCCCAAGAGCGACCAAAGAGACAAACACGGCGTTACAAATGATTCTGTTCCCACAGGGGGATACCGCGCGTGTCTACACAGATGCGCGCGCGGGTTCAAGGACTCTTGGAAAACTTACTGACACACCTTCACGATTCATCACCTTACTGAAGTTTCTGCGGGGCATCGTCCAAAATTTCGTAATAGGCACCTTTATCCGCCACAAAAATATGACGTGAAATCGGCGCAGCAATCGGTTCATCAAGGCAACCCGCAGCAACTGCGGTCCATGTGTGAAAAATCGGCTCAAAAAACAAGGTGGAGCCGCATTTGCCACAAAATCCACGACGAACTTTCTCAGAAGACGTGTACCAAGTGACTGGATCAACGCCGGTCATCTGTACGTCCACTTTCTGGACCTCGACCGAAACAAAGAAATGCCCGGTGGTTTTGCGACACATCGAACAGTGACACGCCTCCGGAGCTGGTAGAATGGACGGGAGTGTGAAACGCACAGCCCCACAAAGACACGATCCTGAATGCATGTCCGAAAAGCTCCTTTTGGTTGGTGGCAACGACATCGGTGGTCTTGAGTATTTTCCTATTCGCAACCGAGCGCAACACGTCCGGCTCAGAAAATTGGCGGATTCGCATCGATTGCGGCCTCCCTTGAGACCCGCCGAGGAAGCTAAAACGAAAAAAGGCGCCCTCAGTTTCCCGAGAGCGCCTTTTAATGGATTTAGAAGAAGGGCTTAGCCTTTTTCTTCGATGATCACCACCATGTGGGGAAGTTTCGCAACCATGCCGCGTACGGCAGGTGTGTCTTCCAACTCACGGGTTTTGTGCATCTTGTTGAGGCCCAAGCCGATCAGCGTTTGACGCTGTTTGGCGGGACGACGGATCGGAGAACCGATCTGTTTTACAACGATAGTTTTAGCCATGATATTTTTCCTATGCGTCTGCGTCTGCAGCTTCTACTTCGGCCGGAGCCTCAGCAGCCGGAGCAGCACCACCACGTTGAAGAATGTCAGCGACTTTTTTGCCACGACGTTGTGCGACCATACGAGGGCTGCTCTCTTTTGTGAGACCATCAATCGTTGCACGGATCATGTTGTAAGGGTTTTGCGAACCGATAGATTTCGCAACAACGTCCTGTACACCAAGCATCTCGAACACAGCGCGCATCGGACCACCGGCAATAATACCAGTACCCTGTGGAGCTGTCCGCATCACAACTTTACCAGCGCCATGACGGCCCTCGATGTCGTGGTGCAACGTACGGCCTTCACGCAATGGAACGCGCACAAGTTGACGCTTAGCTTGTTCAGTTGCCTTGCGGATAGCTTCGGGAACTTCTTTTGCTTTCCCTTTGCCAAAACCCACGCGGCCTTTTTGATCTCCAACAACCACGAGCGCGGCAAAGCCGAAGCGTTTACCACCTTTCACGGTTTTGGAAACGCGGTTGATCGCTACGAGACGATCCGCAAATTCTGGTGTCTCTTCGCGGTCGCGACGAGGGCCGCGACGGTTGTTATCACGTTCTGCCATGTGGCATTCCTTTCTTCAGGCGCTCTGCGCCATAATCTGTCAATCCGAGTGGGGCCGCTCAGAATGAACAGCCCCCTGGATCATCGGGGTGGCCTAAGAGCCACCCACACTTTTTTAGAACTTCAAACCACCTTCACGAGCAGCCTCGGCCAAAGCCTTGATCTTACCGTGAAAGAGGAAGCCGCCACGATCAAAGTAGCATGCTTCAACACCAGCTTTTTTAGCACGCTCAGCAATAGCTGCGCCTACTTTCGTTGCTGCGGCGATGTTGTTGGTGTTCAAAACGCCCAGATCCTTCTCGAGGGAAGAAGCCGAAGCGATCGTTACGCCGTTCAAATCGTCGATCAACTGTACGCTGATGTTTTTGTTGGAACGATGAACAGAAAGGCGCGCACGCCCATTTGCCATTTTCCGAAGTTTGTTCCGAACGCGCAGGCGGCGCTTCAGAAACAGAGTTCTTTTGCTGTTTGCCATTTCCTGGGTCCTTATTTCTTTTTACCGGCTTTGCGGAAGATGTACTCGTCTTTGTACTTGATGCCTTTGCCTTTATAGGGCTCGGGTTTACGCCATTCGCGAATATTCGCCGCGACTTGGCCAACAAGTTGAGAGTCGATACCTTCAACAAAGATGATCGTGTTTTTTGGTGATGTGACGGTTACGCCAGCAGGCACCTCGAAGTTAACTTCGTGGGAAAAACCAAGGCTCAGTTTCAGAGTAGTCCCCTGAACTGTAGCACGATAACCAACACCGTTGATTTCCAGTTCTTTCTTGAAGCCTTCCGTAACACCGGTCACCAAATTTTGGATACAAGTGCGGGACATACCCCATTGTTGACGCGCGCGCTTAGACTTAGAGCGCGGCACAACAGAAACTTCATCATTCGCAACAACGATTGAAATATCATCCGTTGCTGTGAAATTCAAAGTCCCTTTAGGGCCTTTTACTTCGACTGTTTGTCCGGAGACCGCGGCACTAACTCCTGCGGGCAACTTAACAGATTTTTTACCAATTCTTGACATCCGATCCTCCTAGAATACGGTGCAGAGCACTTCGCCGCCAACATTGGCATTGCGTGCAGATGCGTCCGACATCACACCCTGAGGTGTGGAGACCACGGAAATTCCCAAGCCCTGACGGACGACTGGGATGTCTTTAACGCCCATATAAACGCGACGGCCAGGTGTCGAAACACGCTTTAGGTCACGGATAACTGGAGTGCCATCAAGATACTTCAAGCTAATGTCGAGAGCCGGATGGCCATCTTTGCCTGTTGTCGCTTCATAGCCACGGATATAACCTTCAGAAAGAAGAACGTCGAGAACCCAAGCACGAAGCTTAGACGCAGGAGTCTCTACTGTTGATTTGCCGCGCATTTGTGCGTTGCGAATACGGGTGAGCATATCACCGATAGGATCATTCATATCGTCTCTCCCTTACCAGCTGGACTTAACCATGCCGGGGATTTGGCCATTCGAGCCAAGTTCCCGCAGCGCGATGCGGCTGATTTTGAACTTACGGTAGTAAGCATGAGGACGACCCGTCAGCTGGCAACGGTTGTGAAGCCGTGTCGCGGACGAATTGCGAGGAAGTTTAGCAAGCTTCAGGCGAGCAGTGAAACGCTCTTCCATTGTCTTGCTTTCATCGTTTGCGATCTCTTTAAGAGCAGCACGTTTACCGGCGAATTTCTCCACCAAAAGTGCGCGCTTTTTCTCGCGTTCGATCATTGCTTTTTTAGCCATGTCTAACCTTTCCTTCCGCGATCAGCTGTTAAAGGGCATGTTGAAAGCTTTCAACAGCGCCTTTGCTTCCGCGTCGGTTTTTGCGGTGGTGGCGATTACGATATCCATACCCCAGATTTCGTCGACTTTGTCGTACTCAATCTCAGGAAAGACGATGTGTTCTTTCAGACCCATGGCGTAGTTGCCACGACCGTCAAAGCTTTTGCCAGAGATGCCGCGGAAGTCGCGGATACGAGGCATTGCAACGGTGATCAAACGATCCAGAAATTCGTACATCTTTTCGCCACGAAGAGTCACTTTAACACCAAGCGGCATATCTTCACGAACGCGGAAACCAGCGATGGATTTCTTAGCTTTTGTGATGAGAACCTTTTGACCAGCAATCGCAGTGAGGTCAGCCTCAGCGGATTTGATCTTTTTGGTGTCGCGTGTTGTTTCGCCGATACCCATGTTCAAGACGATTTTGTCGAGCTTAGGGATCATCATTTCGTTTTTGTAAGCGAACTCTTCTTTAAGAGCTGCACGAATGACGTCTTTGTAAACAGTCTTCAAACGGGGGGTGTAGTTTGCAGTATCAAGCATTATACGGTCTCCCCTGTTGTCTTCGCGAAACGCACTTTCTTGCCGTCTTCCTCACGGAAGCCAACGCGAGTTGCCTTACCTTTGGAGTCGAGCAGTGCGAGGTTAGAAAGTTGAATTGGCATCGCTTTAGGAACGCGACCGCCTTGGTCAGTTTGCGAAGCGCGCACGTGGCGGATCGCAACATTGACACCTTCAACAACAGCTTTGCCGGACTTAGGATCGATAGACGCGATAGCGCCCTCTTTACCTTTGTCTTTACCGGCAAGCACGACGATTTTATCGCCTTTTTTCAATTTAGCAGCCATCTTACAGCACCTCCGGTGCAAGCGAGATGATCTTCATGAAGCTTTTTGCGCGCAATTCACGAACAACTGGGCCGAAGATACGTGTACCTACGGGCTCATTAGCGTTGTTCAGAATAACGGCTGCATTGCGATCAAAACGGATCACTGTGCCATCTTCACGAAATACTTCTTTAGCGGTGCGTACGACGACGGCCTTACGGACGTCCCCTTTTTTAACGCGCCCACGAGGGATGGCTTCTTTAACCGAGACGACGATAACGTCACCTACGGAAGCGTATCTACGCTTAGAGCCACCCAAAACCTTAATGCACTGAACACGGCGAGCGCCGGAGTTGTCAGCAACATCGAGATTTGTCTGCATTTGGATCATGCGATTTCTCCCGACCTATGGGGGCCATCCAATGGCTTGTCCCCAGGGTTTCGTAAATCTGAAAAGTCCCCGCTTAAGCGGAAAGAACTTCCCAGCGTTTCGTTTTCGACTTTGGTGCACATTCTTGAATGCGAACTTGATCACCAACGTTGAAAGCGTTCTGTTCATCGTGCGCCCGATATTTTTTGGACTTACGAATGGTTTTCTTCAAAACAGGGTGCGTGAAGCGACGCTCAACGGAAACAGTTACTGTTTGCGCGTTTTGGTTGCTTGTTACAGTGCCAGTCAAAATACGTTTAGGCATATCGTGGCTCCTATTCGCCAGCCGCTTTTGCGGCCTTTTCGTTAAGAATTGTTTTTACACGAGCGGCTGCACGACGTGCAGTTTTAACTTGTGCGGTGTTTTCGAGTTGCGACGTCGCTTGTTGGAACCGAAGATTGAACGATTCCTTTTTCAGCGCAACCAGCTCGTCTTGAAGCTGATCTGGTGTCTTATCACGTAGTTCATTGGCGTTCATGCGCCTCTTCCTTTCTCAAAACACCAGCCGGCCCCTGACGTTATTTCAGGGTCACCAAAAGCCTGGTGGATGAATAGCAAAACAAGCGAATCCCAGCGAGCTGGAATCCACGAGATGTGTGTCTATAATTGGGAGTCGCAGGGAGGGCAAGGGAAAGTTTGCCGCGGCCAGTAAATGTTGAGGTTTCCCCACTGGGAGCCCCAATTTCGAGGTATTCCAGCATGCGAGTGACAGGCCCCACAATCGCACAAGACATGCCCTCCCCCACCTGATAAACTGCCCTCACGGATTTTCCCACACCAAAGACCACACAGGTATCCCAAAAATGTCACAGATCAATTCCCTCTTTGTTACCCGCCTCTATCGCGCCGCCTTAAATGAATTCGGGGATGCCATTGACGCGAATGAACTCGAAACGTCGTGCCTCTCAATCGCCGAAGACGATGAGGCAGGCCAGCAATGGTGCGAAGACAATGATTTTCCGGGTTATACCAGCTATGCCTCCCTCACGGACTTGGGCTGGCGGTTTCCCATCTTTGAGGATCTCGTCAAAGCACTCGACAAACATGTTGCGGCCTTCGTCAAGGACCTCGAATTTGATCTAGATGGCAAGGAAGTTGTTCTCGACAATATCTGGATAAACATCCTGCCCCAAGGCGGCATTCATACCTCCCATATCCATCCTCACAGCATCGTTAGTGGCACGACCTATGTCACCATGCCTGAAGGTGCGAGCGCGATTAAATTCGAGGACCCCCGCTCCCAAATGATGATGGCCGCACCAACCCGCATTGCCAATGCCCGACCAGAAATGCGCAACTTCACCTATATCAAACCAGAAGTGAGTGACGTCCTATTGTGGGAGAGCTGGCTGCGCCACGAAGTGCCTATGAATATGACAGAAGAGGAACGTATTAGCGTGAGTTTCAACTACGCTTGGAGATGAGAGGCATCTCCTCAAAAGTCGGCTATGAGCCCAAAGTTGCTAGACTAAATCAATTTCAATCCATAGAGCAGATGCCAAATGAAACTGGTTCGCGTTTGCACTTCGTCAAAACACTCCTGCGTTTCCGTAAAGGTACTCGGCTGACTTGGAACGAATGCAGGACACATGTTTAAGATATTGGCATAGTTGATATTTTCAAGTCGAACTATCGTTGATCCAAACCAGATCAAAAGAACAGAAAGCAAGAAGATTATTAGATTTTTCATTTAAATTTCAATCCGAACAGGTTGACGTAAAGAACAGAAGAGCGGAATTCGTTTAGAATGCCCAACGGCAGTTATGTCCGGCGGGCTCAACCGGTCGATGCAACACACTGTGCAAACTTCTCTTCTGGCGTTTGATATTGCAAGGTCTTGCGCGGGCGTTCGTTTAGTTGCCTTGCGATAGCGCTGAGTTTTGCCTGGGAATGGACGGATAGGTCGGTTCCGCGAGGCAAATATTGCCGTAAAAGCCGGTTGGTGTTTTCGTTTGATCCGCGCTGCCACGGTGACTGAGGGTCGCAGAAGTAGACATCTACGTCGGTTGCCAATGTAAAGCGCGGATGACCCGCAAGCTCTTTTCCGCGATCCCACGTCAGGGATTTGTAGAACTCGCGCGGCAACTTCTGAGCCGATTTAATCAGCGCCGTAACGACGCTCTCGGTATCCTTGTTCGCGACTTTCACTAACATGACGTATCGTGAATGCCGCTCAACAAGTGTCGCGATATAGCTGTTCTTGGATCCACCGATCAGATCGCCTTCCCAGTGCCCTGGCATGGCACGATCGTCAACGGATGCGGGTCTTTCACTGATAGATACAGCATTCTTGATCTGACCATTACCGTTGCGTTTCTGGCCTGCATGCTTGGATCGCCTGACTGTACCTTTGGCGCGCAGATGTTCCAGGAGTTCCTTCTTCAGGACGCCACGAGCCTGTATATAAAGGCTTCTATAAATAGTTTCGTGTGTCACTTGTTTGTGCGTCTCCCCCGGAAATGCGCGTTTGAGCCAACCCGCAACCTGTTCTGGCGACCATTTGCGCCGCAGTTTTGCTGACACTGCGTCGGCCAATCTGGGGTGACAAGCCAACTTGCACATCTTGGGTCGCAAAGCCCGATCCCATGCAGCTTGATCCGAGGTGGTTGCGCGATAGCCTGTTAGGCCACCATTGCGCCGAACCTCTCGGCTGATCGTTGAAGGCGCACGCTCCAACTGACGCGCAATCGCGCGCAAGGACTGTTTGGTGCTGAGCCCACGGGATATCTCTTCGCGCTCCGAAAGGCTCACCGCAGACCCAACGCGTCTGCGGTCCGGTGGACGTATCCCACCGGTTGGTGAGATCACGGAAAAGACGGAGGATGATTGGCGATCAAACGCCCGTCCAATCGACCTCATCGACTCTCCACGTTGCCATCGATCCTAGATCTCGGCACGCTGTTCAGCTGAATAATAAATCCTGCGACGATACTTCATTCAAAACACTCCATCTTTTCCTAAAGATTAAAGTGTTGCGTTCACCGGTTGAGCCCGCCCCGCACAGCGGACATTTGATTATATCGTCAATATGCGCAGCTTTCTGATTTTCTCTGTAGCCCAGCCTCAAAACGAAAAAGCCCCCGCCAATCTCTTGGCAGGGGCTTTCTGTCTGGAACGGCCCGCAGGTTTTCGATGAAAACCCGCTACACCGTTTCGGTTTGACGCGCAGGGCGCGTCAAACCTGATTTACCAGTCTTCGCGAACAACTGTGCGGGTTTTCACCGGCAGTTTCATCGCTGCAAGGCGAAGAGCCTCACGAGCAGTAACTTCGTCTACACCGTCGATTTCAAAGAGAATCCGACCAGGCTTAACTTTCGCGGCCCAAAAATCGACAGAACCTTTACCTTTACCCATCCGAACTTCGGTTGGCTTGGAGGTGACGGGCAAATCTGGGAAAATCCGGATCCACACACGGCCTTGGCGTTTCATGTGACGTGTCATTGCACGACGCGCGGCTTCGATTTGACGCGCTGTGATGCGTTCTGGTTCAATGGTTTTGAGGCCATATGTACCGAACGTTAGCGTCGATCCGCCTTTTGCAAGACCGTGGATACGGCCCTTAAACATTTTGCGGAATTTACTGCGTTTTGGCTGAAGCATCTATCTTCTCCTTAGCGACGACCGCCAGCACCGCGAGGTGTTGGACCGTCTTGGAGTTCCTGTTGCTTACGCTCATGCGCCGAAGGATCGTGTTCCATGATCTCGCCTTTGAAGATCCAGGTTTTAATCCCGATGATGCCATAGGCAGTCATCGCTTCGACATGTGCGTAATCGATATCGGCACGAAGTGTGTGCAAAGGCACGCGACCCTCACGGTACCATTCGGTCCGCGCGATCTCGGCGCCGCCAAGACGGCCCGCAACGTTAACACGGATACCAAGGGCACCCATACGCATTGCGTTTTGCACCGCACGTTTCATCGCGCGACGGAAAGAAACCCGACGCTCGAGTTGTTGTGCGATATTCTCACCAACGAGAGCAGCATCCATCTCTGGCTTGCGAACTTCAACGATGTTGAGGTGCAATTCAGATTTGGTGAAAGCTGCGAGCTTCTTGCGAAGACCTTCGATATCGGCGCCTTTTTTACCAATGATCACACCGGGACGGGCTGTGTAAATTGTTACACGGCACTTACGGTGTGGACGCTCGATAATCACCCGGGAGATGCCAGCTTGCTTGCATTCTTCCTTGATGAATTCGCGCATCTTGAGGTCTTCCAGAAGGAGATTCCCAAAATCTTTAGTGTCAGCATACCAGCGGCTATCCCAAGTACGGTTAACCTGAAGGCGCATGCCAATTGGATTTACTTTATTACCCATTATGCTTGCTCCTCATTCTGGCGAACCAAGATTGTTAGTTCCGAGAATGGCTTCAGAATTTTGCCGAACCGGCCACGTGCGCGTGGACGACCACGTTTAAGTGTCAGGTTTTTACCAACATAGGCTTCGGCAACGATCAACGAGTCAACATCCAGATTGTGGTTGTTTTCTGCGTTAGCGATCGCGGACTGGAGACATTTCTTAACGTCAGCAGCAATACGTTTGTTGCTGAAGGTCAGGTCTGTCAAAGCCTTGTCAACTTTCTTGCCACGGATCATCGCCGCAACAAGGTTCAGCTTGATAGGGGAGGTCCGGAGCATTTTGACTTTCGCCATTGCTTCGTTTTCCGCTACGCGGCGTGCGTTTTTTACTTTTGCCATGACTTATTTCCGCTTCGCTTTTTTGTCAGCAGAGTGGCCATAATAAGTACGAGTTGGCGAATACTCACCAAACTTTTGACCAATCATGTCTTCTGTGACGTTTACGGGAATATGTTTATGGCCGTTGTAAACACCGAACGTCAAACCCACAAACTGGGGCAGGATCGTGCTACGACGGGACCAAATTTTAATAACTTCATTGCGGCCAGATTCACGGCTCTTTTCGGCTTTCTTAAGCACGTAAGAGTCGACAAATGGGCCTTTCCATACAGAACGAGACATGGATTAGCGCCCCTTTTTCTTGGCGTGACGCGAGCGGACAATCAGCTTGCTAGACGCTTTTTTCTTGTTACGTGTACGCGCACCTTTGGTTGGTTTGCCCCATGGTGTCACAGGATGACGACCACCGGATGTCCGACCTTCACCACCACCGTGGGGGTGATCGACCGGGTTCATGGCAACACCACGTACAGAAGGACGGATGCCTTTGTGACGGTTGCGACCAGCTTTACCAATGTTTTGGTTGCTATTATCGGGGTTGGACACGGCACCAACGGTGGCCATGCATTCCTGACGGACCAAACGCAATTCGCCAGAAGAGAGGCGGATTTGTGCATAGGCACCATCCCGTCCAACAAACTGAGCATATGTCCCAGCAGCACGAGCGATTTGACCGCCCTTACCCTGTTTCAACTCGATGTTGTGAACGATTGTACCGATAGGCATGCCCGAGAAAGGCATCGCGTTACCAGGTTTGATGTCAGCTTTTGCAGAGGAGATGATTTTATCCCCAATTGCGAGACGCTGAGGTGCGAGAACATAAGTTTGCTCGCCGTCATCATATTTGACCAACGCAATAAACGCCGTCCGGTTCGGGTCATACTCGATCCGCTCTACGGTGGCTGCGATGTCCATTTTGTTGCGTTTGAAATCAACGATACGGTAAAGGCGCTTAGCACCCCCACCAATGCGACGCATTGTGATTCGTCCGGTGTTGTTCCGGCCGCCCGATTTCGTCAAACCCTCTGTGAGGGTCTTGACGGGACGTCCTTTCCAAAGCTCCGAACGGTCAATCAGAACCAGCCCACGCTGGCCTGGCGTCGTCGGTTTATACGACTTTAATGCCATGCTTTCTGTCTTCCGTTTAGCTAAGCGAACCCTGCCCTACTGGCGTGATCCGCGGTGTGAGCCCCCCGAAGGTGGCCAAATTATAGAGCCCCGAAGGTCCCCGATAAAAACAGCAAACAGCCCCAGAACGAATCTGAGGCCGAGAACCATTGGCGGGGAGTATCATGTTAACTTGGGGGGTCCACACTGGATGGGGATTATTTTCGCGGGATGGCAGGAAAGGACTTGGGACGCATGCACTATGACGCTACTGACATTCGAGCCAATGTCCTCACGGAGCGGCGGGCTCAACTGATCGACGCAACACACTGTGCGAACTTCTCTGCGGGCGCTTGGTATTGCAAGGTCTTTCGAGGCCGTTCGTTTAACTGTCTGGCGATAGCACTAAGTTTTGCTTGGGAATGAGCAGATAAATCAGTTCCACGGGGTAGATACTGCCGAAGCAACCGGTTGGTGTTTTCGTTTGATCCTCGTTGCCAGGGCGATTGTGGGTCGCAAAAATAGACATCGACATCGGTTGCCATGGTCAGGCGCGTGTAATCTGCCAGTTCCTTCCCACGATCCCATGTCAGAGATTTGTAAAGTTCGCGTGGCAACCTCTGAGCCGATTTGATCAGCCCAGAGACGACACTTTCGGTGTCCTTATTCGCAACCTTTACCAGCATGACATACCGGGAATGGCGTTCGACAAGTGTCGCGATATAGCTGTTCTTTGAGCCTCCGATCAGGTCGCCCTCCCAGTGCCCCGGCACAGCCCGATCCTCGACGGATGCTGGTCTTTCGCTGATCGACACTGCATCCTTGATCTGGCCGAGACCATTGCGTTTGAGGCTGGCATGCTTGGAGCGGCGTATCGTGCGCTTGGCTCTCAAATGCTCGAGAAGTTCCTTCTTTAAAACCCCACGCGCCTGTATATAAAGGCTTCGATAGATCGTCTCGTGTGACACCTGTTTCTGCACCTCTCCCGGGAATGCACGCTTCAGCCAGCCTGCAATCTGTTCGGGCGACCACTTTCGCCGCAGCTTAGCGGATACTGCGCGGCTCAATGCGGGGTGGCAAGCCAGCTTACACATCTTGGGACGCAATGCGCAGTCCCACGCGGCCTGGTCTGACGTCGTCGCACGATATCCAGCAGATCCACCGTTGCGCCGAACCTCGCGGCTGATGGTCGAAGGCGTACGACCCAACTGCCGTGCAATTGCGCGTAAGGAGTGCTTAATGCTGAGCCCCCGCGATATCTCTTCACGTTCACTGAGACTAAGCGCCCGCTTGTCACGTTTCCGATCTGATGGACGGATGCCGCCCGTCGGTGAGATCACGGAAAAGACCGAAGATGATTGCCGGTAAAACACCCGACCAATCGAACTCATCGACTCCCCACGCTGCCAACGGTCCCAGATCTCGGCACGCTGCTCAGCTGAATAATAAATCCTGCGGCGATACTTCATAATCAACACTCCATCTTTTCCTAAAGATTAAAGTGTTGCGTCCACCTGTTGAGAACACCGCCCATACCGACCAAACTTTTGAGTCTCGGTATTTTCTGGAATACATGCCTAGCGACGAAGCCATCCAAAGGAACCAATTTGCACTAACGGTAATATTGAGTCTAAGAAGTGAAATAGGAATTGGAATATGTTTAGCACTTTTACTGCCATTGGCGGTATGTTTATGGCGGCTATCGGGTTTCTGCTAGGGCGTTTCTACGCAGAGTCTGAGCGAATCCTTGCAGAGAAACGGAAGGCGTATCTCGATTTCTTAAGCGAACTTCCACCGCTCAACGACATGTACTTGGACACGACCGAAGAAGAATTCCTTGCCGCGTTAAAACCTGCTACAAAGCGTCTTCCTAGCCTCATTTTTTATGCTGACAAATCTGTTTTGCTGGCATGGGGTGTTCTGCAGCAACGATACCTCGAAGCTCATAATGAACTGACGCCTGAAAGCCCCGCTCTTGCCCCAGCGTACCAAGCTCTAGCAACCGCTCAGAATGACCTAGTCTTAGAGATGAAAAGAGATGCCTTCCAGTTCTCCATCTTCAACTATAGTGGCAAGAGTCGTGTCCCTGATCAGTTGGAAATTGCGAGCAAGTAATCGTAGATGCGTAAGAACGGACATCGGTGCAGTCCCAGCGAACTGGCACTTTGTCCGCTTAGCGGTCATCCAACAAAAACTCTCTCTCTCCGACACAAATGCAAAAAGGCCCCCGCATTGCTGCGAGGGCCTCTTCAATTCTAGCGAAAGCTAATCTTAGAGTCCGGTGGACACGTCGATTGTATTGCCTTCTTCAAGGGTCACATAAGCCTTTTTAACGTCTTTACGCTTGCCTGGGCGGCCGCGGAAACGTTTGGTTTTACCTTTAGTGATCGTGGTGTTTACAGCTTTGACCTTTACACCAAAGAGCGCTTCAACAGCGTCTTTGATTTGGGGCTTGTTGCTGTCGATCGCGACTTCAAAAACAACGGCACCGTTTTCGGAAACCATAGTTGCTTTTTCAGTAATGATCGGCTTACGGATCACATCATATTGTGCTGCTTTGGTGCTCATTTTAAACGTGCCTCCAATGCTTCGAGACCTGCTTTAGTGATCACAAGAGTGTCACGCTTCAGGATATCGAATACGTTAGCGCCCATCGATGGCAGGATATCCAAGCCTTCGATGTTACGTGCGGCGCGCGCAAAGTTTTCGTTCACGGTGGCACCGTCGATGATCAATGCGCGTTTCCAACCCAGCTCTTTAATAGCTTTCGCCAGAACCGAAGTTTTTACGTCATTGAAATCGATTGAGTCGATAACAACCAATTCACCAGCAACTGCCTTAGCGGACAATGCGTGGCAAAGACCAAGCTTACGGAATTTCTTCGTCAGCTCGTGGCCGTGGCTACGGGGCGTTGGGCCCTTGTAAACACCACCACCGCGGAAGATCGGCGCAGAACGGGCACCGTGGCGAGCGCCACCGCTGCCTTTTTGGCGAACGATCTTCTTGGTCGAGTAGCTCACTTCTGAGCGAGTCTTAACCTTGTGTGTACCAGCTTGCGCATTGTTGCGCTGCCAGCGAACGACGCGGTGCAGGATGTCAGCACGTGGCTCAAGACCAAACAGGGCCTCGTCCAGATCCAATGTGCCGGCACTGCTACCGTCGAGTTTGATTACATCGGCCTTCATTCTACTGCTCCTTCTGCGGGAGCCGCGACAGCTGCTTCAACAACGGCACTTTTCAGTGCTGCTGGGAAAGGAACGCCGTCAGGCAGTTTCTTTTTCACTGCGTCTTTGACAGTGACCCAACCGCCCTTGGAACCAGGAACAGCGCCTTTAACCATGATCAAGCCACGGTCAGCGTCTGTACGCATAACTTCAAGGTTTTGAGTTGTCACACGAGCGGAACCCATGTGTCCGGCCATTTTCTTACCTTTGAAAACTTTGCCGGGATCTTGACATTGACCAGTAGAGCCGTGCGAGCGGTGGGAAACGGACACACCGTGAGTAGCACGAAGGCCCCCAAAGTTGTGACGCTTCATAGCACCCTGAAAGCCTTTACCGATCGACGTACCAGAGACGTCAACTTTTTGACCTGCAATGTAGTGCTCAGCAGAAATCTCTGCGCCAATGGCGATGAGGTTTGCTTCGGAAACGCGGAATTCCGCAACTTTCCGTTTTGGCGCTACGTTGGCTTTAGCAAAGTGGCCGCGCATCCCTTGGGACGTGCGTTTTGCTTTGGCCGTACCAGCACCAAGCTGAACAGCAGTATAGCCGTCACGATCAGACGTACGCTGATCAACGACTTGCAAGTTTTCGAGTTGGAGAACGGTTACAGGAATCTGTTTGCCGTCTTCCAAGAAAAGGCGGGTCATACCAACCTTTTTTGCGATTACACCAGAGCGCATCAAATACCCTCCTTAAACCTTGATCTCGACGTCAACACCCGCAGCAAGGTCGAGCTTCATCAGCGCGTCTACTGTTTGGGGTGTTGGGTCGACGATATCCAGCAGGCGCTTGTGCGTGCGGATTTCGAACTGATCACGGGATTTCTTGTTCACGTGAGGACTGCGAAGAACTGTGAACTTCTCGATTTTGTTCGGCAGCGGGATAGGTCCACGAACTGTGGCGCCTGTGCGCTTTGCGGTGCTTACGATTTCTTGTGTGCTGGCGTCCAGTACACGGAAATCAAACGCCTTGAGCCGAATGCGAATATTTTGCGACTGCATGTCGTAGCCTTTCGCGGCTTTTAAGAATTGAGAGGTGGGACCGCACGGGATTGTACGACCTACATCGAATTCAGATTCTTTAAGAAGAATTGGCGCCCCAAGTAAGGGACGCCAATCAATTGGTCAAGCAGCTAATGCTTACTCGATGATTTTAGAGACAACACCGGAACCAACAGTGCGGCCGCCTTCGCGGATCGCAAAGCGGAGGCCAGCTTCCATGGCGATTGGCGCGATCAGTTCAACTGTGAACTTCAAGTTGTCGCCTGGCATAACCATTTCTGTGCCTTCAGGAAGCGTAACTGTGCCCGTTACGTCCGTTGTGCGGAAGTAAAACTGTGGACGGTAGTTCGCAAAGAACGGCGTGTGACGGCCACCCTCTTCTTTGGTCAAAATATAGACCTCAGCTTCAAACTTCGTGTGTGGCTTAACAGAACCTGGCTTACAAAGGATCTGACCACGCTCAACACCTTCACGGTCAACACCGCGAAGAAGCGCACCAATGTTGTCACCAGCTTCACCGCGATCAAGCAGTTTGCGGAACATTTCAACACCAGTACAAGTGGTAGTTGTTGTGTCTTTGAGACCAACGATTTCGATGGAATCCCCAACGTTAACAACACCGCGCTCGATACGGCCCGTTACAACGGTACCGCGACCAGAGATCGAGAACACGTCCTCGATTGGCATCAAGAAAGGTTCGTCAATCGCACGTGGAGGCTGTGGAATAAACGCATCAACAGCAGCCATCAATTCAGCAATTTTAGTCGAACCGATTTCTGGGTCACGGTCTTCCAAAGCAGCCAAAGCAGAACCAGCAATCACGGGGATATTATCGCCGTCATAACCATACTCTGTGAGAAGCTCACGAATTTCCATTTCAACCAACTCAAGAAGCTCATCGTCGTCTACTTGGTCAACTTTGTTCATGAAGACAACCATTTCAGGGATGCCAACTTGGCGACCCAAAAGGATGTGCTCACGTGTTTGTGGCATCGGACCATCGGCGGCGTTCACAACCAAGATCGCGCCGTCCATTTGCGCCGCACCGGTGATCATGTTTTTCACATAGTCAGCGTGGCCTGGGCAATCAACGTGCGCATAGTGACGTGCTTCAGTCTCATACTCAACGTGTGCTGTCGAGATGGTGATGCCGCGTGCTTTTTCTTCGGGCGCGCCGTCAATTTGGTCGTATGCTTGGAAGTTGTCCGAAAACTGCTTCGTAATCGCAGCTGTCAAAGTCGTCTTACCGTGGTCAACGTGGCCGATTGTACCAATGTTACAATGCGGTTTGTTACGTTGGAATTTTTCCTTACCCATGAGGCTCTCCTAGTGGTTAGTGAGCGGGTCAGAAAAAAGTCTGACCCGCAATTACGATTAGGCGAATTTCGCCTGAATTTCTTCCGAGATATTCGACGGTACTGGTTCGTAATGGTCAAACTGCATCGAGAAGTTTGCGCGGCCCGAAGACATTGAGCGCAAATTGTTGATGTAGCCGAACATGTTAGCCAATGGGACGAAAGCATCGATAGCAATGGCGTTACCGCGTGTATCTTGCCCTTGAATATGACCGCGACGCGATGTCAGATCGCCAATAACACTACCGGTGTATTCATCAGGCGTGATGACTTCGACCTTCATGATTGGCTCAAGCAATTTCGCGCCAGCTTTACGCATACCTTCCCGCATACACATACGTGCAGCGATTTCGAATGCGAGGATGCTGGAGTCAACATCGTGGTACTTACCCTCGATAAGAATGACTTTAAAGTCGATCACAGGGAAGCCAGCAAGGGGGCCGCTATCCATAACCGATTTAATGCCTTTTTCGACACCTGGTACGTATTCTTTCGGAACAGACCCACCAACGACTTTGCTTTCGAAGGAGTAACCCTCGCCCGGCTCAGTTGGGATGATCTGCAGCTTAACTTCAGCGTATTGACCCGAACCACCCGACTGTTTCTTGTGGGTGTAAACGTGCTCAACTTCGTGGCCAATGGTCTCGCGGTAGGCAACTTGTGGAGCACCGATATTCGCTTCAACCTTAAACTCACGCTTAAGACGGTCCACGAGGATATCGAGGTGAAGCTCGCCCATGCCGCGCATAATTGTTTGACCGGACTCAAGGTCAGTCTCAACGCGGAAGGAAGGATCTTCAGCAGCCAAACGGCCAAGGCCAGTCGACATTTTTTCTTGGTCAGCCTTAGTTTTAGGCTCAATCGCGATCTCGATAACAGGCTCTGGGAACGTCATTGTTTCCAAAACTACTGGATCAGCAACGGAACACAGAGTGTCACCCGTTGTGGTATCTTTGAGGCCCGCAAGCGCGATAATGTCGCCCGCAAATGCTTCTTGGATCTCTTCGCGATCATTGGAGTGCATCATCATCATACGACCGACGCGCTCTTTGCGGCCCTTCGTAGAGTTCAGAAGATTGTCACCTTTGTTCAGAACGCCAGAGTAGATGCGTGTGAACGTAAGGGTACCAACGAAGGGGTCGTTCATGATTTTGAACGCAAGTCCCGAGAACGCCATAGTATCATCCGCGCGACGCGGGATATTACGTGTTTCTGTCTCGTCACCTGGTCTAAAGCCCATGTAATCAACAACGTCCATCGGCGATGGAAGATAGTCGATCACAGCATTCAACAGAGGCTGAACGCCTTTGTTTTTGAACGCAGAACCACAAAGAACGGGAATGAATTTGATGGCCAAAGTCCCTGCGCGAATAAGGCGGCGCAAAGTTGGAACATCAGGCTCATTGCCTTCGAGGTAAGCTTCCATTGCCGCGTCATCCATGTCGACAGCAATCTCAATCAGTTTGCCGCGCCATTCAGTCGCCAACTCAAGAAGTTCAGCACGGATTGGGCGTTTTTCCCAAGATGCGCCAAGGTCTTCACCTTCCCAAACCCACTCTTCCATGGTCACAAGATCGACCAAGCCTTCGAGTTCGGTTTCTGAACCGATTGGGATTTGGATTGGAGCCGCAACAGCGCCCGTACGATCTTCGATCATATGAACACAGTTGAAGAAGTCCGCGCCGATTTTGTCCATTTTGTTGACAAAAACAATGCGCGGAACTTTATATCGGTCAGCCTGACGCCAAACAGTTTCAGTCTGTGGTTCAACACCCGCATTCGCGTCTAGAACCGCAACAGCACCATCGAGAACGGCCAAGGAACGCTCAACTTCGATTGTGAAGTCAACGTGACCTGGTGTGTCGATAATGTTCATCCGGTGCTTTTCACTATCTGGAGTGTCACCGTCTTCGGTGCGCTCCCAGAAAGTAGTCGTTGCAGCCGAAGTAATAGTAATACCGCGCTCTTGCTCTTGCTCCATCCAGTCCATGGTGGCCGCACCATCGTGCACCTCACCAATATTGTGGGACTTGCCTGTATAAAACAGGATGCGCTCGGAACAGGTTGTTTTACCTGCGTCGATGTGCGCCATGATGCCGAAGTTGCGGTATCTGTCGAGGGGATAATCGCGTGCCATTATGTTGGTCCTAAGCCCTAAGGGTTTACCAGCGGTAATGGCTGAAAGCTTTATTAGCTTCGGCCATTTTGTGGGTATCTTCGCGCTTTTTGACGGCTGTGCCACGGTTATTAACCGCATCCAACAGCTCACCAGCAAGACGCTCTTCCATTGTGTTCTCGTTACGCTTGCGCGCAGACGTGATCAACCAACGGATCGCAAGTGCTTCGCGGCGCTCAGGGCGCACATCAACAGGCACCTGATACGTCGCACCACCCACGCGGCGCGAACGCACTTCGAGCGAAGGTTTGATGTTTTCGAGTGCTTCATGGAACACTTCTACAGGTGCGCGTTTGATCTTGTCTTCAACGCGATCAAACGCGTTGTAAACAATGCTCTCAGCAACGGATTTTTTACCATCGATCATGAGGTTATTCATGAACTTGGTAAGAACTTTATCCCCAAACTTAGCGTCTGGAAGAACTTCGCGCTTTTCAGCGGCGTGACGACGGGACATCTCAGTCTCCCTTTATTTAGGACGCTTAGCGCCGTATTTCGAACGACGTTGCTTACGATCTTTAACACCTTGGGTATCCAGCACACCGCGCAGAACGTGGTAGCGAACACCCGGAAGGTCTTTTACACGACCGCCGCGGATAAGAACAACAGAGTGCTCCTGAAGGTTGTGACCTTCACCCGGGATGTAGCTAATGACCTCAAAACCATTTGTCAGGCGCACTTTGGCGACGCGACGCATAGCAGAGTTTGGTTTCTTTGGTGTCGTTGTATAGACACGTGTGCAGACGCCACGCTTCTGAGGACAAGCCTGCAGGTGCATGGATTTCTGACGTTTTACTTTCGGCTGGCGCGGCTTGCGGATCAGCTGTTGTATAGTTGGCATTCCGGTTATTTCCCCGTGTTGCAACACAAAATTTCAAAACGGGACGACGCCCCGTATGGCTCATAGGCACATCCCGTGCACAAAACGCAAAAAAACCACATCCATCCCCAGTGTGGGAACGACGCGGTGGGCATTCAGAGGATCGGAGCAATAAGGCCCGGATCGTGACCACTTCGGTTTTGAATACGGCAAATCGGGAATACACCCATGCCAAGTAGGCGCTATTTATGGGGAGTCGCCGCCATTGTCAACACAGGTCAGCGCGATTCCTACCCAATGCGAAAACGAGGCCAATTTTTCGCCGAGATCATGCGTTGCGCGTAATTTGCCCCACGATTTTTCTGTTCGCAGACGCGCATTCCCACCGGATCGAATTCTCATCGGTTTAAGGCCAAGCGCGCCCGCTTCGCGGCAAGTTGTTCCCTGAACAATGTCACCAGCCCAGATAACACGACGATTCCCGCCCCAATAAGCGTGAACGTATCTGGCCAGTCATCAAACACCACAAACCCAAGGACAAGCGCAAAGAGGATCGCCGTATAGCGAAAAGGTGTCACAACCGCGAGGGCTCCTACCCGCATTGAACTCACGGAAAACGCATACCCAACAACCAAGAATGCCGATGCTCCTACGAGCAAGCAAACCTGTTGGGCTCCGATGTCCTGCCAAGGCTCCGAGGCGCCTCCCCCTAAAACAAACAGAGCGAATCCTAAGCCCGCATTCCCGATGGTCGCAAAAAATATAACGGGTAAGGTTCTAACGTTGGGGGAAAGTTGGCGTGACGCAAGATCGCGTAACGTCACGGCAAAGACCGCCCCCAAGGCATAGAGCGCATAGAAATTGAAATCAGTCCCGGGCCGGACAATGAGCATCACCCCGCAGAACCCAGCAAAAATCGCAGTCAGCCTACGCCAACCAAGCGGCTCCCTAAAAAAGAGAGCTCCCGCGAGGGCAACTGTAAGTGGAAGCGATTGCATGATAGCCGTAGTGTTGGCCAGAGGCATATGCATGAGGGCCGTTATGAAAAGGAAAGATGCCGAGACTTCACCGACGGTACGCCAAAAAACGATCCAGCTATCGCGGCGGGTCAAACGAAGGTCTAGTCCTCCTGTGAACTTTGCAAATGCGACAATCATCACCCCGACAATCACAGCTCGTATTAACAAACCTTGATAAAATGGCATATCTTCTAGCAGGACTTTCATGAACGCATCGTTCACCGTAAAGCCCGCCATCGAAGCGCTCATCATCGCGGCGCCGCGTAAATTTTCACCCTGCGTAGACTCGTACATTAGAGGTCCTGTAATGTGTCAAAGGGGATCGGAAAATGCGTATCGATACCCGTCTTGATCTCCGCTTTGGAGAGCTTGTTTGAATGTCCGACAATCACCGGATCGCTGTCATTGTCCCGATGGATTGCGCGAATGAAATTTGGTTCCGAGACATCGGAATAAAGATTAAAGAATTGGCCGAGAAATCGATGATTGCGGGCATAGACATTTTCCGGGTGTCCCGCTTGGGCGAAAAGTGCCGAGCCAACCGATAAAGGTGTGCGTTCGCAGGCGTCAAAAATGCGATTTTCGCCGTTTTTTATCTGAACGTAAAACCCTCGATTGAAGGAAAGCGCAAGAGGTAGCTTCGGTTTGCAAAGGGGTTCCAACTTCCGCGCCGTTTGCTTTAGGCGTTTGATATAATCATTGGAAAGCGCATCATCATCATCCAGCCGAAAGCTCGTCCGGTGGCTAAAACCGTCTTGAGGGATGCTGTCATAGACTTTGCGAATGGCTGCATAATTGTGTTCACTCTCTCGGGCAACAATCCGTGCGTTTGCGAGAGGCGAAATGAGGGCTTGAAGGTGATCTTTTGCCGCCGGCGGGAGGCTGTTCCCCACAAGAAAGACGCACGTAAAATCGGGGTCTGTTTGCGCGAGTAGCGACGGAAGGCAGAGCTTCTCGAACAAATAGAATCGCCGTTCAAGCCGCTCAGGATCATAGAGAAACGCTTCAAGTTCCTTAAAATCATCACCGCCCTTGGAAAAGCCCGACAGCGCCGGAAACGAGAACCGAACAAGACCGATCACTTGATTGTTGTAGTCCTGAGCCATGGGCGATCTCGCGGTTGTTTTTTGACAACCTAGGCCTGCCTTTTCGATTTTCCCAGCCCAAAGTTCGCACCAGAGGCGATAAACGAAAAAGGCCCCCACGTCGGTAAACGCAGGGGCCCAATTTAAATTGCTTGTCGGACGTTATTAAGAGTCGCGGCTTTCTTCGGTCTCGGAAGCGGGTGTTGAGAACACATCGCCGCCGATCACGTCCTTAGGCACCACAGGGGCAGCAATTGCGGCTGCCTGTTCGGCTTCTGCGCGACGGGCTTCCAGAACCACGTTGTCACGCTGAACAGCAATGGCACGCGCTTGTTGCGTGGCACCACCGGTACCAGCAGGGATCAAGCGGCCCACGATGACGTTCTCTTTGAGGCCAACCAGTTTGTCGCGCTTGCCTTGGACCGAAGCCTCCGTAAGCACACGGGTTGTCTCTTGGAAGGACGCCGCCGAGATGAACGAACGCGTTTGAAGCGACGCTTTGGTGATACCAAGAAGGATGGGTTCCCCAGATGCGAGACGGCGACCAGCGGCCTCCGCTTTGGCATTTGCGGCATCAAACTCGGCTTTGTCCACGTGCTCGCCTTTGAGCAATGTGGTTTCACCGCTGTCCAGAATTTCCCATTTCTGGAGCATTTGACGAACGATAACCTCGATGTGTTTATCGTTAATCTTCACGCCTTGGAGACGGTAAACTTCCTGAACTTCCTCGACCATATAGTTGGCGAGAGCTTCAACACCCATAACTGCAAGAATGTCATGCGGCGCAGGGTTGCCATCCATGATGTAGTCGCCTTTTTGGACGAAATCGCCCTCGGCTACTGGGATGTGCTTCCCTTTTGGAACCATATATTCCACTGGCTCCAGACTCTCGTCTTTTGGCTCAATCGAGATCCGACGCTTGTTTTTATAGTCGCGACCGAAACGAACAAAGCCGTCGATTTCTGCGATGATCGCGTGGTCTTTGGGACGACGTGCCTCAAAGAGTTCCGCAACCCGTGGCAGACCACCGGTAATGTCCTTGGTTTTCGCGCCTTCGCGAGGAATACGCGCAATCACATCACCCGCTTGAACTTCCGAGCTCTCTTCTATCGAGAGCACAGCGTCAACCGACATAGGATAGGAAACAAGGTTGCCCACATCATTGCGCAACGGTTCACCATCTTCACCAATGATGAAAATCTCAGGCTTGAGTTCGTTGCCTTTAGGTGCAGCACGCCAATCGATAACGATTTTCTGCGTCATGCCTGTTGCGTCATCGGTTTCGTCGCGCACGGAAATACCGCTTACGAGGTCAACGAATTTCGCAGTACCCGCTTTTTCGGCAATGATTGGGAGCGTATAGGGATCCCATTCAAACAGTTTGTCGCCACGGGTAACATTCGAACCCGCTTTGACGTGGATTTTCGAACCATAACTGATCTTGTGACTTACAAGCTCAGCGCCGCTTTCGTCCTCGATTGTGAGGAGCATGTTGCGGCCCATAACAATCGATTCACCCGAGGAGTTCTTAAGCAGAAGCTCGTTTTTGAAACCGACTTTGCCTGTGTGGCTGGCTTCTTGGAACGACTGTTGACCACCCTGTGCAACGCCACCAATGTGGAACGTCCGCATTGTAAGCTGTGTGCCAGGCTCACCAATGGATTGCGCCGCGATAATACCAACCGCTTCGCCTTGGTTCACCAAAGTACCGCGTGCAAGGTCACGACCGTAACACATGGCGCAGACGCCTTCTTCGGCCTCACATGTCAACGGGCTCCGCATCCGCATCGTTGCCACACCGGCAGCTTCGATAAGGTCGGATTTACGCTCGTCGATGACTTCGTTTTTGGAAACGATAACTTCGTCGGTGCCTGGTTTCAGGACATCCTCCGCAGCAACACGACCCAGAACGATCTCGGCGATGCTTGCAACAACTTCACCGTCTTTTACCGCAGCTTCAGCGGTAATAGACATTTCCGTTCCACAGTCATGTTCGCGAACGATACAATCCTGTGCAACATCCACCAAACGACGTGTCAAATAACCCGAGTTCGCCGTTTTAAGCGCGGTATCAGACAGACCTTTACGTGCACCGTGGGTAGAGTTGAAGTACTCAAGAACCGAGAGGCCCTCTTTAAAGTTCGAGATAATCGGTGTCTCGATGATGTCGCCGTTCGGCTTGGCCATAAGACCACGCATCCCGCCGAGCTGTTTCATCTGAGTAACCGAACCACGCGCACCAGAGTGGGCCATCATGTAAACCGAGTTCGGCTCCATTTCAGCGCCATTTTCGTCAATTTTCAGAGCAGAAATGGTGTTCATCATCGCATCAGTGACTTTGTCGTTACACTTGGACCAAGCATCGACAACTTTGTTATATTTCTCGCCCTGAGTAATCAGGCCGTCCATATATTGAAGTTCAAAGTCACGAACTTGATCGCGTGTTTCGTCAACGGTTGCCCATTTTGTATCTGGGATAACCATGTCGTCTTTACCAAAGGAAATACCCGCTTTGAACGCTTCGCGGAAACCCATGGTCATGATGTGGTCACAGAAGATAACTGACTCTTTCTGACCGCAATAACGGTAGACCGTGTCGATGACTTTCTGAACGTCTTTCTTCCGCAGCAAGTTGTTGACCAACTCAAACGGTGCTTTTGCATTTTTCGGCAAAAGCGCACCGAGGCGCACACGACCAGGTGTGGTTTCAAACCGCACCATGATCTCGTTGCCTTCTTCATCAATTTGCGGAACCCGCGCGATGATTTTGGAGTGCAAGTGAACGACACCAGCATCAAGAGCGTGTTGAACCTCATCCACATCCGCAAAGGCCATGCCCTCACCAATCATGCCTTGACGCATGAGAGTGATGTAATAAAGGCCCAAGATCATGTCCTGTGACGGAACGATAATTGGCGCACCGTTGGCGGGCGACAAAACGTTGTTCGTGGACATCATCAAAACACGTGCTTCAAGCTGTGCTTCAAGGCTCAAAGGAACGTGAACCGCCATTTGGTCGCCGTCAAAGTCAGCGTTAAAGGCCGAACAAACGAGGGGGTGAAGCTGAATAGCTTTCCCTTCAATCAGGATCGGTTCAAACGCTTGGATACCAAGACGGTGAAGCGTCGGCGCGCGGTTGAGCATGACGGGGTGTTCCCGAATAACCTCATCCAAGATATCCCAAACTTCGGGACGTTCTTTTTCCACGAGTTTCTTGGCTTGCTTCACAGTGGAAGACAGGCCTTTGGCTTCAAGACGCGAGTAGATAAACGGTTTAAACAGTTCCAACGCCATCTTCTTAGGAAGACCACATTGATGCAGTTTCAACTCAGGACCGGTCACAATCACCGAACGGCCAGAGAAGTCGACGCGCTTACCCAAAAGGTTTTGACGGAAACGGCCTTGCTTACCTTTGAGCATGTCAGACAATGATTTCAAAGGACGCTTGTTGGCCCCAGTAATCACACGACCACGACGGCCGTTGTCAAACAGCGCATCAACGGATTCTTGCAGCATACGTTTTTCGTTACGCACGATGATATCGGGCGCACGCAGCTCAAGAAGGCGTTTCAAACGGTTGTTACGGTTGATCACCCGACGATACAGATCGTTGAGGTCGGAGGTCGCAAAACGACCGCCATCAAGCGGAACCAAGGGGCGCAACTCTGGCGGGATCACTGGGATCACCGTCATAACCATCCACTCAGGACGGTTGCCGGACTCAAGGAAGCTCTCAACGATTTTAAGGCGTTTGATGATCTTCTTTGGCTTCAACTCACCCGTTGCTTCGGCCAAGTCGGCCCGCAGCGTTTCGGCCTCAGATTCAAGGTCGATCAAGGAGAGCATTTCACGGATGGCTTCAGCGCCGATACCGGCGGTAAATGCGTCCATACCGAACGCGTCTTGGGCGTCCATATACTCTTCTTCGGACATCAGTTGACCGTAAGTCAGGTCTGTAAGGCCCGGCTCAATGACAACGTAGTTTTCAAAGTAGAGAATACGTTCAAGATCGCGCAGTGTCATATCCAGCATCAGGCCGATGCGCGATGGCAACGACTTGAGGAACCAGATGTGCGCAACAGGTGCTGCAAGTTCAATGTGGCCCATGCGCTCACGACGCACTTTTTGAAGCGTAACTTCAACACCACATTTCTCGCAGACAACGCCGCGATATTTCATACGCTTATATTTGCCACAGAGACATTCGTAGTCTTTGATGGGGCCAAAAATACGCGCACAGAAAAGACCGTCACGCTCTGGTTTGAACGTACGATAGTTGATGGTCTCTGGCTTTTTGATTTCGCCGTAAGACCACGAGAGGATCCGTTCCGGGCTCGCCAAAGAAACTTTGATCTCGTCAAAAGTCTTTTGGGGTGTGAGCGGGTTAAACGGGTTGTTTGTAAGTTCCTGGTTCATCTTGCGTTCCTTATAATCAGGGGAAGGTGGGAGGAGTAAGGCACGGGGCCCTACTCATCCTCCTCCGCATCCAGGAGTTCCATGTTGAGGCCGAGGCCCCGGACTTCTTTGACAAGCACGTTGAAGCTTTCGGGCACACCGGCCTCGTAATTATCTTCACCTTTGACAATGCTTTCATAGACTTTCGTCCGTCCGGCAACGTCATCGGATTTCACGGTCAGCATCTCTTGCAGCGTGTAAGCCGCGCCATATGCTTCGAGCGCCCAGACTTCCATCTCCCCGAAACGCTGGCCACCGAACTGAGCTTTACCGCCCAGAGGTTGCTGCGTGACAAGGCTGTAAGGCCCCGTTGAACGTGCGTGGATTTTGTCGTCCACGAGGTGATGCAGTTTGAGCAGGTATTTCATACCCACGGTCACTTTACGGGCGAATTGCTCGCCTGTACGACCATCAAACAGAACCGATTGACCAGAAGTGTCAAAGCCAGCCCGCGTCAACGCGTCGTTAACATCCGCCTCTTTGGCGCCGTCAAAAACCGGTGTCGCGATTGGCACACCGCCGGTAACGTTACCCGCAGCTTCCAACAATTGCTTTTCAGTCATGTCGGCGATGCCTTCGTCATAGACATCATCGCCATAAGCAAACTTCATCGCATCCCGAACAGGGGTCATATCGCCAGAACGACGATATTCGCCAAGCGCTTCGTCGATTTGGATACCCAAACCACGGCTCGCCCAACCCATGTGGGTTTCAAGAATCTGACCAACGTTCATCCGCGAAGGCACACCCAGTGGGTTCAAACAGAAGTCAACTGGCGTACCATCCGCGAGGAACGGCATGTCTTCCATAGGCACAACCTTGGAAATAACACCTTTGTTCCCGTGACGACCCGCCATTTTATCACCTGGCTGAAGCTTACGCTTCACAGCAATAAAGACTTTAACCATCTTCATCACACCCGGAGGCAAATCATCGCCGCGGCGCACTTTTTCGACTTTGTCCTCGAAGCGCGCTTCCATCATCTTTTTCTGTACGTCGTATTGCGCGTTCAGAGCTTCGATGATTTTTGCTGCTTCTTCATCTTCAAGTGCGAGCTGCCACCATAGACCTTTGGACAACATGCCCAAAAGATCTTCGGTTACTTCGGACCCAGGCTTAACGCCCTTCGGACCCTTGGCAACGGTTTTACCCAGAACCATAGATTTAAGACGCTGATAGATGTTGCGATCAAGAATTGTCAGCTCGTCGTCGCGGTCACGCGCCAAACGTTCGACTTCTTCACGCTCGATTTGCAACGCACGTTCGTCTTTTTCAACGCCGTGGCGGTTGAAAACACGAACTTCCACAACAGTCCCGAAATCACCCGGCTTCACACGCAACGATGTGTCACGTACGTCAGAGGCTTTTTCACCGAAGATCGCGCGAAGAAGCTTTTCTTCAGGCGTCATTGGGCTTTCGCCCTTCGGTGTGATTTTACCCACAAGGATATCACCAGGATGCACTTCCGCGCCGATGTAAACAATGCCAGCCTCGTCGAGGTTGCGCAGCGCTTCTTCACCAACGTTTGGAATATCACGTGTGATTTCCTCGGGACCAAGCTTTGTATCACGTGCGGCGACTTCGAATTCTTCGATGTGAACCGAAGTAAACACGTCATCACGAACGATACGCTCAGAGATTAGGATGGAGTCTTCGTAGTTGTAGCCATTCCAAGGCATAAACGCGACAATCACGTTTTTACCCAAAGCCAATTCGCCAATATCCGTGGACGGGCCGTCAGCAATAACTTCGTTTTTGCCGACAATATCGCCTACTTTTACCAACGGGCGTTGGTTGATACAGGTGTTTTGGTTTGAGCGTTGGAACTTACGCAGACGATAGATGTCTACGCCAGCATCGCCGAGTTCAAGATCATGCGTCGCACGAACAACGATACGCTGCGCATCAACTTGGTCAACGATACCTTGGCGTTTCGCCATGATCGAAGCACCGGAGTCGCGTGCAACCACTTCCTCAATACCGGTCCCAACCAAAGGCGCTTCAGCCTGTAGCAAAGGAACGGCTTGACGCATCATGTTCGAGCCCATCAAGGCACGGTTGGCGTCATCGTTTTCGAGGAACGGAATAAGCGAAGCCGCAACCGAGACCAGCTGTTTTGGCGAAACGTCGATCAAGTCGATGTTTGCCGCTGGGCTCAATGTGTACTCGCCAGATTGACGTGCCGACACGAGGTCGTTTTTGAACTTGCCTTCGTCATCGAGCTGCGCGTTTGCTTGCGCAACCGTGTGACGCATCTCTTCAGTAGCCGACATGTACTGAACTTCGTCAGTCACTTTGGTGTCGACAACCTTGCGATAAGGCGTTTCGATAAAGCCGTATTTGTTCACTCGGGCAAAAGTCGCCAGCGAGTTGATCAGACCAATATTCGGACCCTCTGGAGTCTCAATTGGACACATACGACCATAGTGTGTTGGGTGAACGTCACGAACCTCAAAGCCCGCACGTTCGCGCGTCAAGCCGCCAGGCCCAAGCGCAGAAAGACGACGCTTGTGCGTGACTTCCGAGAGCGGGTTGGTTTGGTCCATGAACTGCGACAGCTGCGAAGAGCCGAAGAATTCACGCACCGCAGCAGCGGCTGGTTTCGCATTGATCAGGTCTTGTGGCATGACAGTGTCGATCTCGACGGAGGACATCCGCTCTTTGATCGCACGTTCCATGCGCAACAGACCAACACGGTATTGATTTTCCATCAATTCGCCAACAGAGCGCACACGACGGTTGCCGAGGTGGTCAATGTCGTCGATGTCGCCTTTGCCATCACGCAATTGAACAAGCGCTTTGATACAGGAAACGATGTCTTCTTTGCGCAAGGTACGAATGGAATCATCCGCATCCAGATCAAGACGCATGTTCATTTTCACACGACCAACGGCCGAGAGATCATAACGTTCGCTATCAAAGAACAATGTGTCAAACAACGCGCTCGCGCTTTCAACGGTGGGTGGCTCGCCAGGACGCATCACACGGTAGATATCCATAAGCGCGGTGTCGCGACCCATGTTTTTATCTGCCGCCATTGTGTTGCGGATGTAGGGCCCAACATTGACGTTATCGATGTCAAGAACAGGGATCTCGGTGATGCCCGCGTCCAGAAGTTCCTGCAAAGAACCACCAGTGATTTCGCCAGCTTTATCATATTCGAACGCCAACTCATCGCCAGCTTCGGCATAGATCGCGCCAGTTTCTTCGTTGATCATGTCGCGTGCAACAAACTTGCCGAGGATTTGCTCGAACGGCAAAAGAAGCTGAGTAACGGCAGCGTCTTCAACAAGTTTCTTCACGGCGCGAGGCGTGATCTTCTTGCCAGCTTCTGCAATCACTTCACCGGTTTTCGCGTCAACCAAATCATATGTCGGACGTGTGCCACGTACGCGCTCTGGGAAGAACTTGGTTGCCCAACCTTTGTTCTTCTTAAGCGTGTAGTTCACAGTATCATAATACGCGTTGCAAATGTCTTCTTGATCCATACCCAAAGCATAAAGCAATGTGGTCACAGGCAATTTGCGACGACGGTCAATCCGTGAGAACACGATGTCTTTGGCGTCGAATTCGAAATCCAACCATGACCCACGGTAAGGAATGATCCGACACGCGAACAAAAGTTTACCCGAGGAGTGGGTTTTGCCTTTGTCGTGGTCAAAGAACACGCCGGGTGAGCGGTGCATTTGCGAAACGATTACGCGCTCAGTACCGTTGACAACAAAGGTACCATTCGGTGTCATTAAAGGCATATCGCCCATGAACACGTCTTGTTCTTTGATGTCTTTAACCGATTTCGCGCCTGTATCTTCGTCGATATCAAACACGATGAGGCGGAGCGTCACCTTCAAAGGCGCGCTGTAAGTCATGTCACGTTGCTGACATTCTTCAACATCGTATTTCGGCTTTTCGAGCTCGTATTTTACGAACTCAAGAATGGATGTTTCGTTGAAATCTTTGATCGGAAAAACCGACTGAAATACGCCGTTGATGCCTTCGCCGTCGAGGGGCGTAAGCTGATCACCAGATTTCAAGAACAAGTCGTACGAGGATTTCTGAACCTCGATAAGGTTCGGCATCTCGAGAACTTCGCGGATTTTACCGAAGTATTTGCGAAGCCGTTTTTGGCCAAGGTAAGATTGAGCCATGTGCGTGGTCACCTTTCAGATTTTTCGCAGAGACATCCAAGCTGGGCAACAAGGACGTATCGCAAAACAAAACAATTCGGATCTATTCTCGAAACCGGCCCACCGGCTCCGCCCGATCCATTGAACCGCCTCTTAGGAAATGCCCGCGTGCCGCAGACCGTTTCTAAGACGCGATAAGCTGGACCCGGAATAACCCCGGATCCAGCCAATTTTTGTAATCACTCGGGCACAATGCCCGACGTAATTACTTAACTTCGACTTCTGCGCCAGCTGCTTCGAGCTTAGCTTTGATGTCTTCAGCTTCTTCTTTCGAAACGCCTTCTTTGACAGCTTTGCCGCCAGCGTCTACGAGGTCTTTAGCTTCTTTCAGGCCAAGACCTGTGATGCCGCGGACTTCTTTGATGACGCCGATTTTGGAAGCACCAGCAGATTTCAGAATTACTGTAAATTCTGTTTGCTCTTCTGCGTCAGCACCAGCATCTGCTGGGCCAGCCATCATAACAGCTCCGCCAGCAGCAGGCTCAATGCCATACTCGTCTTTAAGGATAGTTTTCAGTTCTTGTGCTTCGAGAAGGGTAAGACCAACGATCTCTTCAGCAAGTTTTTTCAGATCAGCCATTATACTGTTTCCGTTCGTTTAAGTTGTGTTCCAACGTGTAAGGACAATCCCCACGAAGGCTCATGTTGCTTAAGCAGCAAGCTTGTCTTCAATTGTAGACAAGATGCTCGCGATATTGCTTGCAGGCGCGCCAATGGCCCCGGCGATGTTGGAAGCAGGTGCCCCAATGCAGCCAACGATAGAAGCGATAAGCTCCTCGCGTGACGGCATCGCTGCAACGGCTTTAACACCAGCGACGTCCAGTGCCGTCTCACCCATAGCACCACCGAGAATTTCCAGTTTGGAATTCCCTTTGGAGTATGCCTGAACAACCTTGGCCGCAGCCACAGGATCTTCAGAGTAGGCGAGAACAGTCATGCCATTGAGGAGGCTCGCAATGCTTGCGCATGGCTTACCCTCAAGGGCGATCTTGGCGAGCTTGTTTTTGGCAACGCGAACAGACCCATCGACTTCGCTCATTTGAGCGCGAAGGTCTTGCATTTCAGCAACCGTGAGGCCTTCGTAGCGGCAAACCACTACAACGCCAGAGCTGTCAAAGATTTGGCCGAGTTCGTCGACCAACTGTTCTTTTTGTGCTCTATCCACAGTTTTCTCCAAATTTGGGGGTTGCCCCCCGGCTCAGTTTGACCCGCCCCCAGTGTGGGATTGGGCCGTTCGGGTCCAATTTCTGGGTCCCGAGGCCAGATCACCCGAGGGTTGCCCCTCGAAAAATTGTCTCGTTCCCCATCTCAGGAAGGATTTATGGCCGAAGCCACCCTCCGTCTCGGACAGGATGGGGCCAAATCGGCGGCCCCACCATTCTGCGGGTTGCCCCGCGGAATTCTTTAAACTGGCTTAGTTGCCAGTTGCGCTTTCAACGTTCAATGTCACGCCTGGGCCCATTGTGGAGCTGACAGCGATCGATTTCATGTAGGTGCCCTTGCTGCCCGACGGGCGCAATTTGGCAACCGCATCAACGAAAGCACGAATATTTTCAATCAGTTGCGCTTCAGTGAAGGACACTTTGCCAACACCAGCATGGATCACACCAGCTTTTTCAACTTTGAACTGAACTTCGCCGCCTTTGGCCGCTTTAACAGCAGCTTCAACATCCATAGTCACAGTACCAACGCGTGGGTTTGGCATCAGGTTGCGTGGGCCTAGGATCTTACCTAGACGACCAACAACACCCATCATGTCTGGTGTCGCAATGCAGCGATCGAATTCGATCTTGCCGCTTTGCACGATTTCCATAAGGTCCTCGGCACCAACGATGTCTGCACCAGCAGCCGTTGCTTCGTCAGCCTTAGGGCCACGTGCGAAAACAGCAACACGTACTGTTTTGCCAGTGCCGTTGGGCAAGCCAACAACGCCGCGAACCATTTGGTCGGCGTGACGTGGGTCAACACCAAGATTCATCGCGATTTCAACTGTTTCGTCGAATTTTGCAACGGCACTGGCTTTCACCAATGCAACAGCATCTTCAACTGTGAGGTTTGCTTTACCAGCAAATGCCGCGCGTGCCGCGGTTGTGCGTTTTCCGAGCTTTGCCATGATTATTTTACCTCGATGCCCATAGAACGCGCAGAACCCATGATGATCAGCATAGCTGACTCAATATCGTTTGCGTTCAGGTCTTTCATTTTTGCTTCTGCGATTTCTTTGACTTGCTTCGCAGTCACAGTACCCACAGTTTCACGGCTTGGTGTTTTCGCACCCGACGTGATGTTTGCAGCTTTTTTCAAGAAATAAGACGCCGGAGGAGTCTTAACTTCCATCGAGAAAGATTTGTCTTGGTAATACGTGATCACGGTTGGGCAAGGGGCGCCAACTTCAAGGTCCGCTGTTTTCGCGTTAAACGCTTTACAGAATTCCATGATGTTGATGCCGCGCTGACCCAGCGCGGGGCCCACGGGGGGGCTTGGGTTGGCTTTGCCTGCAGGAACCTGCAGCTTCATAGTGCCAGCAATCTTCTTGGCCATCGGGCCTCTCCTTCTTCAACTCACCGCAAACGCGTTTGCGGGACTATGGTTGTGTGGTTCGGATTTCTGAGCGCGCTCAGGTCCCCTCCCACAATTTCGTGCACTCGAAGGTGCACACCACACACTAGATATCTTTTGTTACCTGTGTGAATTCCAACTCGACCGGCGTTGCCCGACCAAAAATACTTACGGTCACTTTCAGGCGACCATTTGCTTCGTCCACATCCTCGACCATGCCGTCGAAACCTTCGAACGGACCGTCGGTAACCTGAACTTTTTCGCCCGTTTCGAAATGGATCAAGGTACGTGGCGCCTCTAGACCCTCTTCAACGCGATTCAAAATCTGGTTCACCTCTGCGTCGCGCATCGGCATCGGACGCCCCTGCGGACCCAAAAATCCAGTGACGCGATTGATGGAGGTCACAAGGTGGTAGCCCTCGTCGCTCATCTCCATGCGAATCAAAACGTAACCCGGCATAAAGCGACGCTCGGCGGTCACTTTTTTCCCACGGCGGATCTCAATGATTTCCTCCGTCGGTACCAGTACTTCTTCGATCTCTTCCTCAAGACCGGCTTCCGCAGCAGCAAGTTTAATTGCTTCGGCGATCTTTTTCTCGAAATTCGAGAGGACGCTCACCGAATACCAACGCTTAGCCATTTTGCCACAGTCCTTGTCTCAATTTTTGGGAAAACCCCAAAAGATGTATAAATTCTAAAGGGTTAGTGCGATCCAACCCTGAACAAAAAACAGCGCGCAGCCCGAATCGCTGCACGCCTGCCATGATGTTGATGCCTCAAGTATCCCTGAAACCAAGTGAATTCAAGCCAATTGAGGCGATTTTTTTATGCGAAGAACCCAAGGCCAAATTGCAGACCCGAGCGGATCGCCATATCAACCAAGGAAAAGAAGATTCCCATGAGCGTTGCCATCACCATAACCATCGCCGTGGTCAAAACGACCTCACGACGTGTTGGCCATGTGATTTTAGCCCCTTCGCCGCGCACTTCTTGAATGAACTGAAGCGGATTTGTGCGTTTTGCTGCCATGATGCTGCCCTTTATGCCGTCGCCACATGCGACGAAAGCGATATATGCTATGGTGACGCGCTTGGCAAGGCACGCGCGCTGGTTTGCGTCACGTGCGGGGTTGCCACGCCCCTATCACTTTAACCTTTTCCATCTTCGAGACATCTTCAAAGTCCGAACGATAGGCAGAGGCCGCCACTTCAATCTCATTTTGGGACCAAGGAGAGTATCGTGGATTTTCAGGCGCTGTCGGAAACAGGGATCGTGCCGCAATTGCCATCTCGCGTTGCTGGGCGCGGCTGTCCGTCGGCGACGCCTGTTGCAAGACCTGCTCGACCGCGCGTTGCGACATCCCTGAATGAACTCGACGGGCAATCGGCTCAACAAATTGGCCAAGTTTCCATCCAACCAGTTTGCGCATGATTCGCACAAAGTTGGCCGGATAATCCTCATAGCGCCAAACATAAATCTCGGCCACCTCTGGGACAAGACTAAGACGCCGCACAACGTTTGACCAACGCACGTCGTGAAATGCCATTCCTTCTGCGAAATTCTTGAAAGGCTCAACCTTCCCACCCACAAGCGATTGCGAATAGGCCGAGGCCATTAAATCGGCGGGATTGCGGACGGCCAAAAAAAGCGACAACGGGCGGCCCCCGAAATAAGGAATAAGCTTTTCCAACTGGGAGTCGGAATTCGGATAAAGGGGGGCGACGCGCCTGCCCTTTTTGATGCGCCACATCGGACCAAGAAAGTTTTCTTCGGAAAGCACCAAACGGTTTGCCCCCCCGCCAAGTCCCAAAGCGCTTGCTCGGCCCGTTCTTTTGATTCTGGGTGCTTGCTTGTAGGCAGTCCAAACCGACTCTGGAGCGATTTTTTCGGCCCGCGCAGATCTGAAGGCCCTCTGAATATCACCTTGGATTGCGCCAAGAGGTCCGCATTTGCTTCCAGCGAGTGCTGAAGATGCGTTGTTGCGGTTTTATGCGCGCCCAAATGCATGGAAATCCGGAGTTTTTGCGAGGGGATGTCAGGCAATGGGATGTGACCCAAATAGGCGCCATATCGGCGGTACGGGGTTCAACGAGTCAAAAATCATGCTGCTGCCTTCAGGATACCTGCCCCATCTTAGCCGACTTCGCTAAAGTTTCAACGGGAACACCGAACGAATAATCTGAAGGGCACTGATGGTGTGGATGCCTCACCCCTGAACCGGCATCGAAGTATGCCATAGTGGTGATGTTGAAATCACCAAATGGGAGGAGGCATCCATGAATGAAGTTACAATGATTGGCGTGGACTTGGCAAAGTCAGTTTTCCAGGCGCACGGCGCGACGGCAGCGGGCGAACCAGTACTCCGAAAGAAACTGTCGCGCGGGCAGTTCTTGAAATTCCTGAGCGAGCAGCCAAATTGCGTGGCTGCGATGGAGGCCTGTGCCTCGTCGCATTACTGGGGACGCGAGATCATGAAGCTGGGCCACGACGTCCGCCTGATCCCGCTCATCTATGTAAAGCCATTTGTGAAACGCCAGAAGAAGGATGCGAATGACGCAGAGGCCATCGCCGAAGCGGCGGTCCGGCCAACGATGCGTTTCGCTCCAGTTAAATCAGCTGAGCAACAATCCCGGTCGATGGTCTTTAAGACGCGTGATTTATTTGTCCGACAGCACAATGCGATCATCAACGCGCTGCGAGGCCACTTGATGGAATATGGTATCATCGCTCCACCCGGACGAAATTTTGTGAAGAAGTTGGCCGAACAGATCGAAGATCCAGAGAGTGGCTTGCCATTGATTGTCACTGAACTCAGCCGCGTATATTTGGATCAGCTCAGCACCTGCAGCTACAAAATTGTAGTGATAGAACGACGCCTGAAGGATGAAGCGACGGCTGACCCCGAGACGATACGTTTGCAAACTGCACCGGGCGTTGGCCCAGTGAGTGCTATGGCGATCAAAGCGTTCTCTCCGCCGTTGGAGGGTTTTAAACGTGGCCGCGATTTTGCGACTTGGCTCGGGTTGGCTCCTGTCCAAAAATCCACTGGTGGCCGACAAATACTGGGCCGAACGTCAAAGATGGGACAGCGCGACATCCTGTTGCGGCAGCTTGAAGCTGTAACGCTCGGTAAGATGTGAGAAGGACATTGAAACAGTAAGGGCAAATGATCGACTAGATCGAGGTTAGAAAAACCAGGCCTTCCCAGAGAGCTTCGCGCTCGTGACATTGATTTGGACCTGACCTTCGCATCGCCATACCGGCCCGCGGCATGTGAAACGTCGCAAACTGAGGCCTAACACATGACCGTACCCGATCACATGTTCAAACTGTTGAAAATATCTCTTGCATCAAACGGGGCATCCACACATGGGAAGGACATAAATCCATTCACCGTTCTGACTTTCTTCAGGCCAAAATGCGTAAGACGCAAGGTGACCTGGCAGGGGCTGAGGGGCTCGAACCCACGACCCTCGGTTTTGGAGACCGATGCTCTACCAACTGAGCTAAACCCCTAAAGTCGTCGCAGGAAGTACGGCACCCAGCGATTGGAATCAAGAGCGATTTACAACAATCGAGCAATCTCCGCCCCGTGTGGTCAAATTTATCTTTCAAGACGGATTATTTCGCAGCCTTAGAAACGGAAACCGCCTTCAATGCGTCAATATCCGCGCCGACAATGAGAGGAAGGTGACGTTGAATGTCCTCGATCGGCCAATCCCACCATTTAATCTCCAACAGGGAATCAATCACGTCAGATTCAAAACGTGGACGGATGGGCTTTGCTGGATTGCCGCCAACGATCATATAGGGGCCAACGTCATTCGTGACCACCGAGCCAGTGGCGATAATTGCCCCGTCGGCAACAGTCACACCGGGCATGATTTTGGCGTCATGCCCGATCCAAACATCGTTGCCGATATGCGTATCCTGAAATGCCTCCGTGTTTTGTGCGTAAACGCCCATGGTTTCAGGATTAAAGATCGCAAATGGATAGGTTGAAAAACCGCCTATCGGATGGTTCGCCGAGCTCGTAATAAACAGCACACCCTGCGCAAACTGGCAGAACTTACCAATCGTCAGGCGCTCAGGCGCACCCGCATAAAGATAGGGTGCAATGCCGCTCGCCCAATCCTCAACGGGGTGGAATGAGTTGAAATAACTGTAATCCCCGATCTCAATATTGGGGTGATCAATGACCTGATTGAGGTAAACGAGGTTTTCCAGAACCGTTCCATCTGGGAGGGTTACCGGGTTTGCCGCTTCGGAACGCAAAAAAGAAGAGGGCATGAAAAGCCTTTAGTTGGGTAAATCGTCAAACAAGAAATGCCGTATGTTCGCCCATCTTGTCACGCTGAAATTTTTGTTTCTCTAACTGAAGTTCGCTTTTGAGTTGCGCTAAACGAAAAAGGGCCGCCCGAAGGCGACCCTTTCAAACTCAAGCAGCTAATGCTTACTCAATGATTTTAGAGACAACACCGGAACCAACAGTGCGGCCGCCTTCGCGGATCGCAAAGCGGAGGCCAGCTTCCATGGCGATAGGCGCGATCAGTTCAACTGTGAACTTCAAGTTGTCGCCTGGCATAACCATTTCTGTGCCTTCAGGAAGCGTAACTGTTCCCGTTACGTCCGTTGTGCGGAAGTAAAACTGTGGACGGTAGTTCGCGAAGAATGGCGTGTGACGGCCACCCTCTTCTTTGGTCAAAATATAGACCTCAGCTTCGAATTTTGTGTGTGGCTTAACAGAACCTGGCTTACAAAGGATCTGACCACGCTCAACGCCTTCACGGTCAACACCGCGAAGCAATGCGCCGATGTTGTCACCAGCTTCACCGCGGTCAAGCAGTTTGCGGAACATTTCAACACCAGTACAAGTGGTAGTTGTTGTGTCTTTGAGACCAACGATTTCGATGGAATCCCCAACGTTAACAACACCGCGCTCGATACGGCCCGTTACAACGGTACCGCGACCAGAGATCGAGAACACGTCCTCGATTGGCATCAAGAAAGGTTCGTCAATCGCACGTGGAGGCTGTGGAATAAACGCATCAACAGCAGCCATCAATTCAGCGATTTTCTTGGAGCCGATTTCTTCGTCACGGTCTTCCAAAGCTGCCAAAGCAGAACCAGCAATTACGGGGATATTATCGCCGTCATAACCATACTCTGTGAGAAGCTCACGGATTTCCATTTCAACCAACTCAAGAAGTTCATCGTCGTCTACTTGGTCAACTTTGTTCATGAAGACAACCATTTCAGGGATGCCAACTTGGCGACCCAAAAGGATGTGCTCACGTGTTTGTGGCATCGGACCGTCGGCTGCGTTCACAACCAAGATCGCGCCGTCCATTTGAGCCGCACCAGTGATCATGTTTTTCACATAGTCAGCGTGGCCTGGGCAATCAACGTGGGCATAGTGACGTGCTTCAGTCTCATACTCAACGTGTGCTGTCGAGATGGTGATGCCGCGTGCTTTTTCTTCGGGCGCGCCGTCAATTTGATCGTATGCTTGGAAGTTGTCCGAAAACTGCTTCGTAATCGCAGCTGTCAAAGTCGTCTTACCGTGGTCAACGTGGCCGATTGTACCAATGTTACAATGCGGTTTGTTACGTTGGAATTTTTCCTTACCCATGAAAGCCTCATCCTTAAACAAGGGGGCCGGAACCGACCCCACATTACATCGCGGGTGAAGTATGATTTTACGCAGGATAAATCAAGCGTTTCGTTTCATACTTTCCCCTTGATGCCTAAATGTGGCTTCAGCGCCGCTTATTCAAGGATAGTCTTGATCCCCTTGGAGTATTTGGCCGCAAGCTTAGGTAAATTTATTGTCGTGCGGGAAGCCACGCGGCGCCATCCGTCCGGTCGCGGCGCGCTTGCCCAACCAATCTGCAAGCTCGGTCACGGTCCGCGTACGTCCTGCAGGATCATGCCACGTCAGGCCGTCCGCAATATTGAACGCGCGCGCATCGCTTAGGCCACCATCTTTGAATTTCTGGAGACGCACACCTTTACCGCGTCCCATTTCGGGCAGTTCATCCACAGCAAACACCAGCATTTTATGATTATCGCCAACGGTTGCAACGTGGTCGCCTATTATAGGCAGGCAAACGATGGCCGACACATCGCCGCGCACATTGAGCACTTGTTTGCCGCTTCGAGTTTGCGCAATCACTTCATTTTCAGGCACAACAAACCCATCACCCGCCGAAGAAGCCACCAAAAGTTTACGGTTCGGAACGTGTATAAACAGATCGACAATTTCGCTTTCGTTCGCAAGGTCGACCATCAGACGGACCGGCTCACCCATGCCGCGCCCACCCGGAAGCGTGCTCGCCCCCATAGTAAAGAAACGGCCATTCGCGCCGAGCAAAAGCAGGCGATCAGTCGTCTCGGCATGGAAGGCAAAGCGGGGGCCGTCACCGTCTTTGAATTTCAACTCGCGTGTGAGATCAATATGACCCGACATCGCGCGAATCCAGCCCATTTTGGAGCAAACAACGGTAATCGGTTCGCGCTCGATCATCGCTTCGATCGGTACGTCTTCGACTTCCAGTGCCTCGGCAAATTGAGTACGACGCGCGCCGCCTTCAAAATTCTTGCCAAATTTCTTCTTGGTTTCCCGCAACTGTTCGGAAATTTTTGACCACTGGAGATCTTCGCTTCCCATCAATTCGAAGAGACCCGCTCGCTCAAGAGTTAGGGCGTCATTTTCTTTTTTGAGTTCAAGTTCTTCCAGCTTTCGCAAGCTGCGCAAACGCATGTTCAAAATGGCTTCAGCCTGAACTTCAGTCAGTCCAAACTCTTGCATCATCACGGCGCGTGGATGATCCTCAAAACGAATGATTTCGATGATGCGATCAAGATTGAGGAACGCAATAATGTACCCTGCGAGCACCTCTAGGCGGTGATCGATTTGCTCAAGACGATACTGGCTACGTCGTAAAAGCACATCACGACGGTGATCCAAAAACGCCCGCAGAACCTCTTTGAGGCTGCAAACCTTCGGCGTCAAACCATCGATCAGCACGTTCATATTCATGCTAAACCGCACCTCAAGATCGCTGTTGCGATACAGGGTGTTCATCAGAACTTCTGGTATTACATTCTTGGATTTCGGCTCTAGAACGATGCGCACATCTTCGGCGCTTTCGTCCCGCACATCCCCAAGAATCGGCACTTTCTTAAGCTGAATGACCTCGGCCAGTTTCTCGATCAATTTACTTTTCTGAACCTGATAAGGAATCTCGGTGACAACAATTTGCCACGTGCCGCGCCCCAAATCCTCAACTTCATATTTACACCGCAGTCGGAACGAACCCCGCCCTGTGCGATACGCCTCGACGATGTTTTCGCGCGGCTCTACAATGATGCCGCCCGTCGGGAAATCTGGACCGGGAACAAAGTTCACCAATGTCTCGTCCCGCGCATCGGGCGTTTTGATCAGATGCAAACACGCGTCGACCAATTCAACAACATTGTGGGGTGGAATGTTGGTGGCCATACCAACGGCAATCCCAGTTGACCCATTAGCCAACAGATTTGGGAAAGTCGCAGGAAGCACCGTTGGCTCCGTTAGGCGCCCGTCATAATTATCCCGAAAATCAACGGAGTTTTCGTTCAATCCCTCAAGCATCGCTTCCGCGACAAACGTCATGCGCGCCTCGGTGTACCGACTGGCCGCTGGATTGTCGCCGTCGATATTGCCGAAATTCCCCTGGCCATCCACCAGTGGATAGCGCACGTTGAAGTCCTGCGCCAAACGGGCCATCGCGTCGTAAATCGCCATGTCACCGTGAGGGTGGAAATCCCCCATTGTGTCGCCCGAAATTTTGGCCGACTTCAAATACCCCCCCGTCGAATTCAGACGCAGCCGATTCATCGCATAAAGAATACGTCGGTGCACAGGCTTCAGCCCGTCACGCGCATCGGGTAACGCACGATGCATAATCGTCGAAAGCGCATAGGTCAGGTAGCGGTCTCCAATTGCGCGGCGCAACGGCTCAGCTATTTCCACAGGTTCGATGTCGGAGGGGTCGTTTTCTTTGCTCATAAAACGGTGATAACGCCGAGAATTGGTGCGCACAAGAACTAGGTCGCTTCCTGCAAAATTTTGCACCACGAACTGTGCGCGCAATTACCCTTGTTTTTTCATGCCTCAAAGGTGATCACTCAGACACACATCGCGCGAAAGAAAAATATGCCCAGCAAATCCATCCTCATTACCGGCTGCTCTAGCGGCATCGGATATGACGCGGCCCATGGCCTCAAGAACCGAGGATGGCGTGTTTTTGCTACCTGTCGCCAAGAAAAAGACTGCGAACGCCTTCGCGCCGAGGGGCTGGAAAGCTTCCCGCTAGATTATGCCGACGAGGCCAATATCGAGGCGGCGCTTGCCGAATGCCTTGCGCGCACCGGAGGCACGCTTGACGCCTTATATAACAACGGAGCCTTTGCTGTCCCTGGCGCAGTTGAAGACCTTCCCCGCGCCGCACTTCGGGAAATATTTGAGGTTAATCTCTTCGGGTATCATGACCTTACGTGCCAAGTTATCAAGATCATGCGCGCACAGGGGCACGGAAGAATTGTCAATTGCAGTTCAATACTTGGCTTTGCCCCCATGCGTTGGCGCGGCGCGTATAATGCCACGAAACACGCGATGGAGGGGCTTACCGATACACTGCGTTTAGAGATGCGGAGCACTCCGATCAAAATCATCTTGATTGAACCCGGTCCGATCACGTCGAAAATCCGGCAAAACTCTATTGCGCATTTTGAACGTCACATCGACATTGAAAACTCGCCACGCAAAGCTCAGTATGCACAACTTACAAAACGACTTTATGCAGATAAGAAACCAGATACGTTTGAGTTGCCTGCATCGGCAGTCACAAAAAAACTCATTCATGCCCTCGAAAGCCCGCGCCCCAAGCCTCGATACTATGTAACAACCCCGACTTATGTGATGGGCTTGCTGAAACGCGTTACATCGACACGAATGTTGGATAAGGTCTTAGCCAAGTTCTAGGGTGCGCAATAGTCGCACACCGCGATTTGACCTTGCAGCCCCTATAAATGCCCGTAAGTCTGGACAAAACCGAAAGGAAATTTCATGAATTCGGATCCGCTTTTTCTATTGGTCGTTGCGGCCATTTTGCTCGTCTTGGGCATACTTATCGTCGGCCTGGTTGGCTTTATGTCCGGCGGCGAGTTCAATCGCAAACACGCCAATCGTATCATGCGGTATCGTGTGGGTGCGCAGCTTGGGGCCGTAATATTAATCGTCATTTACGTTCTTTTGCGGCGTTAGGGGGCGAAATGGTTGTTCTCAACAAAATCTACACCCGCACGGGTGACGCTGGTCAAACCGCACTGGGGAATGGCACTCGCGTCGATAAATACGATGCGCGCGTAAATGCATATGGAACGGTCGATGAAACCAATGCGACCGTCGGGCTTGCACGGCTCCACGCCGAAGGTGAAATGGACGTACAGCTCGCACGCATTCAAAACGATCTATTCGATCTAGGGGCCGATCTTTGTCGCCCAGATTTGGAAACAGACGCGACGGCGGAATACCCCCCCTTCGGATGAACCATGCGCAAGTCGACCGGCTTGAGGCCGAAATTGACGCCATGAATGCACATATTCCGCCATTGCGCAGCTTTGTTTTACCCGGAGGAACACCCCTCGCAGCACAACTTCACCTGTCGCGAACGGTGTCCCGCCGCGCCGAACGCCTCACCGTTGAACTTGCGAGCCTCGAATCTGTAAACCCTGCGGCTGTGAAATATCTAAACCGTTTGTCAGACTGGTTTTTCGTGGCCTCACGTGCCGCAAATAAAAACAGCGCGAATGATGTGCTTTGGGTTCCTGGGGCAAACCGTTAGCGCCAACATCGAAAAAACGCCGCGTCCCAAGGGATAGACCGTCGATTTTGCTCTATTTTCTGTCGCCCCAAAAGGCTAGATAAAATCGAGAGCTTGTTAGGTTCGCATTTTTGCGATCATTGAAACTAAGGGAATACGCACTATGAAGGTCCTAGTACCGGTCAAACGTGTGATCGACTATAACGTGAAAGTTCGTGTCAAAGCGGATGGCAGCGGCGTCGATCTCGCCAATGTAAAAATGTCTCTGAACCCATTTGACGAGATAGCCGTCGAAGAAGCTATCCGCTTGAAAGAGGCCGGAAAAGCTGACGAAGTTGTTGTTGTCTCCATTGGTGTGAAAGACGCGCAAAAGGAACTCCGCACGGCACTTGCCATGGGCGCTGATCGGGCGATTTTGATCGTTGCAACTGACGAAGCGACAACAGACATCGAACCTCTCGCGGTTGCGAAACTTCTCAAGGCAGTGATTGCCGAAGAAGCCCCCGGCCTCGTGATTGCAGGCAAACAAGCCATCGACAACGACATGAACGCAACGGGCCAAATGCTCGCGGCACTCCTTGGCTGGTCACAAGCGACCTTCGCAAGCGAACTTTCCGTTGAAGGCGATAGCGCAATTGTTACCCGCGAAGTTGACGGTGGACTTCAAACCATCAAGGTAAAACTTCCAGCGATCGTCACCGCCGATCTGCGCTTGAACGAACCACGATATGCAACCCTTCCCAATATTATGAAGGCCAAGAAAAAGCCTCTCGAAGAGAAAACCGCTGCTGACTATGGCGTCGACGTTTCTCCTCGTCTTCAGGTGATTTCAACCGCTGTTCCTTCTGAACGCAGTGCTGGGATCATGGTTGCCGATGTTGCCGAGCTTGTTGCGAAACTCAAAGATGCGGGGGCTGTGTAATGACCGTTTTAATTCTTGCTGAAATCAACGGCGCAGAACTCGCGCTTGACGCAACGGCCAAAGCTGTCGCTGCAGCGTCCTCTTTGGGTGAAATCACATTGCTTTGTGCCTCGGCAGGTTGCGGTGATGCGGCCCAAGCCGCGGCCAAAATCGCAGGTGTTTCGAAGGTTCTTTGCGCTGATGACGCGGCTTATGGCCATGGTTTGGCTGAGCCTATCGCCGGCCTCATTGTCAGCCTTGCAGGTAACTATACGCACATCCTTGCCCCAGCGACCGCCAATGCAAAGAATATTTTGCCACGCGTTGCCGCACTTTTGGATGTTATGGTGCTTTCCGATGTTACGGCGATTATTGACGCCGATACGTTTGAGCGGCCAATCTATGCAGGCAATGCAATCCAAACGATCAAATCCACGGATTCTATCAAAGTTGCCACAGTTCGTACCGCTACATTTGACGCGGCAGGAGAAGGTGGCTCAGCGACTGTCGAGAGCATAACAGCGACGGCCGATCCCAAGCTATCAGAATGGGTTGAAGATAAAGTTGCCAAGAGCGACCGACCAGAGCTTACAAGCGCAGGCATCGTTGTTTCTGGTGGACGCGGCGTCGGATCAGAAGATGATTTTGCGCTCATTGAAAAGCTGGCGGATAAACTTGGCGGCGCCGTTGGCGCGTCTCGTGCTGCGGTTGACTCGGGCTATGCACCAAATGACTGGCAAGTTGGCCAAACCGGTAAAGTTGTTGCTCCGGACCTGTATATCGCAATCGGCATCTCTGGCGCGATCCAACATCTTGCAGGCATGAAAGACAGTAAAATCATTGTCGCAATCAACAAAGACGAAGAAGCGCCAATTTTTCAGGTCGCCGACTATGGACTTGTTGCGGATTTGTTTGAAGCGGTTCCAGCCCTCATCGACGCGCTGTAAGCAACGATACTCCTAACAGTTAAGGCTCGCCCCAGTGGCGAGCCTTAACTGTTCTGCAGCGCGCTAAAGCATGTCTCGAAGCGCGTTCGAAAGGGACTTAGCAATTTCTCGATGCGCCCTCATCCCCATCATTTCCTTTGCCATGGGTTCTTCCATTTCAGGGTAGATCATACCAGCAACACCCTCAGATTTTGCCTGATCACTCAAATTAACTTCGACAACCTTCGTACAATAAGGCCGAATGGCTTCGATCATCTCCCGATCTACAAACAGCGGATCGTGACCAAGATCGCTTTTCCCTTCTGGATTTGAATCATCAATCCAAAGCATCACGGTTTTACCTTCGATTTTTTCAAGCATAATCTGCATGCGCGCTTTCCAAGCTTCCTTGATCTCATCTTCCACCAATGCAAAGCGCTCTTCAGACAATTTTTTCAACGTGCTCAGCATATGCCGCGTGAAATGGAAGTCCGTAAAGTCGACCTCCCGAAACACCATTTTCAGCAACACTGAGGCCTTCAGAAAACGGTCGTTCCGGCGGGGATGCACCGCATAAAACCGATTGGACATGTTTTGAGCGCCCATCGCTTGAATGACGGTTACACGTGCCTTGGAACAGGCATCAAGGATAGCTGGTTCGTTTAGGAAAACATCCGCGCCAGCATTCACACACCCGAAATTAATCGAAGTTGTGCTAACATCATCCTCAACCAGTTCCGTAAACGGCTTTTCGATGAACTTACCGTAGGTTTCCGTTCCCCCGATGACGGCAATATAGTTACCATCCATCTTCTTACGCGGTCCACGGAACAACAGTTTTGACTTGCCGTATCGACAAGGTAAATAATCAAGAGCGCCTTCGCTCAGGTTCTCATAGGCCATAACCCACCTCACTAATTTTCGACTCACCCAAGACCAATTTGCGCGCGACCTCTTGCCAAATCCCTAACCTTAAAATTAGCGCTATCTTGAAACGTGAGTCTCTTTACCGGAGGGAAACGAAACGCCCCTTGCATAGACGCTGCGGCGCGGCATATTCTTGGGCCGAATTCAAAAGAGAAGTTGAGCCAATGGAAATTAAAAAAATCGGTGTCATTGGCGCAGGCCAGATGGGAAACGGAATCGCACATGTTTTGGCCGTTGCTGGTTATGACGTTGTATTAAATGACATTTCTCAAGATCAGCTGGATGCGTCTTTCGCCCTAATCGAGTCAAACCTTGAACGGCAAGTTGCCCGCGACAAGCTTTCAAGCGATGCACGTGACGCGGCACTAAGTCGGGTCCAAACTACGCTTGATATTGCACAAGTTGGGCAATCGGATCTCGTCATTGAGGCCGCTACGGAAAAAGAAGACGTAAAAGTTAAAATTTTCGCTAACCTTTTGCCACATCTTCAACCGCATACAATCCTCACGTCCAACACGTCGTCGATTTCCATAACACGCCTCGCCAGCGGCACAGACCGTCCGGAAAAATTCATGGGCTTTCACTTCATGAATCCTGTTCCCATCATGCAATTGGTCGAACTTATTCGCGGGATTGCAACTGATGAGGAAACTTATCGCGCGTGTTTGGCCGTTGTAGAAAAATTGGGAAAAACGGCCGCCTCAGCAGAAGATTTTCCTGGATTCATCGTAAACCGTATCCTCATGCCGATGATCAACGAAGCCGTCTACACATTGTATGAGGGGGTCGGATCGGTGGCGTCCATCGACAGTTCGCTAAAACTAGGGGCAAATCATCCGATGGGTCCGCTGGAGCTTGCTGACTTTATTGGTTTGGATACATGCTTGGCGATCATGAACGTACTCCACGATGGCCTCGCGGATACAAAATATCGCCCGTGTCCGCTCCTGACAAAATATGTCGAAGCTGGATGGCTTGGTCGAAAAACGGAGCGTGGCTTTTATGACTATCGCGGAGAAACACCCGTTCCGACGCGCTAAAAATCTTCGCCGAATTTGTTAACAACTAGGGCTTGCAAGGCATCAGCAAGCTTTTCTGCCTCGTCGCCAGATGTCGTGATTTCGATCTGGGTGCCTTTTGACGCCGCCAGCATGAGCAAGCCCATGATCGAGTCACCAGAGGCGCTAAGTCCGTCTTTGCTGACTTCGGCGCGCGCATCATGGCCTTCAACCACTTCCACGAGTTTGGCGGAAGCACGAGCATGCAGGCCCTTTTCATTGACGATATCCAACGTTCTCGTAATGGTCATGACGTCCTAACTTGTGGGATTTGCGTCGAAGCTGTTAATGTATTTTCGACCCGCGTTCAACGCGTTTTCTACCGCTTCTTGCACTGTGCAACTGCGTGATTTGGTAAGTTTGACGAGCATTGGAAGATTGGCACCGTAGATGATTTTCCGGTTCTTGGGGTTGCATGCTCGGAGAGAAAGATTGGAGGGAGATCCACCAAAAAGGTCCGTAACAACGACGACCCCGTCGCCTGTATCAACTGAATTTGCCGCATCGCAGATTTCACACTGCTTCTCTTCTCGATCGTGATCGTCCTCAATTGAAATAGCGCGCATGCCGTCTTGTTTGCCGACAACATGTTCGACAGCAGAAAGGTATTCTTTGGCCAATCCGCCATGTGCGACGATCAAAATTCCGATCACGCCGTTTTCCCCAATTTTGTGCCGGACGAAGTGCGTGTGCGGCGTTCAATTTCTCTATGTCTAGTTGACACTTGCCAACCAGCCTTCGCAAGTACATTCGACACATTTTCAGCGACGGCGACCGATCTGTGCTGTCCGCCTGTACATCCGAACCCAATCGAAAAATGTGCTTTACCCTCTTCTATATAGGCAGGCAACAACATTTCCGAAAGGTCGCAAACTTTTGAAAAGAAGTCATCATAACGCTTGTCTTGCGCAACATAGTCAGCGACAGCTTTGTCTAGACCATTTAGGCTGCGGAGATCTTCTTGCCAATACGGATTTTGTAAAAACCGACAGTCGAAAACCATGTCAATGCCACGCGGCATACCTTGTTTATACGAAAAGCTATGGACTGATACCGCCAGTTTTTGGCTTTTTTCTGCCGCGTACCATTGTTCCACTTCCGCTCGCAACTCATGCGGTGACATGTCCGAAGTATCAATAAGTATATCCGCACATGCGCGGATGGGAACAAGTAAGTCTTGCTCGCGCTGAATGCCAATTTCCGGAGTTTCAGATGGAGCCAAAGGATGCCTGCGCCGCGTTTCAGAGAAACGGCGCAACAGAACCTCGGTACTACAATCTAAATAAAGGACTTCTATCGCCTGATCACCGGACAGTGAATAATTATCTAAAAGCTCCAACAAACCCTTCGTAGAAAAATCGCGGTTGCGCGCATCGATTCCGAGTGCCAGTGGGCGATCAGACACCCCATTTTCCAGCAATCGTGGCAGAAGAGAAATAGGGAGATTATCAATAGCTTCGTAGCCCGCATCCTCGAGGGTGTTAATCGCGGTAGAGCGCCCAGCACCAGACGGGCCCGTCACAAGAACCAAGCGCTGTCTTAAAACTGGGTCATCTGTTAGGCGAGGTTTTGTCAATCTGATCTGCCGTATTTGAGAATCTGCATGAGTGCATCTGCGAAATGATCACCCTTAATGCAATGATACAAGGTGGCTTTTTGGCCAAGTAAGACGATTTCTCTCGCAGGAGGAAGCCGCGTTTCCTCCACTTTATCCATATCCACGAAAAGGGAAACTATTGCGCGGGGCTCAAACGGTGTTCGAATGATCCCCATACCTCGTACCTCCAACTTGCCTGAAATTTCCGGCACAGCCAAAGCAACAAGTACTCCGTCTTCGAGTGACAACTGGGTTTGATCGTCCGAAATAAGTGTCGCGCCAAGGGAGATCATCCTAAGCGCAAGGGTCGACTTACCACTGCCTGAACATCCGAAAATGACCGCGGCTTTACCATCGATAGCAACCGTGGACGCATGGTGGAGCTCATTCGTTTCCATTTAAAAGCTCACAATTGATGGCTCAAACAGGGAGCCCAACCACAAAACGCGCGCCCAAGGGGTCGGAGGTGATATCAGCGTCTGTCGGGCGAATGTTTTCCGCCCAAATCACGCCGCCATGGGCTTCGACGATTTGCTTGGAAATTGCCAAGCCTAGACCGGAATTATTGCCGAATTGCCCAGCGGGGCGTTCAGAATAAAAGCGTTGAAAAATTTTGTATAATGCTTGGTCAGGAATCCCTGGGCCAGTGTCCTCAATTACTATAAGCACGCGATTTTCCCGTTTTCGCGCCCAAACTCGAATTGCGTCCCCGTCTTCGCAAAACGAGATCGCATTGGTAATGAGATTAACGAAAACTTGTGCCAAACGCGCCTCAAGACCGTGAATATGGATCGGTTCAGCAGGCAAGTCGGAAATGAACTCAACCCCCTTGGATTTCGCATCGCCACCAAGGTAATCGTTGATGTTGCCAAGCATTTTCAACAAATCAAACTGTTCTTCTTCTTCCCGGACAAGTTCGCTGTCGAGCCGGGAAGCGTTTGAAATGTCACTGACAAGACGGTCCAAGCGGCGCACATCATGGTCGATAACATCGAGGAGTTTGTCCCGCTGATCTTCCCGTTTTGCGACACGTAAAGTACCGACGGCAGATCGTAGGGAAGCCAAAGGATTCTTGATCTCGTGCGCGACATCGGCCGCGAATTGTTCGTTGCCTTCAATCCGATCATACAGTGCCGTAACCATTCCACGAAGCGCGCCGGAAAGACGTCCGATTTCATCTGGCCGCGCGGTTAGGTCGGGGATGCGGACACGGTTCGGACTCATTTTACGCGCATTTTTGTCGCGTCCAAGCTCGGCGGCGGCAGCCAAATCCGAAAGCGGGTTGGCGATGGTTGACGCAAGTACAAGGCTTAACCCGACCGAGACGAGGATCGCGATTACAAACATTTGCAACACCTGCTCCCGCTCACTTCGAACCAGAAAATCTATTTCTCCTTCAGCGCTTGTCACGGCAACCGAACCCAAATTTACCCCGCCAACCAGAATAGGAGTGGCCACGGTAAACACTGCGCGACCTTGGGAGTCCAATCCGGTGTTCACTTGAGTTGAGCCGTCCGAGGTCTTCTGTACAAATTCCAGCGGCGGCTCAACGGTTGAGCCAAAACCATCGCTTTCGGTTTCCGAAGTAAACAGCCCAGAAACGCCTTCCCACATGGAATTCAAGAAATCTGTGATAAGCGTGCTGCGGGTGTTCTGAACCAATCCGCTTACTGGAGGTATGCCCGAGCGCTCGATCCCAATCGTAGAGGCAACGAGCGTTCCTTCGGGATTGTAAACATAGGCGTCAACGCCGGCAGGAAGCGACAGTTTTGCAAGATTTGCAAAAACAGATGCCCCATTAGGAAGGGTCTCTGCATCCCAAAAATGCGCTTCGAGTACGTCAGCGACCAGTTGTGTCTCAATGACAAGACCCCGCTCACGTTGCAACACAAGGCTGTCACGGAAAGGATTGAGATACAAAACACCCGCCACCAAAATGACGAGGGCCAATAAATTGAACGTGATAATTTTGCGCGCAAGTGGCGAACGGTTGAGGGAAATAAACCCGCGTTGCTCGCGCCTTTTGCGCAGCTCGCTTTCCACGCCACTGCTCGGCCCATCCCAGTCTTCACCGAGAACAACATTCGCTTCTTTTTGCATTTTTGTATCGCGCACATTCTTACCCAAAGTTGGGGGCATCAATCTTCGTTGTATCTATAGCCGATACCATAAAGCGTCTCAATTGCCGAAAAATCGTCATCCGCGGTCCGCATCTTCTTACGAAGCCGTTTGATGTGACTGTCGATCGTGCGGTCGTCGACGTAAACTTGATCGTCATAGGCGACATCCATCAACTGATCGCGACTTTTCACAAAACCAGGACGTTGGGCCAAAGCTTGCAGTAACAAGAATTCGGTCACAGTTAGGGAAACATCATTCCCTTTCCAACGCACAGAATGCCGCAATGGATCCATCCGTAAATCACCACGTTCGATAACTTTGGTTTCTTCGGTTTCGGCAATCTCTACACCGTTCATTGCTTCTTGCCGGCGCAAGAGAGCGCGAATGCGTTCCACCAGCAAACGTTGGGAAAACGGCTTCTTTACGTAGTCATCCGCCCCCATGCGCAGCCCAAGAACTTCATCAATCTCATCATCTTTGGATGTGAGAAAAATAACCGGCATTGCGGTTTTTTGGCGCAGACGTTGGAGCAAGTCCATTCCATCCATGCGCGGCATTTTAATATCCAAAACAGCCATATCCGGCAGACTCTTGTTAAAAGCGTCTAGTGCGGATTGACCGTCATTATATGTTTCTACTTCGAAACCCTCTGCCTCAAGGGTCATAGCTACTGACGTCAGGATGTTCCTGTCGTCGTCGACCAAAGCGATCTTCGACATGGAGGTCTTCCTTTATATAGTTTTTTATGCTCAATTTTTTATTCACTTTGAGTGTTCCACTTTAGCGAATCAACTCCTAACTGCGAATCACCCTACGATCTTGAGTTAGAATGTGCCCCAAAAGGCATAAAACTTTGCAAACGCGGCTGGATTTTTTAAACCAAGCGCCCCGTTAGCGCTAAACGGTAACGCTAAACCCAAAATGTTAGCGCAAACTGCGCGCCCCTGACCGCTTTTCAAACCGATCTTCCGTGCTACAATTGCCTATCAGCCGGGCCCGCGGCTGGTGCGCAGAATTGGCCCTTTGCGCTTTGGAAGAGATTGCGCGCTACTAGGACACGGCGCGAGGAGCTACATTATGACACACGGTCGTGTGAACCCAACCTGTACCCTTGAAACACAAGGTATAAAGGGGCTGGGAAATGTCTATTATAACGATCTGGAACCTGCGCTCGTCGAGACTGCTCTCAAGCACGACGAAGGCACACTAGGCCAAGGCGGCACGCTTTTGGTCACCACTGGCAAACATACTGGTCGCTCGCCCAAAGACAAATTTGTGGTACAAAGTGACTCTGTAAAAGACGGAATTTGGTGGGAAAACAACGCCCCCATGCAAGAAGATAAATTCGACGTCCTGTATGCGGACATGCTCGAGCATATGAAAGGGCGCGACTATTTCGTCCAAGACCTTTATGCGGGTGCCGATGCAAGTCAGCGTCTTGATGTACGCATGGTCACAGAGCTTGCATGGCACGCGCTTTTCATTCGCCATATGTTGCGTCGCCCTGATCGCGATGAATTGGAGGATTTCCTTCCTGAGTTCACCGTTATTAATTGCCCGACATTCAAAGCCGACCCCAAGCGCCACGGATGCCGTTCCGAGACCGTTATTGCCATGAATTTCGACCAGAAACTCATCCTTATTGGTGGGTCTGAATACGCCGGTGAAAACAAAAAATCCGTCTTCTCACTTCTCAACTACTTACTACCGGCAAAGGGTATCATGCCGATGCATTGCTCGGCCAACCACGCCCCGGGAAACCCCGTCGACACGGCCATTTTCTTTGGCCTCTCAGGCACAGGGAAAACGACCCTTTCTGCCGACCCCTCCCGCACCTTGATCGGCGATGATGAGCATGGCTGGTCAGATCGTGGAACCTTCAATTTCGAGGGAGGCTGTTACGCGAAAACCATCAATCTTAGTGCCGATGCAGAGCCTGAGATCTTTGAGACCACGCGGACCTTTGGAACTGTAATCGAGAATATGGTCTTTGATCCCGAGACCAAAGAGCTAGACTTCAAAGATGATAGTTTGACGGCCAATATGCGGTGCGCCTACCCGCTTCACTATATTTCGAACGCGTCCAAAAGCGCGCTTGGCGGGCATCCCAAAAACATCATCATGTTGACCTGCGATGCCTTTGGCGTTCTTCCACCAATCAGCCGTTTGACACCCGCGCAAGCAATGTATCATTTCCTTTCCGGTTTTACATCCAAAGTGGCCGGCACAGAAAGGGGCGTGACCGAACCTGAACCTACATTCTCGACTTGTTTTGGCGCCCCCTTCATGCCGCGCCGTCCTGAGATTTACGGCAACCTCCTGCGCGAAAAAATTGCGAAACACGGAGCGACATGTTGGTTGGTGAACACGGGTTGGACGGGCGGTGCCTATGGGACTGGTTCCAGAATGCCTATCAAGGCCACGCGGACACTTTTGACAGCGGCGCTCGACGGCTCCCTCGAGAAAGCGCGCTTCCGCAAGGATGAAAATTTCGGCTTCGACGTGCCGGTTTCCGTGGACGGTGTTGCAGACATCCTGCTTGATCCTCGACGGACTTGGGGCGATTCCGAAGCCTATGACCTGCAAGCCGCAAAGCTTGTCTCAATGTTTTCGGACAATTTCACACAGTACCTAGACTATATCGACGATGATGTTCGCTCTGCGGCAATCGGCTAGTCATCCAATTGAGTTTCAAAACGCCCCTTCCAAATGGTTGGGGCGTTTTAACCAGACACCCCACGACGAATAAGGTTGAGACCCGCAATCGCCAAAACGATCAGCGTCGCCTTCTTGAATTTCGCTTGATCGAGTCGATCCTGAACTCGCATCCCCAAGAGCATTCCCAACAGGGCGGGTGCCAACATAAGCGCAGAAAACGAGCCCGTACTTACGGTAAAGACGCCCGACTTAATATGGGCGAGTAAAAGAACCACCGCGCCCGCCCCATAGATGACGCCTTGAACGCGGATTTGCTCCTGTTTTTCGGTTCCAATGGCCGTCAGATAGGCCACAGTGGGCGGCCCCCAAATCCCAGATAGCCCGCCGGTAAAGCCAGCTACACATCCAATGATGACCTCTGCGCGCTTGCGATGCTCCTTCTTGATAGACAGATGCCAACCCAGAATCTGCGTAATCGAAAACAGCAAAACTGGAATGCCGATCATCAAGAACATCGCGTTTTGAGGCATGAGCGTAACAAGTTGCGCACTCCCCATAATGCAGACCAAAACGATCCCCAAATACAGTCGGAATCGCCACGCACTTTGCAATGCTTCATGGAGGCCCTGTCGCAATGCTTGTGCAGCATTCGTCATGACCGTGGGCAAAATCAGCGCTGCAAGTGCAGCCTCGGCGCTCAAGACAGATGCCAACCCCGAAATCATAATCATCGGCATTGCAAACCCAATGGCGCCTTTTACAAAACCCGCAATAACCGTTATTAAACAGGCAATTAGAAGCACCCAAAGGGGAATGTCCGCAAGTATATTTTCCAAGAATGTCTCCAATTTCGTGCCCGTTATACAGGGAATACTCGGAGAACATCACAAATTCGACAAAGTTCTTTTAAATCAATTTTACTGCGCTAAAAGAATTTTTCTTGCGCTGCGGCTGCGAAAGGATTATTCATATCAACGAACTTAATGAGAGCCCAATGCCAAAAGATGGACTAGATATGCGCAAATCCCAATCGCTGCCCATCCTGCCGGACCTCCTAAACTGCTGCGCCCAGAGTTTGCCGCCCCTAGAAGCATTGCTTGAGGAGGCCAGAGCAAACCTCCTGCAAAAGGTGCACGTCGATGGTCGCGTCAACGCCGCGCATCTCGAAACCCATCAGCACCAAGCCCATGTCTTTGCGTGGTTTGCGACCTATCAGGCGGCCCTCACTCGGATGCTGGCGTGGGCGCAATCTCTCGCGGATAGCGGCACTTTTGCGGAAATGGAACAACTGATCCTTCAGATCAGTTTTGGCGAATACCTCTGTCAAATTTCAGGCGGTATCCCGATGAGCCAAGGGGAGATGGCCCGCTTGCAGGACCTTGAAATCTCGCCTGACGCTCTGCGCGTGACGGCGGTAGAAACGCTCATGGCCCTAGGCAATTCTACCGCCGCCCGCACCAGACTTGTTACCCTTATGCAAGACAACACCGGCCACGCCACATTTGGTGCTACGGGTCTAGACGAAGACCTTGAGATGATCCGCGATCAGTTCCGCCGTTTCGCCAACGAACGCGTTACTCCCTTTGCCCACGACTGGCACCTCAAGGATGAATTAATCCCGCTTGAGATCCTCAATGAAATGGCCGAGATGGGCGTTTTCGGGCTGACCATCCCCGAAGAATACGGTGGGCTTGGGCTGTCCAAGGCAAGCATGTGTGTGGTCAGCGAAGAGCTTTCTCGCGGCTACATCGGTGTTGGTAGCTTGGGTACCCGCAGTGAAATCGCGGCGGAATTGATCCTATGTGGTGGAACCGAGGAGCAAAAACAACATTGGCTCCCCAAAATCGCCAGTGCAGAAATCCTGCCAACCGCCGTTTTCACCGAACCGAACACAGGCAGCGATCTTGGCTCCTTACGTACGCGGGCTGTGAAAGATGGCGAAAGCTATACCGTGACGGGCAACAAAACGTGGATAACCCACGCCGCCCGAACCCACGTGATGACCCTCTTGGCGCGGACCGACACCTCAAGCGATGACCATAAGGGGCTCTCCATGTTCTTGGCTGAGAAACTTCCCGGTACGAACGACGTACCTTTCCCTACGCAGGGGATGAGTGGCAGTGAAATCGAGGTGCTGGGCTACCGCGGCATGAAGGAATACGAACTGGCATTTGATGGGTTCAAAGTTGATGCCAAAAACCTTCTGGGTGGCGTAGAGGGCAAAGGGTTTAAGCAGTTGATGCAAACCTTTGAGAGCGCACGCATTCAAACGGCCGCACGCGCAATCGGCGTTGCCCAGAATGCGTTGGAAGTCGGGATGCAATACGCCATCGACCGCAAGCAATTCGGCAAGAGCATCATTAATTTCCCGCGGGTTTCGGGAAAGCTGGCGATGATGGCCGTCGAGATTATGATCGCACGACAATTGTCCTATTTCGCGGCGACTGAGAAAGATAATGAGCGCCGCTGCGACCTAGAGGCTGGCATGGCGAAACTCCTTGGAGCGCGGGTCGCTTGGGCCGCGGCGGATAATGCCCTGCAAATCCATGGCGGCAACGGCTTCGCACTTGAGTATCAAATCAGCCGCATATTGTGCGACGCACGTATCCTAAACATCTTCGAGGGCGCGGCAGAAATTCAAGCGCAGGTGATTGCGCGACGCCTTTTAAACTAGAGCCTATATGTCAAAGCGCGATTGATCAGCAGCGTGATCTTCTCGATTTCGATGCTTGCCTTGCTGTCAAACAACACTGCGCGATTACCGTCGAATTCAAAGTCACCAGAAAAAAGCGTTCGAAATTCATTGATCACAGTCGTTTGACAATGGACGAATAAGGCAAAGCCCCCCGCCTTTGGGACACCCAGCCTAATCGGGGTTCCAACATTTTTGGCAATCGGTAAATACGAAGGCTGCCTCCATTTGAGGGTTTCCGAAACGCCGCCGACCCGCTCATCCCTATCGGCGATTTCAAAGATGATGGAGCGCAGGAGAAGTGTGCCGTCCCGCGCAGGCCTTGGAAACCCGGCAAAAACAGCCGCAACAGCTTTGTCGGAAATGGGTGGATCGATGTGCGTCATGCCACACTTTGCAGCCATTCAAGATCCGGAACAACATGTAAAAACGGAAAAGCTCGGGCCATGACAGCCCGAGCACGTTTCTTGAAATTTCTCAGATGTAGTTAGCCTTTAGAGAACTCGGGATAGGCTTCCATACCAAGCTCCGCCACATCAAGACCTGTGATCTCTGCTTCTGCACTCACTCGGATACCAACGGTGTGTTTCAGGAGGAGCCAGAGGGCACCAGAAGTTACGACAGTGAACCCACCTACAACTACGATGGAGTAAAGCTGTGTGCCCAAAGACGCGTCGCCGTTAGTGAAGACAACCGCGATTGTGCCCCAGATACCAGCCATAAGGTGAACTGGGATCGCACCAACAACATCGTCGATTTTGAGTTTGTCGAGCATTGGTACTGCGAAGACAACAATCAATCCACCGATAGCACCGATTAGCGTTGATTCACCAATTGTTGGCGTCAGTGGCTCTGCTGTGATGGAAACCAGACCAGCAAGCGCGCCGTTAAGGATCATTGTAAGGTCTGGCTTTTTATAGAGAGCTTGAGTGAGCAAGAGGGCTGTGATCAAACCACCTGCCGCCGCCGCGTTTGTGTTTGCAAAAATCCGCGAGATATCGGCGACGTCGCCAACCGAACCCATTGCGAGTTGCGAGGCACCGTTGAAGCCAAACCAACCCATCCAAAGAATGAACGTACCCAAGGTAGCGAGCGTAAGGTTGGAACCCATCATCGGGATGACTCGACCGTCTTTGTATTTACCCAAACGTGGACCAAGAACAAGTGCGCCAGTCAAAGCTGCCCAGCCACCAACGGAGTGCACAACTGTAGAGCCCGCGAAGTCAAGAAAGCCAGCCGCATCAAGGAAACCGCCGCCCCATTTCCAAGACGCTTGGATTGGGTAGATGATTGCCGTTAGAACAATTGTGAAAGCCAAGAAGGGCCAAAGTTTGATGCGCTCAGCAAGCGTACCAGAAACAATAGAGGCCGTCGCCGCACAGAACATCAACTGGAAGAAGAAGTCAGAGCCAGTGGACGCATAGGAGTAATCGTCTGCACCCTCGGCCGTCACGCCAACAACTTCAAGAACTGCTGGGCCAAACACACCGGAAAGAACACCATCAACAGACCAATTACCCAATGGGTACATAAGGTTGTAACCGATCAAGTAATAGAAAATACAGGCCAGACCAAAGAGCGCCATGTTCTTTGTAAGCTGCATGGTAACGTTTTTGGAACGGACTAGACCGGCTTCGAGCATCGAGAACCCAGCGGCCATCCAGAAGACCAAGAAGCCACCGATGAGAAAGAGGAGCGAGTTGAGGATAAAGACGGAATCTGTTGGCACAGCAACGGCTACAACAGCTTCAGCGTCTTGGGCAAAACTGGCGAGAGGAAGCAAGGCTGCCGTCGCGCTCAGCGGGATTAATTTATTCAGTTTCATGTATAATTCCTTTGTCGAATCCAGCGCCTACAGCGCGTCTTCGTTGGTTTCGCCAGTCCGCACGCGCACCGCATGGTCTACGTCCAGAACAAAAATCTTGCCGTCGCCAATTTTGTCGGTTTTGGCGGTCTTTTGGATGGTTTCTACGACTTGGTCCGCCATGGCGGCCGAAACAACGATTTCCAATTTGACCTTCGGCACGAAATTCACCGCGTATTCTGCCCCACGGTAGATTTCGGTATGGCCGGATTGAGATCCGAACCCCTTAATTTCTGTAACCATCATGCCCCGAACACCGATCGCGGTGAGTGCTTCGCGCACCTCTTCGAGCTTGAACGGTTTGATTGCTGCGATAATGAGTTTCACGTCGTTCCCCTTACATTCTCAGGCGTTGAACATCTGTTCGGTGCCCGCGCTTCCATGAGGCTAAAAAACGCGCAGACTTGTTCGGATTCAAGGAAGCAAACCCTATAATGCGGGCCTCCGGCGACCGAAAATGCACAAAAAATGCACAAATTGGGCGATTAGATTAAAATTTAAGCACATCAAAAAGAAGAATCAGTCACGAATAGTCCCGTTACAAATCGGTTCAGACCCTGTAAGTTGAGGAAAAATACGCCCTAAGACGAGTAGCAGATGACCGGAACAGGCCCAAAACGCCCCAAATTGGTGGCAGAGAAGCGCGCGAACGCTAAGAAGAGCAGCCCTAAGCGGGCGGCTCCTAAAACTGCGGCGCGAAAAACGCGCACCAAGCGACGTGCACGCCCCGCTCCTAAGAGAAATCCGATCAGTCGGCTGTTTCGCTGGATCGTTCGGTTGTTCTGGGGAATTACGTGGCGCGTGGGGGCTGTCTGTACCATTCTCGTCGCGCTGGGTGTGTTGTTTTACGCGTCCACTTTGCCCGAGCTTGAAGAACTGGTTGATGGGCGGACACGCGGTTCGGTAACGCTTCTGGACACCAATGGCCAAGTCTTTGCATGGCGCGGTGATCAATTCGGCGGCATGGTCACCACCGAAACGGTGTCTCCACACCTCAAGAATTCCGTCACCGCGACCGAGGACAAACGCTTTTTCTGGCACTTTGGCGTTTCGCCACGGGGCATCGCGAGTGCTGTAAAAATCAACATATCCGAAGGGCGCTCGGCGCTCTCTGGGAATGGCGGGTCCACAATCACACAGCAAACCGCGAAACTGTTGTGTCTTGGCGTTCCACACGACACGAATAAAATGACCGAACGCGAATATGAGTCCGATTGCCGTCGAGGATCACTCGTACGTAAAGCCAAGGAAGCGCTGTATGCGATGGCACTTGAGGTAAAGTTCACCAAGAATGAAATCCTGACGATCTACCTGAACCGCGCCTTCCTCGGCGCAGGCGCTCGTGGATTTGAAGCTGCTAGCCAGCGTTATTTCAACCTGTCCGCCAACCAAATTTCGCCTGCGCAAGCGGCGATGCTGGCGGGTCTTCTTAAGGCGCCCACGCGCTATGCGCCGACCAATGATCTTCAACGCAGCCAAGATCGCGCAGAGACCGTTGTGAAATTGATGGAAGAACAAGGCCTCCTTACCACTGCGCAAGCTAATGAAGCCCGCGCCAATCCCGCCACGCTTTCTGATGCAGCCAAATCGCGTACGGGTGGGTATTTTGCCGATTGGGTTATGTCCGAAGGTCCGAGCTATCTAACTCGCGACACCACCGAAGATGTGATCATTCAATCAACGCTTGATCCGCGCGTCCAACGCGCTGCCGAACAAGCCATGCTGCATATTTTTGACACCAAAGTCCGCGATGGCTCCAAGGCCCAAGCCGC